>NZ_JBFBNW010000007.1:0-394543 GCF_040683955.1 Streptomyces sp. NPDC093111 | reverse complement strand
TACTGCAGGGGGGACCCTGTGGGAGAGTAGGACGCCGCCGAACAATCATTGTGGGAAAGCCCCGCACCTTATGGTGCGGGGCTTTTCTGCGTTTAGGGTGATCTCCATGGGCTATGACCTGATCATCTTCGACAACGACGGTGTGCTCGTGGACAGCGAGCCGATCTCCAACACCCTCCTGGCCGGCTACCTCACCGAGCTCGGCCACCCCACCTCGTACGAGGAGTCGATCCGCGACTACATGGGGTCGGCCATGCACCGCATCCACGAGCTCGTCGAGGAGCGGTCCGGGAAGCGCCTGCCGGCGGAGTTCGACGAGGTCTTCCACCAGCGCGTGTTCGAGGGCTTCCAGCGGGAGTTGGAGCCCGTCGCCGGGGCCGCCGAGGTCATCGAGCGGCTCGTGGACGCGGGAGTGCCGTACTGCGTGGCCTCGTCCGGGAGCCACGAGCGGATCCGGGTCGGACACCGGAAGACCGGGCTCGACGTCTGGTTCCGGGACGGGATCGTGTTCAGCGCCGAGGACGTCGGCCGGGGCAAGCCGTCGCCCGACCTCTTCCTGCACGCCGCCGAGCGCATGGGAGTGGCCCCCGAGCGGTGCGCGGTGATCGAGGACAGCGGGCTCGGCGTCCAGGCCGCCGTGGCGGCCGGGATGGACGTCTACGCGTACACGGCGATGACGCCGCGCGAGCGTCTGGCGGGTGCCACCGGGTACTTCGGGGCGATGGACGAGCTTCCGGCCACATTGGGTATGTGATCCATCTACCGCTGAGTAGGTCCCGGCCCTACGCTGTGCCGCCATGAACGATGCGCGTTTGCGGCGTGGGCGGGGATCCCTGGCGGTCGGCTTCTTCGTGCAGGGGGTCACCTTCGCCCTGCTCGTGACCCGAATACCGGCGATCCAGGACCGGTACGGGATCTCCGACGGGCTGCTGCCCCTGTTCCTCGCGGCCGTGCCCGTGCTCGCCGGGGTGTCCAGTGTGCTCACCGAGAAGCTGGTGGCCCGGATCGGCCCCGCGCGGGTGCTGCGCTGGGCCCAGCCGGTGGTGCTGCTGGCGCTGCTCGGCGTGGGCGCCGGGTCCGAGCTGTGGCAGGCGGCCGTCGCCCTCGGGGTGTTCGGCCTCGCCGTCGGGGCGCTCGACGCCTCCATGAACATGCTGGGCGTCAGCCTCCAGCGGGCGTACGGGCGGAGCATCATGCTCGGCTTCCACGCCACGTACAGCCTCGGCGGCATCGCCGGTGCCTCGCTCGCCTGGGCGGGGGCGCACTGGCAGCTGTCGCTGTTCGTGTCCTACCTGCCGGTGGTGGCGCTGCTGCTGCCCGTGGTCCTCGTCGGGAGCCGCTGGTACGTGGCCGGGGAACGGGGCCCGGCGGCCGGAGAGGAGGGCGCCCAGGCCCCGGCGGGCGGCGGCGGTGTGGTGTTCCGGATGCTGCTGCCGCTGTGCCTGGTGATGACCTTCGCGTACATCGGGGACTCGACGGTCTCCAACTGGTCGGCGAAGTACCTCCAGGACGTCCTCGGCTCCTCCGAGGAACTGGCGACCGTCCCCTACAACGCGTACATGGTGACGACGCTCCTCGGGCGGGCCGTGGGCGACTTCGGGGTGCGGCGGTTCGGTGCCGTGCTCGTCGTGCGGTCCGGGGCCGTGCTCGCGGCCCTGGGCTTCGCCGTGGTCGCGCTGGCGCCGGGGCCGTGGGCGGGGATGGCCGGGTTCACGGTGCTGGGGCTCGGCCTGAGCGTGATCGTGCCGCAGACCTTCGCCGCCGCCGGCCGCATGTTCCCGGCCGCGAGCGACGCGGCCGTGGCACGGCTGAACGTCTTCAACTACGTGGGCTTCCTGGTCGGCTCGCCGCTGGTGGGCGCGCTGGGCGACGCGTGGAGCTACCGCGGGGCGATGGTGGTGCCGATGGTGCTGGTCCTGGTGACGGTGGTGTACGCCACGTCGTTCGGCTCGGAGAAGGCCCGATACGGTGGCTCGCATGAGCGGTCGCGCACTGTTGATGTGGGATGAAGCGGTCACGGGGTACGACTTCGGGCCCGAGCACCCGATGGACCCGGTGCGCCTCGCGCTGACCATGGGGCTGGTACGGGCCTACGGGCTCGACCGGGCCGTGGACGTGGTGGCGGCGAAGCCGGCCGGGGAGTCGACCCTGCGGCTCGTGCACCGCGAGGACTACGTGGCGGCGGTGCGGGCGGCGTCGGCCGACCCGCGGGCGGCCGACCAGGCGTACGGGCTCGGGACGGTGGACGACCCGGCGTTCGCCGGGATGCACGAGGCGTCGGCGCTGATCGCCGGGCAGTCGGTGGCCGCGGCGGAGGCGGTGTGGCGCGGCGACGCGGCGCACGCCGTCAACTTCGCGGGCGGCCTGCACCACGCGATGCCGGGGGCCGCCTCGGGGTTCTGCGTCTACAACGACGCCTCGCTGGCCGTCGCCCGGCTCCTGGAGCTGGGCGCGGAGCGGGTCGCGTACGTGGACGTGGACGTGCACCACGGGGACGGCGTGCAGGCGGCGTTCTGGGAGGACCCGCGGGTCCTGACGATCTCCCTGCACGAGCATCCGCGGACGCTGTTCCCGCAGACCGGCTGGCCGGAGGAGACCGGCGCGTCCGGCGCCGGCGAGGGCGCGGCGGTGAACCTGGCGCTGCCCGCGGGCACCGGGGACGCGGGCTGGCTGCGCGCCTTCCACGCGGTGGTGCCGGAGCTGATCGCCGATTTCCGGCCGCAGGTCCTGGTGACGCAGCACGGCGCGGACACCCACTTCGAGGACCCGCTGGCGCATCTGGCGGTGTCGCTGGACGCGCAGCGGGCGGTGCAGGAGGCGTGCCACGAGCTGGCCCACGCGCACGTCGACGGCGGCAGGTGGGTGGCGCTCGGCGGTGGCGGGTACGCGGTCGTGGACGTCGTACCGAGGTCGTGGACGCATCTGGTGGGCATCGCGGCGCACGCCCCGGTGGAGCCGGAGTCGGTGATCCCGTCCTCGTGGCGGGACGAGGTGTACGCGCGGACCCGGCAGCTGGGTCCCGCGCGGATGACGGACGGGCGCCGGCCGGTCGAGTGGCGGGACTGGGCGGCGGGTTACGACCCGGCGGACCGGCTCGACCAGGCGATCCTGGCGACGCGCAGGGCGGTGTTCCCGCTGCGCGGGCTGCTGGTCTGAGCCTGGCCTGAACCCGTTGCGGACAGATGCGTGGTGGTTACGCCAACTGTGCGGTGTGCGGGAGGTTTCGGCTCGGCCGCGGGGGTGTTCCGGCAGCATCGGGAGGATGTTGAGTACCGGGGCGCTGCGGGCGCATCTGTTGGCGGCGGGGTTGGCGGGGACGGTGGCGACGCCCCGGGAGACGAGTCTGCGCAGCTACCGGCTCTTCGCCGCGCGCGATCCTCGGGTGACCTTGGGGATCGAGCCGCTGTGGCGGTGGGACGAGGCCGAGTTGCTGCGCCTGATGGCGGACCGGTGCGGGGTGTCGGGGGATCCGGCGCACCGTTCGGGGCCGGACGCGATCGATCCGGAGCGGACCCTCGGGGGCCTCGCGGCGTTCGCGGAACGGCTCGGGGAGGCGGCGGGACGGCGTGCCCCGGTGCTGTTCGGAACGGGCCATCCGCACCGGCTGCTCGGTTTCTACGCCACGCTCGCAGACGCTTTGTCGGCGGCGGGATGTCTTGTTCTCACCCCGGCGCAGGGGAGATGTGTCGACATAACGACCCGGTTCGGCGTACGTACGTACCTCGTGGACTACGTACGGGGGGTCGCGCTGGTGCGCGAAGCCGACCTGTCCGCCGCAGGGCGTGAGACCGGGGCGCACACCCACTCCCCGCTGCCGGTTAGGGCCGTGCTGGAAGGTGCGGCCGAGGCCGGCTGGCCGCTGCCGGAGCTGGTGGTGGGGGATCACGGCTGGGTCTGCGGGGCAGGTCAGCTGGGTATCGAGGCCATCGGTCTCGCCGATACGGATGATCCGGCGTTGTTCGTCGGGGAGGCGCAGGGGCAGGTGTCCGTGGCCGTTCCGCTTGATGACGCGGTGCGCTCGGACTACTACCGTCCACTCACTCGCTATGTACTCAATCGAGCGTGTCTGTCACGGTAAACGGTCGATGGCAGCTCCTCTTCCCCACTCGTACCACCCGCCCCTAGTCTGGGCGTGAGCGCTCAGCGACGAAGAGTCACCGGAGGGGAAGCCGGTGCGCGTCGTGTGCGGAAGGTACAGGTGGGTCATGGCTGCTGGCGACAGGCCTCTCAACGAGGTGAAGTTTCTGACCGTGGCGGAGGTCGCCTCGGTGATGCGCGTCTCGAAGATGACCGTGTACCGCTTGGTACACAGCGGTCATCTGCCGGCGATCCGGGTGGGCAGGTCCTTCCGGGTGCCGGAACAGGCGGTTCACGAGTACCTCAGGGAGTCCTTCGTGGGGGTGGCGACCGCGTAGCGAGCGCGCGGCCCCAGTCCGCTTCCGCCCTCGGATTACGAGCGGGTCGCTCGGGGCGGTAGGCTAGCCCCTCGTAGGTCGTGTGGGCCCAGACGCCCCGCACCGATCCCCGCTGGCGCGGGGATGTTCCGAGTAGTGAGCGAGGGTAGTCGTGGGCTCTGTTATCAAGAAGCGGCGTAAGCGGATGGCGAAGAAGAAGCACC
Source organism: Streptomyces sp. NPDC093111 (assembly GCF_040683955.1). NCBI lineage: Bacteria > Bacillati > Actinomycetota > Actinomycetes > Kitasatosporales > Streptomycetaceae > Streptomyces > Streptomyces sp. NPDC093111. Next base: position 389,925 of record NZ_JBFBNW010000007.1, on the reverse strand, counting down.
GCAAGCTGCTGAAGCGCACGCGTGTTCAGCGTCGCAACAAGAAGTAAGCGACCGTTGTAACGACGGCGTTCTGCCTCGGCGTGGCCCCTCACCGGTTTTCCGGTGGGGGGCCACGCTTTTATTGCGCCGAAATGCGGAGGCGCTACGGTGTCGGACAGCGGAACACCGATGGAAGACCGACGGAAGGCGCTCCTCTTGGGCAAGGTCGTGCTCGTCACCGGTGCGGCCCGGCACCTGGGCGCACGTTTCGTACGGCGCGTCCAGCGGGACCCCGAGGTCGGCCGGGTGATCGCCGTCGACGCGGTCGAGTCCCCGCACCCGCTCGGCGCCGCCGAGTTCGTCCGGGCGGACATCAGACAGCCCGCGATCGCCAAGATCCTGGCCCAGCACGACGTCGACACGGTCGTCCACATGGACGTCACCGGGACGGCGCTCGGCTCCGGCGGCCGTACGTCGGTCAAGGAGACCAACGTCATCGGCACCATGCAGCTGCTCGGCGCCTGCCAGAAGTCGCCGCGGGTCAGGCGGCTCGTGGTCAAGTCCAGCACCAGCGTGTACGGGGCCGCGCCCCGCGACCCCGCGGTGTTCACCGAGACGACGCCGGCGAAGTCGCTGCCGAGCGGGGGCTTCGCCAAGGACGCCGCCGAGGTCGAGGGGTACGTACGGGGCTTCGCCCGGCGCCGCCCGGACGTGGCGGTCTGCGTGCTGCGGTTCGCGAACATCCTCGGGCCGCGGGTGGACTCCCCGCTCGCCGAGTACCTGGACCTGCCGGTCCTGCCGACCGTCTTCGGCTACGACCCCCGGCTGCAGTTCGTCCACGAGGACGACGTCATGGACGTCCTGGAGCTCGCCGCGCGGGAGCCGCGCCGGGCCACCCTCAACAGCGGCACGTTCAACGTGGCGGGCGAGGGGGTGCTGCTGCTCTCCCAGTGCGCGCGGCGGCTCGGCCGGCCGACGGTGCCGGTGCTGCTGCCGGCGGTCACCTGGGTGGGACAGGCGCTGCGCACGGTCGGGGTCACCGACTTCTCGCCGGAGCAGATCCGGCTGCTCACCCACGGCCGGGTGGTCTCCACCGTCCAGATGCGCGAGACGCTCGGCTTCACCCCCCGGTACTCGACGGCGGAGGCCCTCGCCGACTTCGCCGCCAGCCGCGGTCCCGGCCTGCTGCCGCCGGAGCTGCTCGCGGGGGCCGTGGACCGGCTCGCCGGGCGCGTCGCCGCCTCCTCCACCCCGACTTCCCGACCCGCGGAATAGGAGCCCAGATCCCGATGGCGGACGCCAAGGTCATTCCGTTCGACGACGACCGGTCGCGGGCCCGTCGCAGGCCCCCCGTCCCCGGTGGCGGGGACGCGGCCGTGCGGGCCCTGCCGGCGCAGCAGCCCCCGGCCGGGGCCCCGGCGGAGCCCGCCGCGGGGTCCGCCGGCTGGGAGCGGCGCCTGGCGGGCGGTCTCGCGTTCCTGCGGCGGCGGGTGACCGGTGACTACGAGGTCGACGAGTTCGGCTACGACAAGGAGCTCACCGACCAGGTCCTGATGTCGATGTTGCGCCCGGTGTACGAGAAGTACTTCCGGGTGGAGGTGAAGGGCGTCGAGAACATCCCGAAGGACGGCGGGGCCCTGGTGGTCTCCAACCACTCGGGGACGCTGCCGCTGGACGGCCTGATGATGCAGGTGGCCGTCCACGACCACCACCCGGCCGGCCGGCACCTGCGGCTGCTCGCGGCGGACCTGGTCTTCATGCTGCCGGTGGTGAACGAGCTGGCCCGCAAGGCCGGGCACACGCTGGCCTGCTCGGAGGACGCGGAGCGGCTGCTGCGGGCCGGGGAGATCGTCGGTGTGATGCCGGAGGGCTTCAAGGGGATAGGGAAGCCGTTCGCCGAGCGGTACAAGCTGCAGCGCTTCGGGCGGGGCGGTTTCGTGTCGACGGCGCTGCGCGCGGGCGTGCCGATCGTGCCGTGCTCGATCGTGGGCGCGGAGGAGATCTATCCGATGCTCGGCAATGCCAAGACCCTGGCGCGGGTGCTGGGCCTGCCGTACTTCCCGCTGACCCCGACCTTCCCGTGGCTGGGGCCGATGGGCGCGCTGCCGCTGCCGACGAAGTGGACCATCCAGTTCGGCGAGCCGATCCCGACGGACGGCTATCCGCTGGAGGCGGCGGAGGACCCGATGCTGATGTTCAACCTGACCGACCAGGTCCGGGAGCAGATCCAGCACACGCTGTACAAGCTGCTGGTGCAGCGGCGGTCGGTGTTCTTCTGACGGCCGCCGACGGGCGCCGCTGAGCCCTGCCGTAGGTACGGGGAAGGGGGCGCCGCCCGGCCCGGGTGGCGCCCCCTTCCCCGTATCGCCGGGGCTACTTCACGTCCTCGCTGTTGATGCCGAGGCCGGGCAGCAGGCCCGGGAGGATCGGCGGGATCGTGACGTCCGGCGGGCGGGGTGTGGGATCGCCGGACGGGGTGGTGTTCTGGCCGGTCTGGGGCGGGTTGAGCAGGCCGCCCGTGTTGCCGCCGAGGAGGCCCTCGTCCTTGGGCGCACCCGTGCCGGTGCTGGAGCCCGAGGGGTGCGGCTGGGTGGCGTCGCCCGTGGTGGAGGGCGTGGCCGGCTGGGTGCGCGGGTGCTGGGGGTCGGCCGGCTGGGTGTGTCGCGGCGTGCTCGGGCCGCCGGAACCGATCGTCCCGCGCTCGGGGGTGCGCGGGAGCACGGACTGGAGGGGCTCGACCTCTTCGTCTATGGCGTCGAAGACGTCGTTGACCTGGTTGCCCACGTCGGTCAGCTGGACCGGGAGCCGGTCGCGCAGCCCGTCCCAGGTGGCGCGGTGGGACTGGGCGAAGGAGTTCAGCCGGGCCATGGGGCCGATCTCGCCGTCCCGTTCGTAGGCCTGGCGGAGCAGTCGGTGCCCCTCGGAGGCATCGTGCTCCATGCCGCTCAGCACTCGGCGGATCTCGCCGAGGGACTCGTGGTCGAGGTCGCCCAAGCGGCCCCGTTCCATGAGTCTGCGGGCTTCGCTCAGTCGGGTGGAGGCCTGGTCGAGGTAGATCCCGCCGCGGTCGGCGTCGTCGTCGGCCATGCCCAGCTTGAGGTCCTCCATGCCGCGCTTCAGCCCGTACAGGGAGTCGCCTGGGAGGGCGTCGGAGCTCGCTGCGGCGACGCCGCTGAAGGCTCCCGCGGCGACGCCGACGGTGAGCCCGCCCGCGGCGAGGCCCTTGGTCCAGCGGGAACGTGGTCGTAGCTTCCGGAGCGGGGAGGCCCGGTGGGCCCCCTTGCCGCCGGCCGTCCGCTGCTCGGGCACGGTACGGACCGCTGCCGCGGTCCCCTCCGCGAACATCGCCTCCATGGCGGCGACGAGCTGTGCTCGTTGCACCACCTTGACCTCGGGGTCCATCACCGGCTTCGGCAGCTCGCCGAGACCGTTCGCCAGGGCCAAAAGCCGTCCCTGCTCGGCCGGTTCGGCCGTAGCTTCGGACTGCTCGGCCGCCACGGCCTCGGACGTCCGGTCCTCCAGGGCCTGGGCGAAGGCGTTCGCCCGCCGGTGCGCCGATACGTTCGCGATCACTGGCGGCACCTCCTCTCGTCATGACGTACGACTCCCCGGGGGGTTCGGAGGGTTGCACACCTTGAGCGCATCCACACGAAAGAGTGAGTGGATGCGGACCCGGTGTGACCACAGGGAGTCTGCATGTCGCACAACGAGCGGCGCGGCACTTGGGTTACGCGCGAAAGATGATCGGACCAGTGCGTCATCGAGGCGTCACCGACTGTGAGTTGGTCTCGGGTAGTGGGGGGTGTGGGGGGAGGGGCGACGCCCGGGCGTCGCGGCGCGTGTGGGGGGCGCGCCGCGCTCAGCGGGCGTCGTCCGGGAGGAGCCGGGCCAGGGTGCGGACGGCCCGGTACTGGAGGGTCTTGATCGCTCCCTCGTTCTTCCCCATGACCCGGGCGGTCTCGGCGACCGACAGGCCCTGGAGGAAGCGGAGCGTCACGCACTCCTGCTGCTGGGGGTTGAGGCGGCGGACCGCGTCGAGCAGGGCGGCGTTGGAGAGGGACTCGAGGACGGAGTCCTCGGGGCTGCGCTCCACCTCGTTGGCGTCGAGCATCTCGCCGGTGGTCACTTCGAGGCGGAAACGGCTCGACTTGAAGTGGTCGGCGACGAGGTTGCGCGCGATGGTCACCAGCCAGGCGCCGAAGTCGCGGCCCTGCCAGGTGAAGGTGGAGATCCGGCGCAGGGCGCGCAGGAAGGTCTCGCTGGTGAGGTCCTCCGCCGTCGCCTTGCCGCCGACGCGGTAGTAGATATAGCGGTAGACGGTGTCGCTGTACTGGTCGTAGAGGCGGCCGAAGGCGTCGGCCTCCCCGGCCTGGGCGCGTTCGACCAGGTCCATCATGCGGGCGCTGTCGCTGTCGGCGGTGGGCCGGCGGGCGGCGGTCGAGGTTCCGGCGCCGCCCCGGGAGCCGCGTCTGCCGACGGCGGCACCGCTCTCGGCGAGGGCATAGCAGGGACCGACAGGTGCCGGTCCGGCGAAGGCGGGTGCGAGGCCGGCGTACGCGGTGGGGACGAAGCCGCGCAAACGGTCGAGGACCGTTGCGCGCAGCGTAGCCAGGCCCGAGGCGTCAACCCCGACGTGTGGGTACACGGGACTCCCAGAGGCAGAGCTTCCATCACGTGCAGTGCGGGACCGTTCACTCGTCGTGGCGACGTGTGGGGTCTCTCATGCGTCTGAGGAGAATAACGCTTCGTACAGGCAGCGCTACACCCAGTTGCTCAAATCATCGATTCCGTCGTATCCGTTACTGCTTACAGTCGGAACAAGTCGCACTTCGTGACCGGTTGTTGACCGGATTACTTCCGAGTGTGATCGGAGGCGGGTTGGGTTGTGCTCAAGTGCGGGACGGGGGAGTGATCGAGGCCGCTGCCGGGTAGGGGGCGGTGTCGCCGGGGTGGCGCCGCGCGCGTGGGTGTTCGACCACGTACGGGTGAGGCCGGCTGGTCCCGGGTTGTCCTAGGTGATCACAGCCGGAACGTATCCGCGGGGCGCGCCGCGCCGGGAGCGCGCGGGAGCGGGGCGGCGCCCGGGCGGGCCGGGCCCGGTGTCAGCGGCGGCGGCGGTGCAGGGCGAGCGCGGCGGCCGTGCCGCCCGCGAGGGCGCCGACGCCGGCGGCGGCCGGGATGCCGACCTTGGCGGCCTTGCGGCCGGTCCGGTAGTCCCGCAGCCGCCACTCCCGCTCCCGCGCGTGCCGGCGCAGCTTGGTGTCCGGGTTCACGGCGTACGGGTGCCCGACCAGCGAGAGCATCGGGATGTCGTTGTGGGAGTCGCTGTACGCGGCGCAGCGCGCGAGGTCCAGGCCCTCGGCCGCCGCCAGGGCGCGGACCGCCTCGGCCTTGGCCGGTCCGTGCAGGAGCTCGCCGACCAGGCGGCCGGTGTAGACGCCGTCGACGGACTCGGCGACCGTGCCCAGCGCGCCGGTCAGGCCGAGCCGGCGGGCGATGATCGTGGCGGTCTCGACGGGGGCCGCGGTGACCAGCCAGACCTTCTGGCCCGCGTCCAGGTGTGCCTGGGCGAGCGCCCGGGTGCCGGGCCAGATGCGGTCGGCCATGTACTCGTCGTAGATCTCCTCGCCGATCGACATCAGCTCGGAGACGCGGTGGCCCTTGACGATGGACAGGGCGCTGTCGCGGGCCTCCTGCATGTGCTCGGGGTCCTCGACCCCGGCCAGCCGGAACCAGACCTGCGCCCAGGCGAAGCGGGCGAGTTCGCGGCGCTGGAAGAACTTCCGCTTGTACAGGCCGCGGCCGAAGTGGAAGATCGCGGCGCCCTGCATCACGGTGTTGTCGAGGTCGAAGAAGGCGGCGGCCTCGGTGTCGCCGGCGACCGGGAACTCCGGCTCCGCGGGGGCGGTTTCCTCGGCGGCCTCGTCCCGCCGCAGCGCCTCTTCTCTCTCCCGCTCCAGCTGCTGCGAGGTCTTGCGGGCCGCCTCCGCGGCGGCCTCGCCTGCCAGGACGCTGCGCGCGGTGGCGGAGCGCCTACGGGGGGTGAGCCATCCCAGAGCGGCCATGTCGTTGAGCATAGCCAGTCTGTTCGGTACTTCCCGACTTGTGAGGATGCCGTGGTGTGAACTCTGGGAGCCGCGCGTGTGACCCGGGCCGTGCGGGCCGCGCAGAATGGGCGGCATGTTCGGACGTACGAAGAAGAAGGCCGGCCCGCGCACGGTGACGCTGATCGGGAAGCCGGGGTGTCATCTGTGCGACGACGCCAGGGCGGTGGTCGAGGCCGTCTGCGCCGAGACGGGCGCACTCTGGGAGGAGAAGGACATCACCCTGGACGAGGAGCTCCACCGGGCCTACTGGGAGCAGATTCCGGTGGTCCTGATCGACGGCGAACAGCACACGTTCTGGCGGGTGGACGCCGGGCGGCTCCGGCGCGAACTGGGTGCGTGACCGAAAGACGGCTACCATCATGGACGTTTTGTTGGGTTTGGGGGCGGCGTGGTGAGGAGAGTGTGCGGCTTTGCCCCCTTCGGGTTCTCAACGCTCTGACGCCGTCCGCGGTTCCGTACCGTCGCGAACCGGCCGCGTGACCCCGGTCACTTTGGCCAGACAAAACGGACACCATCTTTGTGCACGCGTTCACAAAGACATAGCCTGCATTCGACGGGGCGGTCCTGGGACACACGGCCGCCTGCAGCCCCGCTCATCCCGCAGGAGCACCGTGGCAACTGGCCGAACTCACCGACCGGCGACCCGTAGCCGAGGAATTCCCGAGGCCACCGTCGCCCGCCTTCCGCTGTATCTGCGTGCCCTCACGGCGCTGTCGGAGCGCTCCGTACCCACGGTCTCCTCCGAAGAGCTCGCGGCCGCCGCGGGGGTCAACTCCGCGAAGCTGCGCAAGGACTTCAGCTACCTCGGCTCGTACGGGACGCGCGGCGTCGGCTACGACGTCGAGTACCTCGTCTACCAGATCTCCCGCGAGCTCGGCCTGACCCAGGACTGGCCCGTCGTGATCGTCGGGATCGGTAACCTCGGCGCCGCGCTGGCCGGCTACGGCGGCTTCGCCTCCCGTGGCTTCCGGGTCGCCGCCCTGATCGACGCCGACCCCGCGATGACCGGCAAGCCGGTCGCCGGGATCCCCGTCCAGCACAGCGACGACCTGGAGAAGATCGTCAACGAGGACGGCGTCTCCATCGGCGTCATCGCGACCCCGGCCGGGGTCGCCCAGGTCGTCTGCGACCGCCTCGTGGCCGCCGGCGTCACCTCCATCCTGAACTTCGCCCCGACCGTGCTGTCCGTGCCCGACGGCGTGGACGTGCGCAAGGTCGACCTCTCCATCGAGCTGCAGATCCTCGCCTTCCACGAGCAGCGCAAGGCCGGCGAGGAGACGGGCGCCGACACCGCCGCCGCGCCGCCGGCCGGCCGCGGCACGGACGAGGGCGAGCGCAAGGGACCTGACGGGGACATGCCCGCCGTGATGCCGGCATGAGCCTCCTCGTCGTCGGTCTCAGCCACCGCAGCGCCCCCGTCAGCGTCCTGGAGCGGGCCTCCCTCTCCGGCGACGCCCGCGCCAAGCTGCTGCACGACACCCTCGCCGCCGAACCGGCCGCCGAGGGCGCCGTCCTGGCCACCTGCAACCGCATCGAGCTCTACGCCGACGTGGACAAGTTCCACGCCGGTGTCGCCGAGCTGTCCACGCTGCTCGCGCAGCACAGCGGCGTCGGCCTCGAAGAGCTCACCCCTTACCTCTACGTGCACTACGAGGACCGGGCCGTCCACCACCTCTTCTCGGTGGCCTGCGGCCTGGACTCCATGGTCGTCGGCGAGGGCCAGATCCTCGGCCAGATCAAGGACGCCCTCGCGGTCGGCCAGGACCTGCACACCGCCGGACGCCTCCTGAACGACCTGTTCCAGCAGGCCCTGCGGGTCGGCAAGCGGGCCCACAGCGAGACCGGCATCGACCGCGCCGGACAGTCGCTGGTCACCTTCGGGCTCCAGCGCCTCGTCGAAGGCGCCGGCAATGGCACCGGCACCGGCACCGGCGCCGCGCACGGCACCGACGTGGACGCCTGGGCCCGGGGCAAGCGCGCCCTGGTCATCGGCGCCGGCTCGATGTCCTCGCTGGCCGCCGCGACCCTCGCCCGCTCCGGCGTCGCCGAGATCGTCATCGCCAACCGCACGGCCGCCCGCGCCGACCGCCTCGTGGAGATCCTCACCGAGGCCGGGGGAACGGGCGTGGCCGCGCGCGCGGTCGAAATGGTTGCCGTCGGCGACGAACTGACACGTGCCGACATCGTCGTCTCCTGCACCGGCGCCACCGGCCTCGTCCTCACCGGCGACGAGATCGAGACCGCCGCCCAGGGCCGCACCGCGCCCCTCCACCTGCTCGACCTCGCCATGCCCCGCGACATCGACGCCGCCGCCCACCGCATGCCGGGCGTCCACCTCGTCGACATCGAGTCCCTGGCCGAGGCCTCCGCCGACGCGCCCATGGCCGCCGACGTCGACCAGGTGCGCACCATCGTGTCCGACGAGGTCGCCGCCTTCGGCGCCGCCCAGCGCGCCGCGCACATCACGCCGACCGTGGTCGCCCTGCGCGCCATGGCCGCCGGCGTGGTCGCCGGCGAGGTCGCCCGCCTCGAAGGCCGGCTGCCCGACCTCGACGACAAGCAGCGCGCCGAGATCACGCAGACCGTGCGCCGCGTGGTCGACAAGCTCCTGCACGCGCCGACCGTGCGCGTCAAGCAGCTCGCCAGCGAGCCCGGCGGCGCCGGGTACGCGGACGCACTGCGGACACTCTTCGACCTCGACCCGGAGACGGTTGCCTCTGTCAGCCGGGCCGACCTGAACGACGGCGACGTCAAGAACCGAGGGCGAGTATGACCGAGAGGGCACTGAGGCTCGGGACCAGGCGCAGCAAGCTCGCCATGGCCCAGTCCGGACATGTGGCCGACGCCGTCCGGCAGGCGACCGGCCGACCCGTCGAGCTCGTGGAGATCACGACGTACGGGGACACCTCCCGCGAGCACCTCGCGCAGATCGGCGGCACCGGCGTCTTCGTCGCCGCCCTCCGCGACGCGCTGCTCGCCGGCGAGGTCGACTTCGCCGTGCACTCCCTCAAGGACCTGCCGACCGCCCAGCACCCCGAGCTGGCGCTGGCCGCGATCCCGAAGCGCGAGGACCCGCGCGACGTCCTCGTCGCCGGCCCCGGGGTCACCCTCGACCGGCTGCCCGCGGGCGCCCGCGTCGGCACCGGCTCCCCGCGCCGCATGGCCCAGCTCAACGCGTACGCGCGCAGCCACGGCCTGACCATCGAGACCGTGCCGATCCGGGGCAACATCGACACCCGCGTCGGCTATGTACGCAGCGGAGAACTGGACGCGGTGGTACTCGCCGCGGCCGGACTCAACCGCATCGGCGGAACCGAGGAGCTCACCGGCTCCCTGTCGCTCGACCACCTGTCGGTCGACTCGGTCCTGCCCGCCCCCGGCCAGGGGGCCCTGGCGGTCGAGTGCCTGGCGTCCGACGCCGCGCTCGTCGCCGCGCTCGCGGAGCTCGACGACCCGTTCACCCGGGCCGCCGTGACCGCCGAGCGATCCCTGCTCGCCGCCCTGGAGGCCGGCTGCTCCGCACCTGTGGGTGCGCTGGCCGACCTGCTGGCCGACGACCCCGGTCACGGGCAGGTTGTCACCGAAATGCGCCTGCGCGGCGTCGTCGGCACCACCGACGGCTCGACGCTGGTGCAGCTGTCCACCACCGGTCCCGTACCCACCTCGCACGACGAGGCGGTGGCACTCGGACGCGAACTCGCGGACGAGATGCTCGCCAAGGGTGCGGCCGGTCTTATGGGGGAGCGAGCACTTTGAGCCCCACCAGCCCGACCACCAGCCCCGCGTCCGCAGCCTTCTTCGGCCACGGTCACGTCACCTTCCTCGGCGCAGGCCCGGGCGACCCCGGGCTCCTGACGCTCCGGGCCGTCGAAGCCCTGTCCGGAGCGGACGTCCTGATCGCCGAGCCGGAGGTGCTCGAAGTCGTTCGCGGCCATGCGCGCGCGGGCGTGAGCACGCCTGAGCTGACGGTCATTGACGACGCGTCAACAACCGTCGGAGTCCCCGTGTTGAGGGATGCGACCAATCTTGTCATGGAGGCCGCACGCGGCGGCAAGCGGGTCGTCCGTGCGGTGACCGGCGACCCCGGCCTCGACGGGAACGCGGGCCAGGAGATGCTCGCCTGCGCCGCCGAGGGCATCGCCTTCGAGGTCGTGCCCGGTGTCGCCACCGCCGTCGGCGTGCCCGCGTACGCCGGTGTCCCGCTGCGCGACGCGCAGGGCACCGACGTCCGCTTCGTCGACGCCCGTACCGCCGACGACCGCTGCTGGTCCGAGGTCGGCGCCTCCGACGGCACCGTCGTCGTCTCCACGACCCTCGACGCGGTGGCCGCGGCCGCCGGTGAACTGGTGGCGGCGGGCCGTAAGCCGGACACCCCGCTCACCGTCACGATCGCCGGCACCACCACCCGTCAGCGCACCTGGAACGCCACGCTCGGCACCATCGCGCAGGTCTTCAAGCAGGGCAAGGTGCTCCCCTCGCCCGAGGGCCACCGGCCGGCGATAGCCGTGGTCGGCGAGCGCAGCGCCGCCGCACAGCGCGACCAGCTGTCGTGGTTCGAGTCCAAGCCGCTCTTCGGCTGGCGGGTCCTCGTGCCCCGCACCAAGGAGCAGGCCGCGTCGCTCTCCGACCAGCTGCGTTCCTACGGCGCGGTGCCGCACGAGGTGCCGACCATCGCCGTCGAGCCGCCGCGCACCCCGCAGCAGATGGAGCGGGCGGTCAAGGGCCTGGTCACCGGCCGCTACGAGTGGATCGCCTTCACCTCGGTCAACGCCGTCAAGGCCGTCCGGGAGAAGTTCGAGGAGTACGGGCTCGACGCCCGCGCCTTCGCCGGCATCAAGGTCGCCGCGGTCGGTGAGCAGACCGCCGCCGCCCTCGTCGACTTCGGCGTCAAGCCGGACCTGGTGCCCAGCGGCGAGCAGTCCGCCGCCGGCCTCCTGGAGGACTGGCCGCCCTACGACCCGGTCTTCGACCCGATCGACCGCGTCTTCCTGCCGCGCGCCGACATCGCGACCGAGACCCTCGTCGCCGGGCTCATCGAGCTGGGCTGGGAGGTCGACGACGTCACCGCCTACCGGACCGTACGGGCCTCGCCGCCGCCGGCGGACACCCGCGAGGCGATCAAGGGCGGCGGCTTCGACGCCGTGCTCTTCACTTCCTCGTCGACCGTGCGGAACCTCGTCGGCATCGCCGGCAAGCCGCACAACGTCACCGTCATCGCCTGCATCGGCCCGGCGACCGCCAAGACGGCCGAGGAGCACGGCCTCCGGGTCGACGTCCTGTCGCCCGAGCCGTCCGTGCACAAGCTGGCCGAGGCCCTCGCCGACTTCGGCCTGCGCCGTCGCGCGGCGGCCCTGGAGGCCGGCGACCCGGTCACCCGGCCGAGCGAGCGACGGCCCGGGGCACGGCGCCGCCGCACGACGTGATGTGACCCGCCCGAAAGGGGCGCGGACCCTCCCGGGACCCGCGCCCCTTTCGCGTACCGGCGGCAACACGGTGTCGGTAAGTGCGCCCGGCGGGCGGGCGTAGCCTCGGGGCATGAATGCGTACGGATCCTTTCCCGGGGCGCGCCCGCGCCGGCTGCGGACGACTCCCGTCATGCGACGGATGGTGGCCGAGACGAGGCTGCATCCAGCCGATCTGATCCTGCCCGCCTTCGTGCGGGAGGGCGTCACCGAACCCGTGCCGATCTCCGCCATGCCCGGCGTCGTCCAGCACTCGCGGGACACGCTCCGCAAGGCCGCGGTCGAGGCCGTCGCCGCCGGCGTCTCCGGGATCATGCTGTTCGGCGTGCCCGAGGACGAGAAGAAGGACGCCGCCGGCACCGCGGGCACCGACCCCGACGGGATCCTCCAGGTCGCCATCCGCGACGTGCGGGCCGAGGTCGGCGACGAGCTCGTGATCATGTCCGACCTGTGCCTGGACGAGTACACCGACCACGGCCACTGCGGCGTCCTCGCCGCCGACGGGCGCGTCGACAACGACGCCACCCTGGAGCGCTACGCCGAGATGGCCCAGGTCCAGGCCGACGCCGGCGTCCACGTCGTCGGCCCCTCCGGGATGATGGACGGCCAGGTCGGCGTCATCCGCGACGCCCTGGACACCATCGGCAAGGAGGACGTGTCGATCCTGGCGTACACCGCCAAGTACTCCTCCGCCTTCTACGGCCCCTTCCGCGAGGCCGTCGGCTCCTCCCTCCAGGGTGACCGCAAGACGTACCAGCAGGACCCCGCCAACCTGCGCGAGTCGCTGCGCGAGCTCGCCCTCGACCTGGAGGAGGGCGCGGACATGGTCATGGTGAAGCCCGCCGGGCCCTACCTGGACGTCCTCGCCAAGGTCGCCGAGTCCGTCGACGTGCCCGTCGCCGCGTACCAGATCAGCGGCGAGTACGCGATGGTCGAGGCCGCCGCCGAGAAGGGCTGGATCGACCGCGACAAGGCGATCTTCGAGACCCTGACCGGCATCCGCCGGGCCGGCGCGCAGATGATCCTCACGTACTGGGCGACGGAGGTCGCGCAGAAGCTGAGGGCGGCGCACTCTGGATAGGTAGCCGACAGGTATCCCGCCGGAGGTGGTCCTCATGATGAACACGCTTGTCGGATGGCACGTCGAGATGGAGTTCCGGGAGGAGGGCGACCGGACGAGCGCGGCGGCGATGGTGCGGCTCGGCGACGGCACCGAGTTCCGCGCCCACGGCAACGCCCATCGGCACCCCTCCGACCCGGATCAGCTGCGCGTCGGGGAGGAGATCGCCGGCGCCCGGGCCCTCATGGACCTGGCCTCCCAGCTGCTGCAGAAGGCCCACACCGAGATCGACGACGCCTCGGGGCGGACCTCCCACCCGATCAACCGCTGAGGGCCGAGGCCCTCAGTACGTGAGCGCGTCCTCCAGGGTGCGCTGCCAGTACGAGACGGCGGCGCCGTCGTCGGCGAACGTGCCGCTCGGCGCCGTCACCGTCTTGCCGCTGTCCGAGGTCAGGTACACCCGGATCGTGCGGATGGTGCGGCCGTTCGTGTCCGGGCCCGGCTCGCCCGTCAGGATCAGCGAGGCGTAACCCGACTCGCCCGGCGCCAGCGTCACCACCGCCTGCGGCTTGCTGTCCTCCACGACCCTGATCGCCGCCTGCGGGTCGTCGAAGCCCACGGAGGGCGCGCCCAGGGCGTTGCAGGGGCGGCTTCCCACGTTGGTGACGGTCAGCACCAGGTGGTTGACGGGGCGGCTGACCCGGCTCGCCACGATCTTCGTGTTCGCCGCCGTGCAGGTGGCGGTGACCGGCGTGCCCGAGGACGGCTTGTGGGGCTTGGCGGACGGCTTCGGCGCGGGCTTCCCGGTGGTCTGCGGCGCCGGCTTCGCGTCCTGCCCCGACGCGGTGGGCTCCGCCGACGGCGTCCCGGACGCCGTTCCGGACGGCTGCCCGGCCGGGGGAGTCGTGTGCGTCGCCTTGCTCGTCGCCGACGTGACCGGGGCCGGGTCGGCGGTCGTCCTGCCCCCGTCCGACTGGCAGGCGGTCAGGGAGAGCGCCGCCACGAGGGCGGCGGCGGGCAGGGTGAGACGGCGGGCGAAGGTGCGCATGGTGGGGTCCCCGTGTGGTGGTCGGTGAGTGGTGCGGTGCGGTGTGGTGCGTGGTGCGGTGCGGTGCGGTGCGGTGCGTGGTGCGGTGCGGTGTCGTGCGTGGTGCCGTGCGGTCACTGGTGGATCAGGAGAGCGATCACGATCGCCGTGCAGGCGATCAGGACCGCGACGGCCAGGGCGTCGGTGACGCTGCTGTTCGGCATGGCTCAAACCTTGCGGGGAGAGGTGATCCACCCGCAATCGGCACGGGACAATGGGGGACGCTGGAACGCTCACACCTACGGTGACCTGGGGAAATGGTCCTCCCCTGGAACGCGTTCCCGGGATGCGGGGAGAGGCTGATGGAGGCGGCGGACGGCTTCGCGGAGCTCATGCGTGAGCTGAAGGAACGGTCCGGACTCAGTTACGGCGCGCTGGCGAAGCGCCTGCACGTCAGCACCTCGACCCTCCACCGGTACTGCAACGGGGACGCCGTACCGACGGAGTTCGCCCCCGTCGAGCGGCTCGGGCGCCTGTGCGGCGCCGGCCGCGAGGAGCTCGTCGAGCTGCACCGGGCCTGGATCCTCGCGGACGAGGCGAGGCGGCGGGGGAAGACGGAGCCGGGGGGCGGGGCGGGAGCCGAGCCGGGAGCCGGGCCGGAGGGCGGGGCGGAGGGCGGGGCGGGAGCCGAGTCGCTAGTGGCCGCCGGAGGCGGGGGCGGGGCGGAGAGCGGGGGCGTGGCGGAGGCCGGGGGCGTTCCCGAGGCCGGAACCGTGCCCGGGGCCGTTGCCGTGGCCGTGGCGTCCGGGTCCGGTGTCGCCGGTGGTGTTCCGGGGGCCCGTAAGCGGCTCGTCGTCCTGCTCGCCGCCGTCGCGGTCGTCGGACTCGTCGTCCCCACCGCGTACGTCGTCGGGCGCGCCGACGACAACCGGGACGGAGCCGCAGGAGCGGGCGCCGACACGGGGCCGCCCGCACCGCTGAGCGTCGGCATCAGCTCGTACAACTGGGCCGAGCCCTGCGGCCAGTACTACGTGCTCGACCAGCAGCCCGGGCACGTCCCGCCGCCGCCCACGCCCCAGGACACCCGCGGCTGGGCCCGTGCGCTCGGCGGGATCGACGGCGGGCACATGCAGCTCCAGCTCACCGTCACCGGCCGCACCCAGGCACCCGTGGTCCTCACCAAGCTCCACGTGCGCGTCGCCGAGCGCGGCAAGCCGCTGGACGGTTCGGTGTACTCCATGGGCGACGGCTGCGGCAGCGGGGTCACCCCGCAGACCTTCGACGTCGACCTCGACGCCCCCCGCCCCTACCTGAAGCCCGTCGCCGGACAGGACGGCGACCGGGTGGTGCCCGCCAAGAACTTCCCGTACAAGGTCTCCACCGGCGACCCCCAGGTCCTCAACCTGGACGTGCACACCGAGGAGAACGCCGCCACCTGGTACCTGGAACTCAGCTGGAGCAGCGGCGAGCAGCACGGGACCGTACGCGTCGACGACGGCGGGCAGCTGTTCCGCACCACCGCGATCGCCGGACGCCCCACGTACGGCTACTGGCCCGACAAGGGGACCTGGAACAAGCAGGAGTGACCCGGTCCCCTCGTCGTGCCGCCGTGTGCCGTCAGAGGCGCTCGGGGGTCCGGATGCCCAGCAGCGCCATGCCCTGGTGCAGGGTGCGGGCGGTCAGGTCGCACAGGAACAGGCGGTTCTCCACCTGCTCCGGGGTGTCGGCCTTCAGGACCGGGCACTCCGAGTAGAACGTCGTGTACTGCGACGCCAGCTGGTACAGATACGCGGCCAGCTTGTGCGGCGCGTACTCCACCGCCGTCTCCTGGACCAGCTCGCCGAACGTGTCCAGGTGCAGACCCAGCGCGCGCTCCGACGCCGCCAGCGCCAGCTCCGGGTGGGCGACCGGCTTCGCGTCCCCCGCCTTCCGCAGGATCGACTGGATCCGCGCGTACGCGTACTGCAGGTACACCGACGTGTCGCCGTTGAGCGAGACCATCTGGTCCAGGTCGAACTTGTAGTCACGCGCCGCCGACGTCGACAGGTCCGCGTACTTCACCGCGCCGATGCCCACCTGGGCGCCCCGCTCGGCGATCTCCGCCTCCGACAGGTCCTGGGCCTTCTCGCGGACGACGGCCGACGCGCGGTCGATCGCCTCGTCCAGCAGGTCCACCAGACGCACCGTCTCGCCCTCACGGGTCTTGAACGGCTTGCCGTCCTTGCCGAGGACCGTGCCGAACGCCAGCTGGACGGCCTTCACGTCGTCGTTCAGCCAGCCCGCCCGGCGGGCCGTCTCGAAGACCATCTTGAAGTGCAGCGACTGACGGGCGTCCACCACGTACAGCAGCGTCGACGCCTTCAGGTTGCCCACCCGGTCACGGATCGCCGAGAGGTCCGTCGCCGCGTAGCCGAAGCCGCCGTCGGACTTCTGGACGATCAGCGGCGTCGGGTTGCCGTCCGGGCCCTTCACGTCGTCGAAGAACACGCACAGCGCGCCCTCGGACCGCACCGCGACACCCGACTCCTCCAGGAGCCGGCACGTCTCCTGGAGCATCTCGTTGTAACCGGACTCGCCGACCACGTCGACGTCACGGATGTCCATGTCCAGCTTGTCGAAGACCGAGTAGAAGTAGATCTTCGACTCGTCGACGAACCGCTGCCACAGCGCCAGCGTCTCCTCGTCACCCGCCTGCAGGTCCACCACCCGCGCACGGGCCCGCGCCTTGAACTCCTCGTCGGAGTCGAACAGCGCGCGGGAGGCCTTGTACAGCCGGTTCAGGTTCGACATGGCCTCCTCGCCGGAGACCTCCGCGCCCTCACCGCCGGCCGAGTGGTCCAGCTCGTGCGGGTGCTCGATCAGGAACTGGATGAGCATGCCGAACTGGGTGCCCCAGTCGCCGATGTGGTGACGCCGCACCACCGTCTCGCCCGTGAACTCCAGGATCTCGACCATCGCCGCGCCGATCACCGCCGACCGCAGGTGCCCGACGTGCATCTCCTTCGCCACGTTCGGCTGCGCGTAGTCGATCACCGTCGTGCCCGCCGACGGGTTGAACGGCACACCCAGCCGGGCGTCCGCCGCACGGGCGGCCAGCGTCCGCACGATCGCCTCGTCGGTCACCGTGATGTTCAGGAAGCCGGGGCCCGAGACCTCGATCTCCTTCAGCACGTCGTTCTCCGGGATCGCCGCGACGACCTGCGTCGCCAGCTCACGCGGATTGCCCTTCAGCCGCTTCGCCAGCGCCAGGATGCCGTTGGCCTGGAAGTCGGCCCGGTCGCTTCGTCGCAGCAGCGGGTCGGCGGACCCGGCGTCCGGCAGGGCTGCCGAGAGGCCGTCCGCGAGGCGCTGCTGCACGGTCGAAGCGAGGGAAGGGACCGAGGCCATGAGCTTCCGTTCCTGTAGGGGGATGTCCGGGCCGCGCCCGGTGGTCTATTTCGCTTGTCAAGTGTCCCATGGGGCGGCAACGTGTTTTCTCCGCCTGTGGACAAAACGCCAGCCTGTGGACAACCTCGGAGCGCGCGCTTCCGTCTGGGACAATGGCGGAAGCAACGCCGCAGGGCCGCGAGGCCGTGCAGGGCATCAGGGAATCCAGCAAACCCCAGGAATGAAGGACGTACCGACCGTGGCTCAGAGCAGCACCGAGACCGACTGGGTCTCCCGTTTCGCGGACGAGGTCATCGCCGAGTCGGAGCGACGTGCGCCTGGCAAACCGGTCGTCGTCGCCTCCGGCCTCTCCCCGTCCGGCCCCATCCACCTCGGCAACCTCCGCGAGGTCATGACCCCGCACCTGGTCGCCGACGAGGTCCGCCGCCGCGGCCACGAGGTCCGCCACCTCATCTCCTGGGACGACTACGACCGCTACCGCAAGGTGCCCAACGGCATCGAGGGCATCGACGCGTCCTGGGCCGAGCACATCGGCAAGCCGCTGACCTCCGTCCCCGCCCCGGCCGGCTCCCCCCACGCCAACTGGGCGGAGCACTTCAAGGCGGCCATGGTCGAGGCCCTGGCCGAGCTGGGCGTCGAGTACGACCCCATCAGCCAGACCGAGCAGTACACCGCGGGCGTCTACCGCGAGCAGATCCTGCACGCCATGAAGCACCGCGGCGACATCGACGCCATCCTCGACCAGTACCGGACGAAGAAGGCCCCGAAGAAGCAGTCCCAGAAGCCCCTCGACGAGGCCGAGCTCGAAGCCGCCGAAGGCTCCGGCGCCGCCGGCGAGGACGACGGCTCGGGCGCCGGCGCAGGCTACTTCCCGTACAAGCCGTACTGCGGCCGCTGCGAGAAGGACCTCACCACCGTCACCTCGTACGACGAGGACACCACCGAGCTCGCCTACACCTGCACCGCCTGCGGCTACGCCGAGAACGTCAAGCTCAGCGAGTTCAACCGCGGCAAGCTGGTCTGGAAGGTCGACTGGCCCATGCGCTGGGCCTACGAGGGCGTCATCTTCGAGCCCTCCGGCGTCGACCACTCCTCGCCCGGCTCCTCCTTCCAGGTCGGCGGCCAGATCGTCGGCATCTTCGACGGCGTCCAGCCCATCGGCCCCATGTACGCCTTCGTCGGCATCAGCGGCATGGCCAAGATGTCCTCCTCCCGAGGCGGCGTCCCCACGCCCGCCGACGCCCTGGCGATCATGGAGCCGCAGATCCTGCGCTGGCTCTACGCCCGCCGCAAGCCCAACCAGTCCTTCAAGATCGCCTTCGACCAGGAGATCCAGCGGCTCTACGACGAGTGGGACAAGCTGGAGGCCAAGGTCGCCGACGGCACCGTCCTGCCCGCCGACGCCGCCGCCCACACGCGCGCCGCCCGCACCGCCGCCGGAGAGCTCCCGCGCACCCCGCGACCGCTCCCGTACCGGACGCTCGCCTCCGTCATGGACATCACCGCGGGCCACGACGAGCAGACCCTGCGCATCCTCACCGAGCTCGACCCGGAGAACCCGGTCACCACCCTCGACGAGGTCCGCCCCCGCCTCGACCGCGCGGAGAACTGGATCACCACCCAGGTCCCCGCCGACCAGCGCACCATCGTCCGCGCCGAGCCCGACACCGAGCTCCTCGGCACCCTGGACGACGAGGGCCGCGAGTCCCTCCGCCTCCTCCTGGAGGGCCTCGACAGCCACTGGTCCCTCGACGGCCTCACCACGCTCGTCTACGGCGTCCCCAAGGTCATGGCCGGCCTCACCCCCGAAGCCAAGCCGACCCCCGAGCTCAAGCTGGCCCAGCGCACCTTCTTCGCGCTGCTCTACCAGCTGCTCGTCAGCCGCGAGACCGGCCCCCGCCTGCCCACCCTGCTCCTCGCCGTCGGCGCGGACCGGGTGCGCAAGCTGCTCGGCGCGTAACCGGCACCGGTCACCCGGCCCGGCCACCACGGAAGGCCGTCACCCGCACCGCGGGCGACGGCCTTCCGTGTCGTCGGCGTCGTCGGCGTCTTCGGCGTCCTGGGCGTCGTCAGCGTCGTCAGCGTCGTCTGTGTCTTCTGCGTCGTCTGTGTCTTCTGTGTCTTCTGCATCCTTCGGCGGAGGGCGAGTTCCACCGTGGGCACGACGCGACGCCCACCGCGCCGGGAGACCGTGGAGACATGAAGAACGAAGCCCTCGCAGTCATCGGCTGGATCGCCCTCGTCCAAGGCGGACTCGGCGCCGCAGGCCGCCTCTTCGGAGACGGCCCCTGGGGCCTGCTCCAGAAATGGTGGGACATCCCCACCCCCGTCTACCTCGTCCTCTTCGCCCTCGGCGCCGCCCTCGCCGCGTACGGCGAGAACGAGAAGAGAAAGGCCAAGGCCACGACGGCCTGAGGAGAAGGGCGGCCGGCACCCACGGGACACGGGCGCGCCTACGGCGTGTGGGTCTCCGCCCACTCCTGCTCGATCCGGTGCCGCAGCTGCGGCGTCAGCTCCCGCAGGATCGACGCGCTCCGCGGATGCGTGATCCCGTGCATGTCACTCAGCCTTATGTCGAGCTGCTCCGACGTCGGGAACTCCTGGTGCTCCTCCAGGAAGTCCCACATCGCCTTGTACGCCGCCTCCGCGAACTCGTCCCCCGAAGGCTCCTCGTCCACGAACTCCGAGTACTCCTCGAACTCCTCGGGACCCGGCGGAGGAACATCCTCCGGACCCTGCGGAATCGGCACCGGCGTCGGCTCCAGACCCTCCACGATCTGCGGGTTGTACGAACCCTGATACGTCTCCGGCGACACCTCGGCCGCGAACCACTGGCTCTCCTGCGACGCCGCGTCGCCCTCCGGCACGGCCACCGGCCCCGGCCCCTGCCGCGGAACCTCCGCGAGCCGCACCGGCACACCACCCGCCACCGGCTGCGGCACCGACGCCTGCGCCTGCGTCAACTCCGGCTGCGGGAGCTGCTGCGCCTGCCCCGCCTGCACCGCCGGAACGGCCTGCACCGGCCCCGGCGGCAACAGCACCGGCTCCACACCCGCCGCCGCCAGACCCGCCGCCGCCGTCTCCGCCAACGGCACCCCGTACTTCGCCAGACGCAGCGGCATCAACGCCTCCACCGGCGCCTTACGCCGCCACCCGCGCCCGAACCGCGCCTGGAGCCGCGCCTGATAGATCAGGCGGTCCTGCTCCAGCTTGATCACCTGCTCGTACGAACGCAGCTCCCACAGCTTCATCCGCCGCCACAACCGGAACGTCGGCACCGGCGACAACAGCCACCGCGTCAGCCGCACACCCTCCATGTGCTTGTCGGCCGTGATGTCCGCGATCCGGCCCACCGCGTGCCGCGCCGCCTCGACCGCCACCACGAACAGCACCGGAATCACCGCGTGCATACCCACACCCAGCGGATCCGGCCACGCCGCCGCACCGTTGAACGCGATCGTCGCCGCCGTCAGCAGCCACGCCGTCTGCCGCAGCAGAGGGAACGGGATGCGCATCCACGTCAGCAGCAGATCCAGCGCCAACAGCACACAGATACCGGCGTCGATACCGATGGGGAAGAAGTACGAGAAGGTGCCGAAACCCTTGTCGATGGCGAGCTCGCGCACAGCGGCGTACGAGCCGGCGAAACCGATCCCGGCGATGACCACCGCACCGGCGACGACCATGCCGATGAGTATTCGGTGCGTCCGTGTCAGCTGCATCGCGGCCACCCGCGACCCCTCCCCGTCAAACGACAACTCGCGGGCACAGCGTGGCACACGCGCGACGGGCCCGACCCCCGGGGGAGGGACGGGCCCGTCATAAAACAGCTCAAACCGCTACTTGTTGGCCACCGCGACCGCCGCGACGGCCTCCTTCGCCGCCTTCAGCGCACCCTCCGTCACCGTCTTCGACGACGGACCGTCCGCACCCGCGTACCCCGCACCGTTGTACGACAGCAGCACCAGCACATTGCCCGTACGCGCCACCACCGACGCGTACGTGAAGTCCTCGTCCGTCTTCCGCAGCTGGTACGTCACCGTGTTCGCCTCGTCGCCGATGCCACCCGCGGTCATCGTCTTCAGCTGCTTGGCACCCTGCGTGCCCTGGATCTTGGCCAGCTCCTTGGCGAAGTTCTCCGACGCCCGCTCCTGACCACTGCCCAGCGTCGCGTCCGACGTGTACCGGTAGAAGGACACGTCGAGCCAGCGGTACTGCGAGCCCTTCACACCCTTGTCCTCAAGGCCGTTCCACGAACACCCGCCACGGCTGGCCGCGTCACTGGACTCGGCCGTCGTACCGTTCTTCGCCTTCGCCTTCGGCACCAGACTCGCCGTCGTCTTCGCCGACACCGCCTTGCACACGTCCGGCAGCTTCGCGAACTTCGCCGCCTCCACCGTCTTCGTCGGCGTGGGCTTCGGAGTCGCCGACGCCGACGACGAAGCCTCACCCGAGGAACCGGAGCCCTTGTCACCGGAATCCGAACCGGACGAGCAGCCGGCGGCGACGAGCATCACCGGGACGGCGGCACAGGCGAGTATGCGGGAGAGTCGCGAGGCGGATCGCTGCATGGTTCCTTCAGTCGCTTGTCGTACAGGCCCGCGCGTCACACGGACCGGGCGGCCGGCGGCCGGGGTACGCCGACACGTTACGTGGTCGGACCCCGCTCACGGAGCGGGTCCGAACCGCTACTCCTCCAGCCGCTCCGCGAGCAGCCGAGCCAGATTCCGGGCCTTTTCCTGCAGCTCCCCGCTGTCCGGAGCGTCCGCCGACGCCGTCGACTGCTCCTCGTACTGCACCGTCACGATCACGTTCGATGTGCGGAACACCACGCTCACGAGCCGCTTCACACCCGCCGGACCCGTCGTCGTCAGGGCGTCGTCCAGATACGCGACATCACCCGGACCGTCCAGGGAACGCGGCTCCAGACCGGTGGTCGGCGTCGAGGACGGAGCCGTCGCACCGACCGGCGGCTTGCCCGACCCGGCGGCGTGCCCGCCCGGAGCCTGCGGCGGACGCTGCCCGGCGGCCGGGGCGCTCGCCGTCGAGGTGGCGGTCGCCGTCGGCGTCGCGGTGGCCGTCGGCGTCTTCGGCGCCAGCGGCACACCGGCCGCCGTCTGCTTGCCGGCGAACACCTCCTGCGCCCGGTCGTCGTCGCTCACCGCCGGGTCGTACGAGACGACCCGCTCGATGTCCAGGGTGAGCCGGTGCGCCGCGTCGGGGGAGTCGGCCCGCCAGCTGCAGCCGACCCGGCGATCGGTGTCGAACGTGACCGCCGCGGTGCCTCGGTAGGCCCGCTCCCGCTCGACGTCCGGCAGCGCCGCGGCGCCCGGGAGCAGGTCCTTCAAGGTCGCCTGCGGGACGGCGCCGCAGGGCTCGAAGAGGGTGCGGTAACGCCCGGGGGGCACGGCCTGCGCGGCGGGCCCCGCCTTGGCGTCGACGGCGTCGACGTCCGCCTTCGCGCCGGAGGAGCAGCCGCTCAGGCCGATTCCCAGACCGAGGGCGAGGGCGGCCGCGGTGAGCACCGCGGGCCTGGACCGGCCGGGCACGTACGCCTTTCGCTGCACGATCCCAGGCTCCCTTCTCCCGGAGGCATCCCCCGAAAACCGTTTGTCGCGCCCCAGGGGGCGATGAACACAATGTCTATCGCACGCGCCGCTGTTGATGCCGGTCCGTAGTCACCTGTACGGGCTTGTGCTCCGGTTTTTGCGCTATCAGACTTATGGGGGGAATTGAGGCACTATGTCGTACGTAGAGGTAGCGGGCGCGAAGGTCCCCATCCGCCTGTGGACCGACCCGGCGTCGGTCGACGAGGGCGCGATGCGACAGCTCCAGAACACGGCGACCCTGCCCTGGATCAGGGGCCTGGCCGTCATGCCGGACGTGCACTACGGCAAGGGCGCGACGGTCGGCTCGGTGATCGCGATGCAGGGCGCGGTGTGCCCGGCGGCGGTCGGCGTGGACATCGGCTGCGGCATGTCCGCCGTCAAGACCTCCCTGACCGCGAACGACCTGCCGGGCGACCTGTCACGGCTGCGCTCGAAGATCGAGCAGGCGATCCCGGTGGGCCGGGGCATGCACCGAGAGATGGTGGACCCGGGCCGGCTCTTCCAGTTCCCGACGGCGGGCTTCGGGGACCTGTGGTCGCGGTTCGACACGGTCGCGGACTCGGTGAAGTTCCGGCGGGAGCGGGCCGAGAAGCAGATGGGAACGCTGGGATCCGGAAACCATTTTGCAGAGCTTTGTGTCGATATGTCCGATTCGGTGTGGCTCATGTTGCACTCGGGGTCGCGCAACATCGGCAAGGAGCTGGCCGAGCATCACATCGGCGAGGCGCAGAAGCTGCCGCACAACCAGGGGCTGGTCGACCGGGACCTCGCGGTGTTCGTCGCGGACACCCCGCAGATGGCGGCGTACCGCAACGACCTGTTCTGGGCGCAGGAGTACGCCAAGTACAACCGGGCGATCATGATGGCCCTGTTCCAGGAGGTCGTCCGGCGCGAGTTCCGCAAGGCGAAGGTGAGCTTCGACCCGGTGATCTCCTGCCACCACAACTACGTGGCGGAGGAGCGGTACGAGGGCATGGACATGCTCGTCACCCGCAAGGGCGCGATCCGGGCCGGCTCCGGTGAGTTCGGGATCATCCCGGGCTCGATGGGCACCGGTTCGTACATCGTGAAGGGCCTCGGCAACGCCGCCTCCTTCAACTCGGCCTCGCACGGTGCGGGCCGCCGGATGAGCCGGAGCGCGGCCAAGCGGCGCTTCTCGACGCGGGACCTGGAGGAGCAGACGCGGGGTGTGGAGTGCCGCAAGGACTCCGGCGTCGTGGACGAGATCCCGGGCGCCTACAAGCCGATCGAGCAGGTCATCGAGCAGCAGCGTGACCTGGTCGAGGTCGTCGCGAAGCTGAAGCAGGTCATCTGCGTCAAGGGCTGACCGGAACGGAGACAGGGTGCCGCGTCAGCGGCACCCTGTAGTTCGCCGTGGTGTCGGGCTACTCGGCGGGTGTCGGGGTCCGGCCGGTGCGGAGTCGCCACAGACGCATGGAGCAGCTTTGTTCGGTCCGGTCGAGGGCGACGGCCGCAGCGGCGGGGTCTCCGAGCCGCAGGAGTTCGCGGTCGTCCCTCTCGGTCCAGCGTCGACGCGGCGGTGCGATCCTCATGTCCGCCGGGCGTACCCAGGTCTGGATCGCCGCCGCGTTGGCCTTCTTGTGCTCCAGGGCGAGGCAGTCGGGGTAGTAGAGGTGCTTGGCGAGCTGCTGCGCCTGTTCCTTGAAATACGTGATGACGTAGACCTGGTCGCGGGTGTTGCGGCGGGCGATGCGCTCGGCCCCCGTGACCTTCTTCCCGTAGTGGCAGAGGTAGGCGGCCACGGCCGTACTGGCCGAGGTGAGCGAGAGGAACGGGATCCCTTGTGCGGTCCAGCCGAGGGACCCGTCGGCGTCAATGACGCCGCGGATGTAGTCGGGTCGGGAGAAGTCGACGCGCGGCGGCTTGATGGTTCGCGACTTCTTGCCGTGAGGGATCCCCAGCTCGTTGAGGGTGCTTCTGGCCTCCAGCGCGTGTAGCGACCACGTGGCGGAGTGGTGCTGTTCGGCGAAGTTGGTGGTGCGGACCCGTTCCGTGATGGAGCTGTAGTACGGGGTCAGGCGCTGGAACTCGTACAGGATGTGGGCGTCGCGCGCGTTGATCTCGACGGTCAGTGTGCCCTTGCGCCCCTTGCCCGCAGAGAGGTGCCCGTCGGCCTGGAGGAAGCCGAACATGTACGCGTACTCGGGGTTTTCCAGGTCCATGAAGGACGGCGTGGGTGCGGCGAGGTCGAACAGGGTCGGGGCGCTAGGGTCGTGTTCAGCCATGGGAAGTTTTCGCCTTCCTGATGGTGAGGCCCTCGGTCGGGATGGGAGTCCCGGCCGAGGGCCGTTCTGTATGGAGTTGTGTCGAGCCTAGGTTCGGGTTTCGTACGGTGTGGGGGTTTTGGGGCCGTTCACTCGAACGGGTGGGCGGTGGTCGTCAGAGCTCGCGGTGGACCTTGGTGTTGGAGGCCTGGGCTCGGGGGCGGACGACGAGGAGGTCGATGTTGACGTGCGGGGGGCGGGTGCAGGCCCAGGTGATGGTGTCGGCGACGTCGTCGGCCGTGAGGGGTTCGGCCACGCCGGCGTAGACCTTGGCGGCCTTCTCCGTGTCGCCGCGGAAGCGGGTCGTGGCGAACTCGTCGGTCTTGACCATGCCGGGGGCGATCTCGATGACGCGGACCGGGGTGCCGACGATCTCCAGGCGGAGGGTCTCGGCGAGGACGCGGGCGCCGTTCTTCGCGGCCACGTAGCCGCCGCCGCCCTCGTAGGTGGAGTGGCCCGCGGTGGAGGAGAGGACGACGACCGTGCCGTCGCCGCTCGCGGTGAGGGCGGGGAGCAGGGCCTGGGTGATGTGGAGGGTGCCGATGACGTTGACCTCGTACATGCGGCGCCAGTCCTCCGGGTCGCCGGTGGCGACGGGGTCGGCGCCGAGTGCGCCGCCGGCGTTGTTGACCAGGACGGCGAGGCTGCGGAACGCGGTGGCGAACTCGTCGACGGCGGCGCGGTCGGTGACGTCGAGGGCGTAGGCGGTGGCCTGGTGGCCGGCTTCGTTGATCTCGGCGGCGAGGGCTTCGATGCGGTCCTTGCGGCGGGCGGTGAGGACCACGCGGTAGCCGGCGGCGGCGAGCTGTCGGGCGGTGGCGGCGCCGATTCCGCTGCTCGCTCCGGTGACGACGGCGATGGGGGTACCGGCGGCAGTCATGACGTGCTCCTCGCGCGTGTGGTCGATTACGGTCGATCGCCCGGCCAGGATAGGCGGGGTGCGGTCAGCGGCCGCGCGGGGCGTACATGATCACGGCCATGCCGGCGAGGCAGATGAGGGCGCCGGTGACGTCCCAGCGGTCGGGTCGGTAGCCGTCGGCGACCATGCCCCAGGCGAGGGAGCCGGCGACGAACACGCCGCCGTAGGCGGCGAGGATGCGGCCGAACTCGGCGTCGGGCTGGAGGGTGGCCACGAAGCCGTAGATGCCGAGGGCGATGACTCCGGCGCCGATCCAGACCCAGCCGCGGTGTTCCCGGGCGCCTTGCCAGACGAGCCATGCGCCGCCGATCTCGAACAGGGCGGCGACGGCGAACAGGGCGATGGAGCGGGCGATCAGCATGGGGGAAGGGTGTCATCCCGTTCGTGTGGTCTTCGGGACACGCGGCTGACGGCTAGTCATAATGTATGGGTGTGTGTCGGTATGTTCCTGGTATGAGTGTGATGCGCAAGGCTCTGCTCGGCGCGGCCCTCGCCGCTGCCCTGACGGTCGGCACGGGGGCCGGCGCCCGCGCCGTCGGGCCCGGGGCCGAGGCCGAGGCCGATCTGGCCCATCACGGGCATGTCTCCCTCTGGGGCGGGCGGCTCGGGGTGTGGCTGGTCAGCGAGAATCACGGGCCCTCGGACGTCTCCCAGGCGACCGTACGGCTCGACTTCTCGGAGCCCATGGCGGGCGGCCAGGAGCTGCCGCCGGCCTGCCTGTGGAGCAGCGACCGGGTGGTGTCCTGCCGCACCGGTGAGCTGCGGGCGGCCGGCGCGGCCGGCGAACTGGCCCTCGATCTGCGGACGGCCGGGCGGCCGGACGAGCTGACCGTCGACATCCGCACGGCGTGGCGGGACGGGGTCGCCGACACGAACCCCCGGAACGACCGGCATCGCGTGCTCGTGCTGGCCACCGGGGATCCGTACGTCTTCTGACGCCCGCCGCCTCGATCAGGCGCTGAGCGGGGTCGTGTAGCCGTCCGGGCGGATCAGGACCGTCTCACGGCGGGCCGGGTCCGCCCAGGTGGCCCGTATCAGGCGGGCCGGTGCGACCGGGGCGGTCGGGGGCAGGGCCGGGCTCCGGCCCTCCGGGGCGATCAAGACGAACTCGCCCGCCCGCAGCGCCTCGTACAGGCGCCCCTCGCGCAGGGCCTCGTCCGGGGCGCGGCGGGCCCCCGAGGCGTACGCGATGCCGATGCCGCTGATCTGGCCCATGGCGCGGGTGGCGACCGGGCGGACCGTGCCGAGCAGCCGGGTGGCGAGGGTGCGGGCGGTGCGCTGGAGCGGGGTGCGGGCCATCGCGAGGCGTACGAGGGTGCCGCTGCTGCGCAGGACGGTGGCGCCGACCGGGTGGCGTTCGGCCTGGTAGCTGTCGAGCAGCGTCTCGGGGTCCCGGGCCTCGTCGCGCAGGACGGCGGCCAGCTTCCAGGAGAGGTTGGCGGCGTCCTGGAGGCCGGTGTTCATGCCCTGGCCGCCGGCCGGGGAGTGGACGTGCGCGGCGTCCCCGGCGAGGAAGACGCGGCCCGAGCGGTACGCCGGGGCCTGCCGCTCGTCGCTGTGGAAGCGGGAGACCCAGCGGGCGTCATGCATGCCGAGGTCGCTGCCGAGGGCGCGGCGGGTGATCGCCCGGACGTCGTCGAGGCCGACCGGTTCGGTGTCGTCGGCCTGCCGGGTCGCGTCCCAGCCCATCACCCGGTACCAGCCGTCGCCGAAGGGGGCGACGAAGGCGAAGGCGTCCTCCGCGGCGGTGACGGTGAGCAGCCTGCCCGGTTCCTCGGCGAGGCGGACGTCCGCCAGGACCATGGAGCGGATCACCGACGCGCCGGGGAAGGGCAGGCCGAGGGCCGTGCGCACGGAGCTGTGCACGCCGTCCGCGCCGACGAGGTAGCGGGCCCGGAGGGTGTCGCCCGTGGCCAGTTCGGCCGTCACCGCCGTGGCGTCCTGGCGGAGGGTGCGCAGCTCCGTCCCGTACCGGAAGTCCACGCCCGCGGAACGCGCCCGGCGTTCGAGGAGGCGCTCCACCTCGTACTGCGGCGTGAGGAGGAGGAACGGGAAGCGGGAGGGGAGCGCGGACAGGTCGAGCGTGAGGCGGCCGAAGAGGCGCAGGTCGGCGACCGGGGTGCCGGTGGCGACCAGTTCGTCGGCGAGGCCGCGGGCGTCGAGCTGCTCCAGGGTGCGGGCGTGGACGCTGAACGCGCGGGTGAGGTTGCTGATGCCGGGGGCTCTGCGCTCGACGAGGGTGACCCGCAGGCCGGCGGTGGCGAGATCACCGGCGAGGAGGAGGCCGGTGGGGCCCGCGCCGATGACGAGGACGTCGACAGCCGTATCCGTACCCGTACCCGGATCCGTAGCCGTACTCGGATCCGTACCTGCGCCCGTGTCCGTACCCGCGTCCGTGGGCTGTGAGTCGTTGCCCGTGCCCTTGGTGCTCATCGTTGCCTCCGAGAGGGTCCTGCTCGCGCATCAACGGCCGTTGGCCAACGCTTGTTGGTCAACGCTTGTTGGCAAGTCTGGACCCGTCGGGCATAGCGTGTCAACGCCCGTTGGCCTACAGTTGTTGGCATGACGACCGCACGCCGCTCCGACGCCACCCGCGCCGCGATCCTGGAGGCCGCCCGCGAGCACTTCGCCGGCGAGGGGTACGAGCGCGCGACCATCCGGGCCATCGCCCGTGACGCCGGGATCGACCCGTCGATGGTCATGCGCTACTACGGCAGCAAGGAGGGGCTGTTCACCGCCGCCTCCGACTTCGCGCTGGAGCTCCCCGAGCTCGGCGCGCTGCCCGCCCGGCACGTCGGCGCCGCGCTCGTCGCGCACTTCCTCGACCGCTGGGAGCGCGACGACGTCCTCACCGGGCTGCTGCGGGTCTCCGTCACCAACGCCGCCGGGACCGAGCGGATGCAGAAGATCTTCGAGGAGCAGCTCGGGCCGGTCACCCTCGGCGTCTGCCCCGACCCCGCCGAGGCGCCGCGCCGGGCCGCGCTCGTCGCCTCCCAGATCCTCGGCATGGCGCTCACCCGCTACGTGCTGCGCCTGCCGCCCGCCGTCGAGATGTCCCGCGAGGAGGTCGCCGCCTGGCTCGGGCCGACCGTCCAGCGCTACCTCACCGCCGAGCACCCCTAGGAGCGCCGTTCCGGCCGGGCGCCCCGGTGCCTGTTCCGTACACTCTCTGCATGCCGCAGAAGACCAGCGCACGGCGCGACGAGCTGATGACCGAGCTCCAGGGGGAGGCCCGGCGCTACATGGCCGCCTACGCCCTGTTCAACCAGGCGGTCGCCGACCACCTGGGGCTGCACCCGACGGACGTGCAGTGCCTCAACCTGCTCAGCCTGGAGCGCGACCCCGTCACCATCGGGCGGATCGCCGAGCTCACCGGGCTCACCACCGGCTCCGCCACCCGGCTCGTCGACCGCCTGGAGCGGGCCGGATACGTGCGGCGGGAGCGGGACGCGGTGGACCGCCGGCGGGTCATGGTCGCGACGGAGCCCGCTCGGATGGCCGAGCTCGGCACATTGTGGCGGCGGCTCAACGGGACCTGGGGCACCCTCTTCGACGGCTACAGCGAGCCGGAGCTGGCCCTGCTCACCGGCTACATGCGCAAGACGGTCGAGCTGAGCGCCGTACAGATCGAACGGCTGCGGTCGGGCGCGTTCTCGGGGCCGTCGGAGGAGACGGCCGGGGACCTCGGGGGCGCCCCGGAGCCTGCGGGCGACTCGGGCGACTCGGATGCCCCGGACGCCGGGAAGCGTACCTAGTCGGGCGGCCGTCGGGCGGCAGTCGGGCGGTCAGCCGCCAGGCAGACACCAGCCAGCCGCCAGCCCGGCACCCGCCAGCCATCCGCCGGCCCCGCGTCGCCTCAGCTCGCCGTCGCCTCGCCGAACTCCCGCAGCGCGTCGCTGACGACGGCCTCCAGGCGGGCGTGGTGGGCGCCCCGCCAGTACACCCGGTCGCACCTCGTGCACTGCGCGAAGACGTCGTACGTGTGCTCCGTGCCCTGCTCCAGCCGCTCGCGCACCGCGTCCTTGTCGGCCTCCGCCAGCTCCCCGTTGCACGCGGTGCAGCGGGTCCAGGGCGCGAGGCGCGGAGCGAAGCGGCCGAGGACGTCGCGGAGCTGCTCGTCGGGCTGGTCGCTGTAGACGTACGCACCGGCCCACAGCTCCCGGCGGCGCAGCAGACCCCGGTCGCGGGAGAGCAGCACGCGCCGCTCCTTCGCCGACCGCGCTGCCAGCGCCGGGTCGCCGATGTCCTCGCTCTCGTACGCCGCGTCGACGCCGAGCAGGCGCAGTCGCCGGGCGAGCGTGCCGAGGTGCACGTCGAGGAGGAAGCGGAGAGGGGCGCCGGGGACCGGCTGGGGGCGTGCGACGCCCTCGACGTCGACGGTCTCGCCCGCCGCCGGGACGTGCGAGGCCGCCACCGGCCGCCCGTCCACGAGCAGGCGCCCGGCCTCGGTCAGGGGCACGCCCAGCGACTCCACCACGTGGCCGAGCGAGGACGAGCCGTCGGTCGTCACGGCCGAGTGCCCCGAGCGGCGGTCGGCCGCCACGAAGAGGCGCAGGGCGGGGGCGAAACTGATCTGGATCTCCGGTCCGTTCACGGGGACAGGATGGCACCGGAGCAAGCGCCCGGCCAGGGAATTCCGGTGGCGCCCCCGGGCCCCGGGGTACGGTCCCGCCATGAAGATCATCGATGTCGAGCCCGGCGATCCGCGCCTGGAGTCCGAGCTCCTGCCCGTGCTGAGCGAGCTGCGCCCGCACCTGACGCCGGAGCTGTTCCACGACGTGTACGAGCGGGGGTACCCGCAGGGGCTGCGGTTCAGCGCCGCGTACGCCGACGACGGCGCGTGTGTCGGGGTCGCCGGATGGCGGATCGTCCACAACACCAGCTCCGTGAAGAAGCTGTACGTGGACGACCTGGTGACCAAGGCCGTCAGCCGGTCGAGCGGCGTCGGGCACGCGCTCGTCGAGCACCTCGAAGGGCACGCCCGCGCGGCCGACTGCTTCGAGCTGAACCTGGACTCCGGCACCCACCGCACCGGAGCCCATCGCTTCTACCTGCGGGAACGATTCGACATCGTCGCCTTCCATTTCACCCGGATGCTCAAGAGCCTGGGGTAGTGAGACCTGGGGTAGTGAGACCTGGGGTAGTGAGACCTGGGGTAGTGAGACCTGGGGTAGTGGGAGCGGGGGGAGTGAGTTCGAGACGCCAGTCGTTGCAGCGCATCCGCCGGCCCGGCGGGTACTCGAACTCCCGCTCCGTGAGCAGCGTGAAGCCCGCCTTGCGGCACACCGCGTTCGACGGCGCGTTCTCCGTGGACGGGTAGGCGTGCAGGTGGCGGAATCGGCCCTCCGCCCGGGCCCGTTCCACCACCGCGAGCGTCGCCGCCGTCGCCACGCCCCGGCCCTGGAATCCGGGGAGCACGGTCCAGCCCGTCTCGTACACGGAAGTGCTCGGGGTGCCCGGAGTGTCCGGGGTGTCCGGCGTGCCGGTGTCCTCCACGTGCTCCCAGAACCCGATCGAGCCCGCCGCCTTCTCCTCCGGCAGCAGCACGATCCGGAACATGCACCCCGCGCGGTCGGCGTCCACGCTCAGCCGCTCGTAGCGCAGCTGGCGGGCCGCGAGCTGCTGTTCGGTCTCCGGGCCGCCCAGATGCTCCATCAGCTCCGGCGCGTTCATGGCCCGGAGGAGCCAGAAGTCCTCCGCCGACCAGGGTTCGAGCCGTACCGTGTCGTGCGCGCCGTTCCCGCTCTCCTCGTCCATGCGCGCACCCTAGGTCACGCCGCTGACAGTGCCCGGGCGTACGCGGTCGGCGGCACTCCCACGGTGGCCGTGAAGTCCCGTACGAGATGGGCCTGGTCGCTGTAGCCGAGTTCGGCGGCGAGCCGGGACCAGTCCGGGGTGCCGGCCGCCGGGGCGGACCTGGCGCGTTCCAGGGCCTCGTGGATGCGGTAGCGGAGGATGACCCACTTCGGGCCGACGCCGACGTACGTGGCGAACAGGCGCTGGAGCGAGCGCGGCGAGAGTCCGGCCTCGTGGGCGAGGACCGAGACGCGGCGCATCGCGCGGTCCGTGCGGACCAGGTCGACCAGTGCCATGGCCTCGTCGGCGAGCGGGTCCGGGTCGGGGCCGTGGGCCAGCAGGAACGCGTCCAGCGCGGCCACGCGGGCCGTGTCCTCGGCGGGGGACAGGACGCCCGAGACCTCGGCGGGGCCGGTGGCCGGGAAGGCTTCCGTGAGCGGGGTGATCCGGCCCGTCCAGTGCGAGACCGGCCACGTGGCGGCGAACGGGCGGAAGCCGCCGGGCCGGAACTGCACGCCGCAGACCCGGCCGGTGCCGGTCAGGCGCTTCGTGAACAGGCCGAGGCCGATGCCGGACAGGACGGCCGAGCCACCGGCCCCTCCGCCCCCTCCGCCTCCCCCGGCGATACCAGCGCTCCCCGTGTTCCCGGAGTGCTCGAACACCACGTTCACCGACGGGTGCGGGACGACGTGGGACGCGTACGGCTCCGTCAGGTCCCAGTCGATCAGCCAGTAGTGCTCCAGGTACGGGCGGAGCGCGGGTGCGGGGGAGTGGCGGCGGAAGTGGACGCGGGTGAGGAGTTCGGCGGGGTCCACGATGCCCCGGGTGTCCCGGCGCGGGTGAGGGCTCAGCGGAGCCGCCCCGCCGAGCTCAGCGAGAGGCGGGAGACGACCTGGCCGAAGACCTGCTCCTCGGCCGGGGTGAGGGCTACCGTCTCCTGCGGGTGCCAGATCCGCTCCAGCGGGGTCCTCGCCCGGTCGCGGCGGGCGCGGGCCCGCAGGCCCAGGGCGACCCAGACGGCGGCGGACAGGGCGAGGAGGCCGAAGAGGGTGATCACGCGGGGGTCCGAGAACTGGCCGGGCAAGGTCATGGCTGACTCCAGGGCGGGGGACCGCACGGTGGCGTGCCCAGGGCAGGGGCGCACGCGCGTACGGTGCTGTCGATTCCTACTGCTTCCTCCCGACCCGTTCAGTTAACACCACCCTGGGGGTCTTTCGGCAGGGGGGTCCGGGACCAAAGTCCCGCGGCGCGCGCCGGAGCGGAGGCCCTCTTGTGCGCGCCGTGGAACCGCTTCAAGGTGGCGGGGACGGAGGTTTCCGGCCGGGGAGGGAGCGGTCCTATGGCTGACGCGACGGGTACGGGCGGGTGGGGTTTCACCGACGACCGGGGTACGGCCCTGGCGGCGGGGCGCAGGCCGGAGCGGGTGGTGGCGTACGTACGGGCCGGGGCGGCCCTGCTGGACCTGGGCGTGCGGCCGGTCGCGGTGTACGGCTCCGGGCACGACGGCGAGCTGCTCGATCCGGTCAAGGCGGGCGGTCTGGCGGCGGCGGGCGTGCCGTACCTGGGGCCGGGGCGGGCGCTGGACGCGGCGCGGCTGCGGGCGCTGGGCGGCGTGGACCTGGTCGTGGACGTGACGTACGACGGGAAGAGCCCGTACGCCGTGGACGAGGCGCTCGCGGAGGAGCTGGCGGTGCCGTTGGCGGCGCTGTCGGTGGGTGGCGAGCTGACGCTGCCGGCGATCGTGGACCGGTTCGGGGAGCTGGCGGCCGAGCTGGGCGCGGCGGCCGGGTCCTCGGGGCGGGTGGGCGACGCGGAGGCGGCCTTGCGGGCGGCGGCCGGGCGTGCGGACGTGGGGGTGCTGGCGCTGTCGGGGGCCGGGCCCGAGCAGGTGCATCTGGCGCGCCCGCACGCCTGGCCCGAGCTGGCGCGCCTCGCCGAGCTGGGGGTGCGGTTCGTGGACCCGGGGCCGGGGCCCGGCGCGAACTGGCTGACGACCGACTGGGAGCACGCGGTGGGGCTCGCGCCGGACCTGGTGCTGTTCGACAGCCGGGCCAACGCGGTGCCGCCGCACGCGGTCCCGCCGGGGGCCCGGCTCGCCCCCTGGAACCCGGAGACCCCGCCGAGCCCCGCCGCGTGCGCCCGCTTCTTCCAGGACCTGGCGGCGGCCTTGGAGGGCCGGGAGGCGTAGCCGCGCGCCGGGCGACGGCCCGAGCGCTCCCGCCCCCCTACGGCAGCCGCGCCCGCAGCGACGCCGCGAACTCCTCCGCCCTGGTCAGCTGGGCGTGGAGTTCCGCGACGCGGGCGCTCGCGGCGCGTTCGTAGCCGCGGACGCGGGCGACGAGGGCGGCCCGGGTGGGCGGGTCGAGTTCGTCCGGGGTGTCCGGGGTGTCGGCGGCGAGGCGGTCGACGGCGGTGAGCAGGTCGCGGGTCTCGTCGAGGGTGAAGCCGAGCGGCTTCATGCGGCGGATCACCATCAGCCGGGCCACGTCGGCGTCCGTGTAGAGCGGGAAGCCGCCCTCGGAGGCCGCGGACGGGACGACGAGGCCGCTGTCCTCGTACTGGCGGATGGTGCGCAGGGGCAGTTCCGTGCGGGCCGCGACCTCGCCGATCTGCAGGGGGTCGCCGGTCACGCGGGGGGCGGTGCGCGTCGTGCTCACGGTGTCGGGTCCTTCCTCGTGCGGGCCCTTCGGAAGGGCCTCGTGCGGACTGTCGTGCGGACTGTCGTGCGGACTGTCGTGCTGACTCTCGTACGCGACCCTCGGTGCGGGCTCTCGTGCGGACTCGTACTGACTCTCAGGCGGGCTCTCGGGCCGGCTCGCCCGCGCTGTCGGGCCGGTGCGCCCAGGCCCTCGTCCGGGCCGTGGGCGGGCGCGGCTTCCATGTATTACATCCGATTCGTCCTAACTTCAGCACTTATGAGAGCTGGAAGCGTGGCGAAACGCCTGCTGGTAGGACGTCCGTTGGACAGCGCGCGGCTCGGCGAGACGCTGCTGCCGAAGCGGCTGGCCCTGCCGATCTTCTGCAGCGACCCGCTCTCCTCGGTGGCGTACGCGACCGAGGAGATCCTGCTGATCCTCGCCCTCGGCGGCCTCGCCGTGCTCCATCTGGCCTGGTACGCGGCGGTCGGCATCGTCGTCCTGCTGCTCGTGGTCGTCGCCTCCTACCGGCAGACCTGCTACGCCTACCCGGGCGGCGGCGGGGCGTACATCGTCGCCTCGGAGAACCTGGGCACCACGGCGGCGCTCACCGCGGCCGGCGCGCTGCTCATCGACTACGTGATGACCGTCGCCGTCTCCGTCGTCTCCGGGGTCGCCGCCATCACCTCCGCGGCGCCCGCGCTCGACGGGCACGCGACGCTCATGTCGGTGGGGTTCGTGGCCGTGATCGCCTGGCTGAACCTGCGCGGGGTGCGCGAGTCGGGCCGCTGGTTCGCGCTGCCCACCTACGCGTTCGTCACCGTGATCTACCTGATGTTCG
This sequence comes from Streptomyces sp. NPDC093111, assembly GCF_040683955.1. Classification (NCBI taxonomy): domain Bacteria; kingdom Bacillati; phylum Actinomycetota; class Actinomycetes; order Kitasatosporales; family Streptomycetaceae; genus Streptomyces; species Streptomyces sp. NPDC093111. The sequence goes on along the minus strand of NZ_JBFBNW010000007.1, from coordinate 354,817 downwards.
CGGTCGCGGCGGCCCGGATGGCGACCGGCACGACGATCCGCGCCGAGTCGGCGGACCTGCCCGTCGAGGCGGTCTCCACCTACTCGGGCATCGCGCTCGTGCTGCTCGGGCTGCGGGCCTTCGCCTCCGGCTGCACGGCGCTGACCGGCGTCGAGGCGATCAGCAACGGCGTGCCGGCCTTCGCGAAGCCCAAGAGCCGCAACGCGGCCATGACCCTCGCGGTGATGGGCGGTCTTTCCGTGACCATGTTCTTCGGGATCACGGTGCTCGCCATGGTCTACCAGGTGCACGTCGCCGAGGACCCCACCCAGCTGGGGCTGCCGCCCGGCACCCCGACCTCGACCGCGCTCGCCCAGATCGGCCGCGCCACCTTCGGCGACTGGCACGTCCTCTTCTACGCCCTCCAGGCCGTCACCGCGGGCGTCCTCGTCCTGGCGGCCAACACCGCCTTCAACGGCTTCCCGATGCTCGCCTCCGTCCTGGGCCGCGACCGCTTCGCGCCCCGACAGCTCGTCCACCGCGGCGACCGGCTCGTCCACTCCAACGGCGTCCTCCTCCTCGCGCTGGCCGCCATCGCCCTGATCGTCGCCTTCGACGCCAACCTCACCCGGCTCATCCAGCTCTACATCCTGGGCGTCTTCGTCTCCTTCACGCTGTCCCAGGCGGGCATGGTCAAGCACTGGCGGCGAGAACTCGCCACGCCGGCCGGTGCCGCCGAGCGCCCGCACATCCTGCGCCGGCTGGCGATCAACGCGTTCGGCGCCTGTCTGACGGCGGTCGTCCTCGTCATCGTCCTCATCACCAAGTTCACGCACGGCGCCTGGATCGTCGTCATCGCCATGCCGGTGCTCTTCGCCGGGATGAAGGGGGTGCGCCGGCACTACGACGCCGTCGCCGCGGAGGTGGCCGTCGCCCCCGACGCCCACCCGCAGCCCCTCGCCGCGAACCACGTCCTGGTCCTCGTGTCCTCGGTCACCGCGCCGAGCCTGCGCGCCCTGTCGTACGCGAAGACCCTGAAGCCCGCCTCGCTGACCGCGGTCACCGTCGCCGAGGACGTCGCCCAGGCGGAGGCGCTGCGCGCCTCCTGGGAGGCCCACGGCATCGACGTACCACTACGGGTGCTGAACTCGCCCTACCGGTCGATCGTGCAGCCGCTGCTGCGGCACATCCGCGACGCGCCCGAGCGTTCCCCCGACTCGGTGCTCTCCGTGGTCATCCCCGAGTACGTGGTCGGCCGCTGGTGGGAGCAGCCGCTGCACAACCAGAGCGCGCTACGGCTGAAGACACGCCTGCTGTTCATGAAGAACGTCGTCGTCATCGACGTGCCCTACCGGCTCGCGTCGGCCCGGGAACTGGCCGCCGAGCGCGCGAGGGCCGCCGACGAAGCCGCCGGACTCGTACGCCGGGACGAGGGACCCCGGGACCCGGCCTAGGGCCACACCAGGCAGTACGGCTGGTGGCCCGCCTCGTGCAGACGGACCGAGAAGTCCTGCCACTCGTGGAGCAGCTGGTAGACGTTGAAGGCGTCCCGGGGGCCGCCGCGGTCGGGGACCGTGGACCAGATGAAGGCGGCGGCGCCGACCGACTCCTCGCCGATGCCGCGCAGCGGGTCGACGACGGTCATGGGCAGCTTCACCACGGCGTAGTCGGGGTGCAGCACCACCAGTTCCAGCGGGGGCACCTTGTACAGGGGCATGCCCTGGATGCCGGTGAGCACCATCGCGGCTATGGTCTCCGGCTTGATCTTGGTGAACATGCCGCCCATGCCGAGCTCGTCACCGCCGAGCTCCTCAGGGCGCATCGAGATGGGCACCCGGGCCGCCGTCGCTCCGTCGGGCGCGCCGAAGTACTTGTACGTCACCCCCAAGCGTCCTCCCCGCGACTCCTCGGCCTTCGGCTTGTCCGCCCCCGGCTCGCCCGGTCCCGCCGGCTCTCCCGTCCGCGGGGCGTTGGCCCTGGGCTCCTCGGCCCTCCGGCGCCGGTGCCTCCCCCGCCGGACAGGGTCGGGACCCAGGTCGTCGGTCCCCTCGCCCGGTCCGCCACCGCGATGCATATCTCCACCCGACTGCTGTTCCGGGCCGCGCGTCTCCGCGGCGTGACCCGATCATCGTGACAATGACCTCCCCCACGTTCGTACGGTGAAACACCTGTCCGCAAGAACGCCGTGGCCTCTGACACCATGGATTCCGTGAGCCATCCCTATGACGCCCCAGTTTCGCAGACGCGGAGGACAGACGCCCCGGCGTAATTCAGAGGGTGCTCACTCCATCCCTCCGTACTCGCAGGTCAGGATCCCAGTGCCGTATTCATACGAAGCCCCAGTCTCACAGACGCTTTTCGACCGCGCGTCCCTTGTGACGCCCGGCGGCGTGAACTCACCGGTGCGCGCCTTCCGTGCCGTGGGCGGTACGCCCCGGTTCATGGTGTCCGGTACCGGTCCGTATCTCACCGACGCCGACGGGCGTGAGTACGTCGACCTCGTGTGCTCGTGGGGTCCGATGATCCTCGGTCACGCGCACCCGGAGGTGACCGCGGCCGTGCAGGCGGCGGTGGTCCGCGGTACCTCGTTCGGTACGCCGGGCGAGGGCGAGGTCGCGCTCGCGGAGGAGATCGTCGCGCGGGTCGAGCCGGTCGAGCAGGTCCGGCTGGTCTCCAGCGGCACCGAGGCCACGATGTCGGCGATCCGGCTGGCCCGCGGCTTCACCGGCCGCGCCAAGGTCGTGAAGTTCGCCGGCTGCTACCACGGGCACGTGGACGCGCTGCTCGCCGCGGCCGGCTCCGGTGTCGCCACCTTCGGCCTGCCGGACACGCCCGGCGTGACGGGCGCGCAGGCCGGGGACACCATCGTGCTGCCGTACAACGACCTGGCCGCGGTGCAGGAGGCGTTCCACCGCTTCCCGGGCGAGATCGCCTGTGTGATCACCGAGGCGTCGCCGGGCAACATGGGCGTCGTTCCGCCGCTGCCGGGCTTCAACCAGGGTCTGAAGGACGCCTGCGCGAAGAACGGCGCGCTGTTCATCTCCGACGAGGTCATGACCGGTTTCCGCACCTCGCGGGCCGGCTGGTACGGCGTCGACGGGGTGAAGCCCGACCTGATGACCTTCGGCAAGGTCATGGGCGGCGGCTTCCCGGCGGCGGCCTTCGGCGGCCGTGCCGACGTGATGGGCCACCTCGCCCCGGCCGGCCCGGTCTACCAGGCGGGCACCCTGTCCGGTAACCCGATCGCCACCGCCGCCGGCCTCGCGCAGCTGAAGCTGCTGGACGCCGCCGCGTACGAGAAGGTCGACGCGGTCTCCGCGGAGATCCAGGGTCTGGTGACCGACGCGCTCACCAAGGAGGGCGTGGCGCACCGGCTGCAGACGGCGTCCAACATGTTCTCGGTCTTCTTCACCTCCTCCGAGGTGCGCGACTACGAGGACGCGAAGCGTCAGGAGGCGTTCCGCTTCAACGCCTTCTTCCACTCGATGCTCGCGGACGGGGTCTACCTGCCGCCGTCGGCGTTCGAGTCCTGGTTCGTGTCGGCCGCCCACGACGAGCGCGCCGTCGAGCGGATCGCCGCCGCGCTGCCGGCCGCCGCCCGCGCCGCCGCGGAGGCCACGGCATGAGCGACGTACGCCCCGAGGGCAACGCGAGCGACGTGAGCGGCCCGAGCGACCCGAGCGACCCGAGCGACACCGACATCACCGTCGTGCACCTGATGCGGCACGGCGAGGTCCACAACCCGGACGGGGTCCTGTACGGGCGCCGCGCGGGCTACCACCTGTCCGAGCTGGGCCGGCAGATGGCCGACCGGGTCGCCGAGCACCTGGCCGGCCGGGACATCACGCATGTCGTGGCCTCCCCGCTGGAGCGGGCGCAGGAGACGGCCACGCCGATCGCCAAGACCCACGGTCTGGACCTGGCCACGGACGGGCGCCTGATCGAGGCGGCGAACGTGTTCGAGGGCAAGACCTTCGGCGTCGGCGACGGGGCCCTGCGCAAGCCGGGCAACTGGAAGCACCTCACCAACCCGTTCCAGCCGTCCTGGGGCGAGCCGTACGTGGAGCAGGTCGTCCGGATGATGGGCGCGCTCGACGCGGCGAAGGACGCGGCGCGCGGGCACGAGGCGGTGTGCGTGAGCCACCAGCTGCCGATCTGGATCGTGCGCAGTTTCGTGGAGAAGCGCCGGCTGTGGCACGACCCGCGGCGGCGGCAGTGCACGCTGGCCTCGCTGACCTCGTTCACGTACCGGGGCGACCGGATCGTGTCGGTCGGCTACAGCGAGCCGGCCCTCGATCTGGTGCCGGTCCACCTGCGCGCCGGTGCGAAGCCTGTGAAGGGTAAGGCCAAGGCCTTCGGCGCGTAGCTCTTCCGCTCTATTGTTCGGGGCGGCCCGTGGTGATCAGTCACACGGGCCGCCCTAAAATATTTGTTCGTTTTTCCGGAACCTCCGTGTTCCTCAGGACATCTCACTGTTTGTCGGTTTGAAATGACTTCAGGTCATACGTCAGCGCGAATGGGGATGTCATGCGCGGGATCAGTCGAAGGGGACTTCTGGGGGCCGGGGTCGGTGCCGCGGCGGTGCTCGGGATCGCCGGATGCGGTGGTGGCAATCAGGACAAGTCGGGGCGTTCCGGGCCGGGCAAGGGTGGTGACGCGACCGGCGCCCCCGCGACGCCCACCCGGGACGACGGCCGGCTCATCGGCGACGGTTCGACCTCCGACACCGGAAAGCAGCCGAACCAGCCCGACGCCCCCGTCCCGCTCGAACCCGGCCAGACCCCGCCGCAGTTCGTGATCTTCTCCTGGGACGGCGCCGGCGAGGTCGGCAACGGCCTCTTCCCGCGCTTCCTCGAACTGGCCAAGAGCCACGACGCGGCCATGACCTTCTTCCTCTCCGGGCTCTACCTCCTGCCCGAGTCGAAGGCCCAGCTCTACCGCCCGCCGAACAACCGCGTCGGCGCCTCCGACATCGGCTACCTCACCGACGACCACGTCAAGCAGACCCTGAAGTACGTCCGCCAGGCCTGGCTGGAGGGCCACGAGATCGGCACCCACTTCAACGGGCACTTCTGCGGCGGCTCCGGCTCGGTCGCCAACTGGACCCCCGCCCAGTGGCAGAGCGAGATCGACCAGGCGATCGGCTTCGTCACCAAGTGGAAGACGAACAGCGGCTGGACCGACCTCGAACCGCTGCCCTTCGACTACACCAAGGAGCTCGTCGGCGGCCGCACCCCCTGCCTGCTGGGCCAGGACAACCTGCTGCCCACCGCCAAGCGGCTCGGCTGGCGCTACGACGCCAGCTCCCCGGGCGGCCGTCAGATGTGGCCGGTCAAGCGCGGCGGCCTGTGGGACCTGCCGCTCCAGGCCGTGCCGTTCCCCGGGCACTCCTTCGAGGTCCTCTCGATGGACTACAACATGCTCGCCAACCAGTCGAAGAACTCGACCAAGGGCATGCCCTCCCGCTACCCGGGCTGGCGCAAGCAGGCCACCGAGGCCTACCTGGCCGGTTTCAACCGGGCGTACGAGTCCAACCGCGCCCCCTTCTACATCGGCAACCACTTCGAGCAGTGGAACGGCGGCATCTACATGGACGCCGTCGAGGCCGCGCTCAAGGGCATGGCCGGCAAAAAGGACGTCCGGCTCGTCTCCTTCCGCCAGTTCTGCGACTGGCTGGACGTCCAGGACCCGAAGATCCTCGCCAAGCTGCGTACCCTGGAGGTCGGCCAGGCCCCGGCCGGCGGCTGGAACACGTTCCTCAGGCCGGCTTAAGCGATCTTGACAAGGGGCATCTGGGGCACGTAGGGGGGTGCCCAAGATCCGCGAAACGCCCATGCGAAACTTTTCACATGAGTCTTAGCCGTACCTCGCGACGCACCCTGCTCGCGGTCGGAACCGTGACGATCGCCCTTGCTCTCTCGGCCTGCAGCTCGGACACGAACGGCAAGTCCGGCGGCGGTGGCGACACCAACTTCGTGACCAACACGGGCGGTATCTCCACCGTCGCCAAGGGCGAGCGCAAGCCCGTCGCCACGCTCTCGGGCGACACGCTCGAAGGCAAGCGGCTCGACGTCGCCGACCTCAAGGGCAAGGTCGTCGTCCTCAACGTCTGGGGCTCCTGGTGCCCTCCCTGCCGGGCCGAGGCACCGCACTTCGCCAAGGTCGCCAAGGACCTCAAGGCCAAGGGCGTGGAGTTCGTCGGCATCAACACCCGCGACCCCAACAAGCAGCCCGCCCTCGCCTTCGAGGCGGACTACGGGGTGCCCTACCCCAGCCTCTACGACCCGGCCGGCAAGCTCATCGTGAGCGGCTTCCCCAAGGGCACGCTCAACCCGCAGGCCATCCCCTCCACCGTCGTCCTGGACAAGAACGGCAAGGTCGCCGCGCGTTCGCTGATGGCGCTCGACGAGACCAAGCTCCGCTCCATGATCGAACCCCTGATCGCGGAGAAGTGAGAGGCACGACGTGAACGAGACGGTCTTCAGCGGAGCCCTTCTGCTGGCCCTGCCCATCGCCGTCCTCGGCGGTCTGGTCTCCTTCTTCTCGCCGTGCGTGCTGCCGCTCGTCCCCGGTTACCTGAGCTACGTCACCGGGGTCACCGGCACCGACCTCGCCGAGGCGCGGCGCGGCCGGATGGCCGGCGGGGCGGCCCTGTTCGTGCTCGGCTTCACCGTCGTGTTCGTCTCCGGCGGCGCGCTGTTCGGCTACTTCGGCTCGACCCTCCAGGAGTACCGCGGGACGCTCACCACCGTCCTCGGCGTGCTCATGATCCTCATGGGCGTCTTCTTCGTCGGCCTCATGCCCTGGTTCACCCAGCGCGAGTTCCGCTTCCACAAGAGGCCCGTCACCGGCCTCGTCGGCGCGCCGCTGCTCGGCGCGCTCTTCGGCATCGGCTGGACGCCCTGCATCGGCCCGACCCTCGCCTCCGTCACCGCGCTCGCCGCGAACGAGGCCAGCGCCGGCCGCGGGGCGCTGCTGACCGTCGCGTACTGTCTCGGCCTCGGGCTCCCCTTCATCCTCACCGCCATCGCCTTCCGCAAGGCGCTCGGCGCGTTCGGCTGGGTGAAGAAGCACTACACCTGGGTGATGCGGGTCGGCGGCGCGATGATGATCGTCACCGGTCTGCTGCTCCTCACAGGAGTGTGGGACAGCATGGTGGCCGACATGCAGAGCTGGTCCAGCGGTTTCACGGTGGGGATCTGAGGGTTTTCGACATGAGCAAGACCGAAACGACGGAACAGCAGGAGCCCCTCGGCGACGCCGGGGCCCAGCTGTCCACCGCCCCCCGGGAGGAGTCCGTCCTCGGCGGGCCCACCCTCGGCCCGTTCGGCTGGGTCCGCTGGTTCTGGCGCCAGCTGACCTCCATGCGGGTCGCCCTGATCCTCCTCTTCATGCTCTCGCTCGGCTCGATCCCGGGCTCCCTCATCCCGCAGACCAGCGCGGACGAGGTGAAGGTGCGCACCTTCAAGGAAGCCCACGAGACGCTCACGCCGGTCTACGAGAAGCTCCAGCTCTTCGACGTCTACAGCTCGGTGTGGTTCTCCGCGATCTACATCCTGCTGTTCGTCTCCCTCATCGGCTGCATCGTGCCCCGCACCTGGCAGTTCGTCGGCCAGCTCCGCAGCCGCCCGCCGGGCGCCCCCAAGCGGCTCACCCGCCTGCCCGCGTACACGACCTGGCGCACCGAGGCCGAGCCCGAGCAGGTCCGCGAGGCCGCGCTCGCGATGCTCAAGGGCCGCCGCTACCGCGCCCACCAGGTGGGCGACGCGGTCGCCGCCGAGAAGGGCTACCTGCGCGAGGCCGGCAACCTCATGTTCCACGTCGCGCTCATCGTGATGCTGGTGGCCTTCGCCTGGGGCGTGATGTTCAAGTCCGAGGGCGGCAAGCTGATCGTGGAGGGCGACGGCTTCTCCAACACGCTCACGCAGTACGACGACTTCAAGTCCGGCTCGCAGTTCGGCACCGACGAACTGGAGCCGTTCGGCTTCACCCTGGACAGCTTCACCGGCACCTACGAGAAGAGCGGCCCGCAGCGCGGCACCCCGCGCACCTTCGAGGCGGCCGTGCGCTACTCCGAGGTCGGCAAGCCGGAGAAGAAGGCGGTCATCCGCGTCAACGAGCCGCTGAAGGTCGGCGACGCCAAGGTCTTCCTGATCGCCCACGGGTACGCGCCCGTCGTCACCGTCAAGGACGGCCGCGGCAAGGTCGTCTACCACGGCGCCGTCCCGCTGCTGCCCTTCGACAACAACATCACCTCCACCGGCGCGATCAAGGTGATGGACGGCTACCGCGACAAGAACGGCAAGAAGGAACAGCTCGGCTTCAACGCCTTCTTCGTGCCCACCTTCGCCGGCGCCGGCAAGGGCCAGATGTTCTCCCAGTTCCCGGCGCTCGACTTCCCCGTGATGGCCGTCACCGGCTACCACGGCGACCTGCGCGTGAACTCCGGTCTGCCGCAGAACGTGTACCAGCTGGACACCTCCAAGATGAAGCAGTTCAAGGTCCAGGGAGGCACGGGCAGCGCGAACCGGCTGCTGCCCGGCGAGACCATGACGCTGCCCGACGGAGCGGGCTCGATCACCTTCGAGAAGGACATCAAGGAGTGGGCCAGCTTCTCCGTCACCCAGCAGCCCGGCAACGGCCTCGCCCTCGCCGGGGCGGTCGCCGCGATCGCCGGACTCAGCGGCTCGCTGTTCATCCAGCGCCGCCGGGTCTGGGTCCGGGCCGTGCGGGGCGAGGACGGCGTCACCGTCGTCGAGATGGCGGGCCTCGGCCGGAGCGAGTCCGCCAAGCTGCCCGAGGAGCTGGCCGGACTCGCGGTCACGCTCAACACCCAGGCGCCGACCGCGCCGGAACCACCCTCCGAAGAACCCGCCGAATCCGCGGAAGAACCTGCCGAAGGGGCTGAGAAGTGAATCTCGCCGCCACGACCCTCGCCGCCACGACCAACGAGAGCATGGCGCAGATGAGCAACACGCTCATCTACTCCTCGATGGCCGTCTACACCCTGGCCTTCCTGCTCTACATCGCCGAGTGGGTGCTCGGCAGCCGCAGCAAGGTCGCCCGCACGGCCGCCGCGCTGACCGGCCCCGAGGCGGCCGACAAGGCCCCGTCGGTCACCGTCACCTCGGCGGCGGGCGGCACCGCCGTCCTCGACCGCCCGAAGGTCGTCGTCCGCTCGGCGGCCGGCTCCCGGGACGTCCCCGACGGCCCCGGCGCGGCCGGCGGCACCGCCAAGGGCGACCTCTACGGCCGGATGGCGATCTCGCTGACCGTCCTCGCCTTCGCGATCCAGGCGACCAGCGTCGTCGTCCGCGCCCTCGCCGTGCAGCGCGCCCCCTGGGGCAACATGTACGAGTTCTCCACCACCTTCTCCACGGTGGCGGTCGGCGCGTTCCTCGGCTTCCTCCTGGCGAAGAAGAACGTCCGCTGGATCGGCCTGCCGCTGGTGACGGTCGTCCTGCTGGACCTCGGTGTCGCCACGACCGTGCTCTACACCTCCAGCGACCAGCTCGTCCCCGCGCTGCACTCGTACTGGATGTGGATCCACGTCTCGACCGCGATCATCTGCGGCTCGGTGCTCTTCCTCGGCGCCGTCGGCACCGTCGCGTACCTGCTGCGCGACTCGTACGAGAACAAGCTGGCGGGCGGCGGGAAGCCCAGCGCCCTCACCACCTCGGTGATGGAGCGGCTGCCCTCGGCGGCGACCCTGGACAAGTTCGCGTACCGGGTCAACGCGGCGACCTTCCCGCTGTGGACCTTCACGATCATCGCGGGCGCGATCTGGGCCGGCGACGCGTGGGGCCGCTACTGGGGCTGGGACGCCAAGGAGGTCTGGGCCTTCATCACCTGGGTCGGCTACGCCGCCTACCTGCACGCCCGGGCGACGGCCGGCTGGAAGGGCCGCAAGGCCGCGTACATCGCGCTCATCGCCTTCGGCTGCTTCCTCTTCAACTACTACGGCGTCAACATCTTCGTGAGCAGCAAGCACTCCTACGCGGGCGTCTGAGCCGGCTCCGGGCCGCTCCGCGCTAGCGGGCGACGGGCCCCGGGGTCACGCTGGAGGTATGAGCGAGATTCCCCGGGGCAGGAGCGAGACCCACGACGGCGACACGCACCTGCTGCGGTTCACGGCCGGACTCCCGCACCCGATGCCCCTGGTGTGGGCGGCCGTCGCCAGCCCCGAGGGCCTGCCGCAGTGGCTCTGCGCGGCCGACCCCCTGGAGCCGCGGCTCGACGGGAACGTCACGCTGCGTTGGCTGAACGGCGACACGGTCGTCTCGGGCCGGGTGACCGCCTGGGACCCCGACAACGTGGCCGAGTACACGGTCGGCCCGCCGCACGGCCGGATCCGGTTCCACCTGGAACCCGGACCGGACGGCGGCGGGTCGACCGTGCTGCGTTTCACCGCCGAGTTCCGCGGGACGCGCGGCGTGAAGCTGGACATGCTGGCCGGCTGGCACGAGCACCTGGAACGACTCGCCCGCGCCCTGGCCGGCCACCCCACGGACTGGCGCGACTGGACCCCCGAGCGCTGGAGCGCGCTCCGCGAGCTGTACGGGCGGGACGACGCGCCCTGGCCCCGCTGGGAGCCGTAGGACACGCCCGGCCCGCCCGGGGTGTCACCCCTTGCCGGGCGGCAGGCAGCTCTCCGCCGGGGGCCTGCCCTCCGGCCAGGCGATCGCGACGAAGCGCTGGGTGCCGTCCTGGGCGAGCTCGACGATCGGGACGGCCTTGTTGTACGGGTTGCCGTAGTTGTCCAGGCAGATCCAGCCGCTCGCGCCCTGCACCCGCAGGGAGCCCTTCACCTGCGGCCACTGCACCGGGACGTCCGCGAGCTCCGGGTACGCGGCCTTGTCCGGGGTGGCCTGCCGGATCGCGTGGACGGCCGTCGCCATCGCGTCGTACGCGACGATCGCCTGCCCGTCGGCGAGCGGCACCGGCTTCTTGGAGGCGCGCGCGATGTCGCCGACGAAGGTGTCGTACGCGATGGTCGAGCCGCCCGTCGCCGGGACCGGCCGCCCGGGGGCGGGGCGCCAGGCGTCGGGGTGGGCGAGCGAGGCGTAGCGGACGGTCAGCCGCGCCTTGAGGGCGGCCCGGTTCAGCTGGGCGTCGTTGCCCAGGTACGAGCCCTCGTCGCCGGTGAGGATGGTGAACGGGCGGTCGATGCAGCCGCGGGCGCCCAGCGCGTTGATGAACTGGCGCAGCTGGGTGTGGCGGCCGGCGAAGAAGACCGTCTCGGCGCGGGTGTCGCAGATGAGGTGGGTGATCTGCCGGAAGGTGTTGGCGGTGGTGCCCTCCTCGGTCGGGTCCGGCGGCGAGGTGAACAGCTGCGGCTCGTAGGGCGCGCCCTTGAGGGAGGCCGAGAACGCCGCCTTCAGGGTGTCGGTGTAGTGGTCGCCGTTGCGGGTGTCCTGGACGAGGATGGCCTTGGCCGCGTTCACCTTGCCGAAGTGGGCGAGGGCCTTCGCCTCGTCGCTGTTGGTGGGGGAGACCCGGGCGAGCCCGGGGTACTTGTCGTGGCCGGGTCCGTCGGCGATGTCGTCGGCGGTGATGGTGGTGCCGACGACGGCGATGCCCGCGCCGGTCAGGGCCGCCACCGCCAGGCGTATCTCGGTGGACGAGGTGGCGACGCCGGTGACCGCGCGCAGCCGGGCCGGACCGTCGGTCATGCCCTTCAGCTGCTCGACGACGCTCTCCCAGTGGGCGTTGCCCTTGCCGGTGTTGGCGAGCACCAGGCGGATCTTCGGGGTCTCGCTGTTGGACTCGTGGTTGGCCCGGTACTGGCGGGCGTAGGCGCCCTGGAGCTCGTGCAGGACCTTGACCCGCATGCCGGGGTCGGGCGAGGTCAGCGGGAGGAAGACGGCGACGGTGGCGTACGTGTCGGGCTTCAGGGTGGCGTTCTCGCGCTGGATGAGCCCGGCGACCTCGGCCAGGCCGGGGACGCCGAAGGCGTAGCCGTCGCCGTTGACGCCGACGCACTCGGTGGAGCCCTGGGGGCGCTCCACGCCCGCCGCGCAGGAACGGTCCTCCGGAGTGACCCAGGCCCGGATCCCGTAGAACAGCGGCACACCGAGGACGACCAGGGCGATCAGTCCGGCGAACAGCTTCTGTCTCGCGGTGTAGAGGTAACGGTTGCGCAGCCGGTTGGCCATGGCCTCAGACTCCGTCCTCGCGGCCCGGCGGCAGTGACAGGCGCCGCCAGGCGTGAATGTCCCTCGGCCAGTGGGTGGCCGCGTCCCACAACGGGCTGTTGCCGGTCAGATGACGCCCGGACAGCTGGCGCAGCTCGTGCGCCAGCTTCTCGGTGACGTCGTCGTCGGGCAGGGCGAGCGGATCGGTGAGCAGCCATACGGCGTGCAGCAGACGCCGTACGGACAGGTGGAGTTCGGTCGCCTCGGCGTCGAGCCCGGCGGGCAGCCGGTCCGGCACCTGCCGGCCGAGCGCGGCGTCACGGCGCGGGTCGGGGCCGGTGCGGCCGGCGACCCGCGGGTACGGGGCGGAGGCGATGAACCGCAGCCGGCCCAGCCAGCCCACCACGTCGAGCTGGTGGAAGGTGCTCCGCAGATGGGCGACCGCGTCCTCGGCCCGGCCCAGGGCGAGCTCGTGATGGAGCCGGTACGGACGGGCCGTGTTCGGATCGTCCCCGCCGTAGTGCCGGTGCAGGGTCTCGTGGACCGCCCGCCAGGCGTCGTGGCGCGGGTGGTCGCCGTCGGCGAACCGCAGCCGGTGCAGCAGCAGGGCGCGCAGCAGCGGGTCGCCGACGAAGTGCTCGGGGCCCTCCGGCCAGTCCTCGGCGCGCAGCTGGTCGCGAACCCGCAGCGCCATGTCGCCGTCGCGGGACTCGGTGTGCAGCCGGGTGCGGGCGAGCAGCCGGGCCGACACCTCGTCGTGGGCGGCGGCCAGCACGGTGAACGGCTCCAGGCGCGGCTGCGGCAGGAGCGCGGCGAGCAGGGCCGGGGCGACGGGCACCGGGTGGGCGTCCTCGCGGAGTTCCACGTCGCGGTCGAGGAGGGCGCCGGGGGTGAGCCCGGGCCGTTCGGAGCGTGGCGTCTCGGCGGCGGCCTGCCCGAGCAGCGTCACGCCCAGCGGGCGCCCGCCGGTCAGCCGGTGCACGCCCCGGGCCAGTTCGGCCGGGGTCAGTCCGGAGGGGTCGAGCCGGTCGAAGGCGGCCTGGGTCTGGGCGGCGGACAGCGGGGTCAGCTCGACGGCGAGGATGCCGGAGGTGACGTCGCCGCCGCGCTCGCAGGGCGCCCGGTGGGTGGTCTCGGGCAACCGCAGGCGGCGGGCGTGCCGCATGCCGTCGTGCCGGCCGACCCGGGAGGTCGCGAAGACGACCACCTTGTCGCGGCGGCCGTCGTGGCGGCCCCGCAGGACCGGCTCGACGAGCCGTCGGCCGAGCTCGCCGTGGGCGTTGTCCAGGAGCAGGACGGGCCGGCCGCGCCGGGTGCCGACCCGGGTCAGGCCCTTGTACGCCTGCCCCAGGTCCTCGACGAGCGCGCCGACGAGGAAGTCCTCGGCCTCCTGGCGGCGCCGGCCGCCCGCCTCGAAGTCGATGGCGAGCTGCTGGAGCCCGGCCTTGCCGCGCCCGCCGGCGTTGCGGTAACTCCCGTACCAGCTCTCGGACTTCTGGTGGAAGCGACCGAAGACCTCCTCCATGACCGTCTCCACGGTGGCCTCGGCGAGCAGCCCGGCCAGCGGGACGGCGGCGTCGGCGAAGGTGGCGGCCAGCTTGGTGAGGACCTTGGTGACCCAGTTGGTGGCGGCGCCCTTGGTGGCGTCGACGGTCGACAGGACCGGGCCGAGCCGCTGGAGGTCGCGCTGGGCCCGTTCCTCGTCCTGCTGGGTCCAGCTGATGGAGGCGACCGCGACCAGGCCGAGCGAGAGCCTCGGGAACTGCACGGACTTCGCCCCGGTCACCCGCGGCGACAGCTGGACGGCGAGCTCGGCCAGCGCGCCCGTGAGCTCGGTCCAGCCCGGTCCGTGGTCGGCGGGCGGCTCGATCCGCTCGCAGTCGATCAGCGCGAGCGGGGTGGCCCCCTTGTAGGTGTTGCGGAGCTGTTTGAGCAGCGCGGACTTGCCCATGCCGCGCCCGCCCGTGAAGACGACCACGGGCGGATCCTCGCCGTGCTCGAACGCGACCCGCGCGAAATCCTGGCCGCGGAGCCCGATGAGCCGCGCCGCGAGTCCCGAGTCGTGGAACACCGCCTCGCGACCGTAGAGGACTCTGTCCACCCGCCACCCCCGCATCCCACCAGACGTGCCCCGTCACATCCTCAAGTCCAGGATATCGAGCGGGTGTTGGGAAATGAGCAGACTTTACGACCCGGTTTTCCCCGGATCCCCGGCCCGCCGCTCGATCAGCGGCCGGCAGCACCCGGCACCGGGGCCGGGCGGCCCTCCGCACCCCCACGGTCCTCCACCCCGTCCCCGCCCCCGACCTCACCCTTCACCGATGTCCTCGTTCCACAGCTCCGGGTTTCCCTCGATGAAGTCCCGCATCAGCGCGGTACACGCGGGATCGTCGAGCAGGACGATCTCGACCCCGTGATCGGCCAGCCACTCATGCCCGCCGGGAAAGCTCCGCGCCTCCCCGACCACCACCCGCGAGATCCCGAACTGCCGCACCAGCCCGGAGCAGTACCAGCAAGGCGACAGCGTCGTCACCATCGTCGTCCCCCGATACGACCGCTGCCGCCCCGCCGCCCGGAAGGCGGCGGTCTCGGCGTGCATGGCCGGGTCCCCGTCCTGCACCCGCCGATTCCGCCCCCGCCCCAGCACCACCCCGTCGGCCCCAAAGAGCGCGGCCCCGATCGGCACCCCACCTTCCTTGAGCCCGGCCCGCGCCTCGTCGAGCGCGGGGGCCAGCCAGCGGCGTGCCAGTTCCAGATCCATGCGAGGAGCCTTCCCCGGCAGGGCGCCGGTGTCACGCCGGATCGGTCGATGCGATGCGCTATTTCCCGGCCGAGCGGTTCATTCCACGGAATTCCCGCATCCATATATATGTCAAGTAGCTATGGGGGTATGGCTGCGGGAATGTCCCATTCCTTGCTCCGGAACCCTCAGGTCTACCTCAGAACTATCCGAGGCTTCTTTCGTGCGGGCCGAAGGTGTCTAAGGTTGTGCCCAGCCGGTCGGCCTGTCAGGGTCGGCCTGGGGGAGGGGAATAGGAAATGGGACTCGATATAAAGCGCGGCCCGCTTCTGGTCGCGTTCGCCCTTGCTGCCGCGACGGCCGTGGCAGCTCCGGCGACCGCGTTCGCCGCGCAGGGCGCGGCGGCTGCCGTCACGGAGGAGCCGGCGCCGGTGGGCACCGCACCCGCCGACGACGCGGTCAACACCGCCCCGCCTCCGGAGCCGGAGGAGACCGATCTGCAGGCGCCCGGCGACCCGGAGCCCGAGCCGGCAGTGACGGGCAAGCCGCCCACGGACACCACGAACGGTGAGTACTGCGGCCCCACCCAGCGCATCTACAACCCCACGAGCAAGGGCACCACCTATCACGTCCTCGTCGGAGCCGTGAACTCGAACTACAACGGCACGTCCCGGACGGTGCGCTCGACCTTCACCTCGGAGGTCACCGGCGAAGTCGGTGTTTCGATCACCGCCGGTCTCTCGCCCAGTATCGAAGTGATGATTGCCAAGATCGAGGGCAAGTACGAGGTCAACCTGTCGGCCAAGCTCACCGCGAAGCTGGGCAACTCCGTCTCCGTCGACACTCCGCCGAAGAAGACCACCAACGCCAAGTACGGCGTCTACCGGCTCAAGAACACCGGAACGAGTTATACCGTCTACAGCAACTGCACGAGCACCCCGAAGAAGACGATTATCAGCTACACCCCGATGAAGGTTGGCTGGTATCTGTGGGAGAACTGAAGCGAATGACGCGCAGGAATCCGATCCGCACGGGAGCCGCGTTCCTCGCCTGCACCGTCGCTCTGATGGGTGCCGGCGCGTGCACCGACACCGGCGCCGGCCGGCAGACGCCCACCACGTCCGCGACGCGGCCGACCAGCACGCCGAGCAGCACCAGGGCCGAGCACGTCGAGGGTGAGAGTGTCACCAGGGCGCCCAAGGCCGTCAACGGGACCGCGCTGCTCAGCGTCTCGTCGCGTACGGGCAACGCCACTCTGCCGCTGGGGAAGAAGGTGACTCAGGGGCGGGTGGGTATCCAGGTCAATTGCCTGGGTGAAGGCACCCTCACGGTCTCGCTCGTGCCAGTGGGCCTCGACTTCCCCCTGACGTGCGTCGACGGAGAGGTCAGCAGCACCTACAACGAGATCCACCTCAAGGAACCCCGCGACGAAGCGGCCGTACAGATCACCGCGCCGTCCACCGTCCGCTGGGCACTGACAGCCGAGCAGTGAGCGGGGGAGCATCCGGCAGGACGCTGGTCACCTTCTCGAAGGTGACCAGCAGTCGCAGCTCCATCAGCCCTCGGTCTCCTCGCCCCGTTCGCGGCGCTTCAGCTCCTCCTCGCGGCGGCGCAGGTCGGCCTCCCAGTCCTTGAGGTGGGACGCGTCGTCCGCCGGCTGCTCGGCGGGGGCGGAGTCCTCGCGGAGCGACTTCAGGAACTCGGGGTTGTCGTCGGGGGCGACCCAGCCGGAGCCGGCCGCGCCGCCGCGGGCCGAGGCCCGGCGCTGCTTGCCGGCGGCGAACCAGACGATCGGGCCGACGATCCAGAAGAGCAGGATGATGATGACCCAGACCACCTTGGGCAGGTGCTTGGTCTCTTCCTCGGGGGTGTTGAGGCAGTCGATGAACGCATAGATCGTCAGCGCCAGCGGCAGGATGTACATCAACGCCCTGAGCATGTGGGACAGCCCCCTGGAAGCAGCGGCGGGAGCGCGTTTCGACGGCCCCGGTGACACGGCCAGCGTAGCCGGTGACCGATACTTGCCCGTATGGCTTACGACGATCTCCGCTCGCTGCTCAGGGCGCTGGAGCGCGAGGGCGACCTCAAGCGCATCAAGGCCGAAGTCGACCCGTACCTGGAGGTCGGGGAGATCGTCGACCGCGTGAACAAGGCGGGAGGCCCGGCGTTGCTCTTCGAGAACGTGAAGGGCTCCGCCATGCCGCTCGCGATGAACGTCTTCGGCACGGACCGCCGGCTGCTCAAGGCCCTCGGCCTCAAGTCGTACGAGGAGATCTCCGAGAAGATCGGCGGGCTGCTCAAGCCCGAACTCCCGCACGGCTTCGTCGGGGTCCGCGAGGCCTTCGGGAAGCTGGGCTCGATGGTCCACGTGCCGCCGAGGAAGGTGAAGGACGCCCCCGTGCAGGAGGTGGTCCTGACCGGCGACGACGTCGACCTCGACCTGCTGCCGGCGCTGTTCACCTGGCCCAAGGACGGCGGCTCCTTCTTCAACCTGGGCCTCACCCACACCAAGCACCCCGAGACCGGGGTCCGCAACCTGGGCCTCTACCGCCTCCAGCGGCACGACCGGCGCACCATCGGCATGCACTGGCAGATCCACAAGGACAGCCGCAACCACTACGCGGTCGCCGCCGCGAAGGGCGAGCGGCTGCCGGTCGCCATCGCCTTCGGCTGCCCGCCGGCCGTGACGTACGCCTCTACGGCGCCGCTGCCGGGCGACATCGACGAGTACCTGTTCGCCGGTTTCGTGCAGGGCAAGCGGATCGAGATGGTCGACTGCAAGACCGTCCCGCTCCAGGTCCCCGCGCAGGCGGAGGTCGTGATCGAGGGCTGGCTGGAGCCGGGCGAGATGCTCCCGGAGGGCCCGTTCGGCGACCACACCGGCTTCTACACGCCGCAGGAGCCGTTCCCCGCGCTGAAGATCGACTGCATCACCATGCGGAAGCGCCCGCTGCTCCAGTCGATCGTGGTCGGTCGCCCGCCGACCGAGGACGGCCCGCTGGGCCGGGCGACCGAGCGGTTCTTCCTGCCGCTCCTGAAGATCATCGTCCCGGACATCGTCGACTACCACCTGCCGGAGTCGGGCGGCTTCCACAACTGCGCGATCGTCTCGATCGACAAGAAGTACCCGAAGCACGCGCAGAAGGTGATGCACGCCATCTGGGGCGCGCACATGATGTCGCTGACCAAGCTGATCATCGTGGTCGACAAGGACTGCGACGTGCACGACCTGCACGAGGTGTCCTGGCGGGCGCTCGGCAACACCGACTACGCCCGTGACCTCACGGTCGTCGAAGGCCCCGTCGACCACCTGGACCACGCCTCGTACCAGCAGTTCTGGGGCGGCAAGGCCGGCATCGACGCGACGAAGAAGCTGCCCGAGGAGGGCTACACGCGCGACGGCGGCTGGCCCGACATGGTCGAGTCGGACCCGGCGACGGCGGCCCTGGTGGACCGCCGCTGGAAGGAGTACGGGCTGTGACCACGGCCGCGGTGCCCGGCGCGCAGCCGGGACGGACGAAAGCGTTCCTGCGGCTGGTGATGATCGAGCACTCGGTCTTCGCGCTGCCCTTCGCGTACATCGCCTCGCTGACCGCCATGTACCAGCTGGACAAGGAGATCCACTGGTGGACCCTGTTCCTGGTGACGGTCTGCATGGTCGGGCTGCGCACCTTCGCGATGGCCTGCAACCGGATCATCGACCGCGAGATCGACGCCCGTAACCCGCGCACCGCGCAGCGCGAGCTGGTCACGGGCGCGGTCTCGGTGCGTTCGGCGTGGACCGGCGCCGGTGTCGCCGTCGTCGTCTTCCTCGGCGCCGCGGCGCTGCTGAACCCGCTCTGCCTGGCGCTCGCGCCGCTCGCCGTGATCCCGATGGTGGTCTATCCGTACGGCAAGCGGTTCACCAACTTCCCGCACGCGATCCTGGGCCTGGCCCAGTCGATCGGCCCGATCGGGGCGTGGCTCGCGGTCAGTGGCGAGTGGTCCTGGGACGCGGTGATCCTGGGTCTCGCGGTGGGCATCTGGATCGGCGGCTTCGACCTGATCTTCGCCTGTCAGGACGTGCAGGCGGACCGTGCGCACGGCGTGATGTCCGTCCCGGCGCGCTTCGGCGTCCCGGCCGCCCTGTGGGGTGCCCGCGCCTCGGCCGTGGTGACCACGGGCCTGCTGGTCTGGTACGCGCTGGCGACGGACGCGGGCATGTTCTTCTGGGCCGGTCTGGTGATCGTGGCGGCGGCCTTCTGCTACGAGCACTCGATCGTGAAGCCGCACGACCTGTCGCGGCTGAACCGGGCCTTCTTCACCACCAACGGCTTCATCGGCGTCTGCCTGTTCCTGTGCGCGCTGCTGGACCTGCTGGTGCGCGGGCTGTCCCTGTAGGGGCCGGATAGGCTCGTCGGCGTGGAGCAGGTGAACGAAGAGCAGCGTCGTCCGTGGGTCGTCGGGGTGTCGGGGGCGTCGGGGACGCCGTACGCCGCCGCTGTGCTGCGGGGACTGCTCGCGGCCGGGGAGAGCGTCGATCTGGTGGTGTCGCGGGCCTCGCGGCTGACGCTGCTCGACGAGACGGGGATCGCGTTCCGGGACGCGCACTGGCGCGAGGACCTGGCGGTCTGGCTGGCGCGGGGGGCCGACGGGAAGCCGGACACCTTCGACGTGTCGGGCGGGCTGGACGACGTGCGGTACTGGCCGGCCGGGGATCTGGCCGCGGGGCCGTCCTCCGGCTCGTACGCCGTGAAGGGGATGCTGATCGTGCCGGCGTCGACGGCCGCAGTGGCGGGGGTCGCGCTCGGGCTTTCGAAGGACCTGCTGCAGCGGGTGGCGAGCGTCACGCTCAAGGAGCGGCGTCCGCTGGTCGTCGCGGTGCGGGAGACCCCGCTGAACGGACAGACCCTCAAGCACATGGTGGCGCTGGACGAGGCGGGCGCAGTGGTGCTGCCCGCCTCTCCGGCGTTCTACGCGGGGGCGACGCACATCCAGGATCTGGTGGACTTCGTCGCCGGGCGGGTGCTCGACGCGGCAGGTGTGCCGCACGTGCTGTACCGCCGTTGGGAGGGAGAGCTAGGTGGCGCCCTCCGACCTGCTGATTAGCGCTTCTTGGCGCGCTTCTTCGCGGCGCGCTTCGAGGCGGGGGTCGACTGGTGGGCACGCGAGCGGTTGGCCATTTCCTGCAGCTCGCGCATACGGGCGTAGGCCATCTCGATCGTGTACACGGTGAACACCACTCCTGAAAGATCGTCTTTGATCTGCTGAAAGATTCACAGGGTGTCGCCCCTGTGTACCTTAGATTCTATACCTAAACTCGCGGTATCGCTGGACAATGGAAGGCTTCATACCTATGGACGCCGTGGACAGGCAGCTCATCCAGGCTCTGCGCGAGAACGGCAGGGCCTCGTACGCCGAGCTCGGCCGGCTCGTCGGGCTCTCCGGCCCCTCCGTCACCGACCGCATCAACCGACTTGAGGCGGCCGGGGTCATCACCGGTTACCGCGCCACCGTCGACGCCGCCTCGCTCGGCCTCGGCGTCACCGCCCTCATCGGCATCTCGCTCTCCGACGCCGCCGACCACGAGGACGTGGCCCGCCGGCTGAAGGACCTGGCCGAGATCGAGGACTGCTGGTTCATCGCCGGCGACGACTCCTTCATGCTCAAGGTCCGCTCCGACGACGTGGACGGCCTGGAGAAGACGATCCGTCGGCTCAGCGGGACCAAGGGCGTGTCGCGGACCCGTACGACGATCGTGCTCTCCACCAAGTGGGAGAACCGGGTCGGGGATCTGCCCGAGGAGGGCTGACGCGAAGCGGCATGGGGGCCCCTCCCGCCCGAAAGGCGGGGGAGTACGGTTGGCAGGCCTGATTTCGGAGAAAGAGGAGGCATCCGTATGGACGCGGGGCTCAAGCGGGAGCTGGAGCAGAAGGTCCTCGCCGGCGAGCGGCTGAGCCGTGAGGACGGCATCGCCCTGTACGGATCGGACGACCTCGCCTGGCTCGGCGGACTGGCCCACGAGGTCCGGACCCGCAAGAACGGCGACGTGGTGCACTTCAACGTGAACCGTCATCTGAACATGACGAACGTGTGCACCGCCTCCTGCGCCTACTGCTCCTTCCAGCGCAAGCCGGGCGAGAAGGACGCGTACACCATGCGCATCGAGGAGGCCGTGCGCCTCGCGAAGGCGATGGAGAACGAGAACCTCACCGAGCTGCACATCGTCAACGGGCTGCACCCCAACCTGCCCTGGCGCTACTACCCGCGCTCGCTCTCCGAGCTGAAGAAGGCGCTGCCGAACGTCTCGCTGAAGGCCTTCACCGCCACCGAGATCCACCACTTCGAGACCATCTCGGGCCTGTCGGCCTCCGAGATCCTCGACGAGCTGATCGAGGCCGGTCTGGAGTCCCTGACCGGCGGCGGCGCCGAGATCTTCGACTGGGAGGTCCGGCAGCACATCGTGGACCACGCCACCCACTGGGAGGACTGGTCCCGGATCCACCGGCTCGCGCACGAGAAGGGCCTGAAGACCCCGGCCACGATGCTGTACGGGCACATCGAGGAGCCGCGCCACCGCGTGGACCACGTGCTCCGGCTGCGGGAGCTCCAGGACGAGACCGGCGGCTTCCAGGTCTTCATCCCGCTGCGCTACCAGCACGACTTCGTGGACATGAAGGACGGCAAGGTCCGCAACAAGCTCCAGGCGCGGACGACGATGGCGACCGGCGCCGAGGCCCTGAAGACCTTCGCCGTCTCCCGGCTGCTCTTCGACAACGTCCCGCACGTCAAGGTCTTCTGGGTGATGCACGGCGTCCAGACCGCGCAGCTGGCGCTCCAGCACGGCGCGGACGACATGGACGGCTCGGTCGTCGAGTACAAGATCACGCACGACGCCGACAACTACGGCACCCCGAACAAGCTGGGCCGCGAGGACCTGCTGGAGCTCATCCGGGACGCCGGTTTCAAGCCGGTCGAGCGCAACACGCGCTACGAGATCATCCGCGAGTACCCGGGCCCGGACGCGGAGCGGCGCGAGACCCCGCAGCTGATGCGCTTCTGACCGGTCGTCGCCCGCCGCTGCCGCCGCCTCCTAGGTGAGCGGCAGCAGCATGACGATCTCGTCGCGGTCGTCGCCCGGGGACACCCGGACGGCGGCCGGGACGCGGCCGACCTCCTTGTAGCCGGCCCGCGCGTAGAAGGCGTCGACGCCGGTGCCGCCCCGGCAGGTGAGCCGGACCGCCTCGATCCCCTCGAAGCCCTCGGCGGTCCGCGCGGCGCGCTCGACGGCGGCCATCAGCTCCAGCCCGTACCCCTTGCCCTGGTGCCGGGGGTGCACCATCACCGTGTACAGCCACACCCAGTGCGTCATCAGGGGGTGGCTGTTGTACGTGAAGAAGGCGGTGGCGGCGACCCGGCCGGTGCCGTCGCGGCCGACCAGCAGCCGGGTGTCCCCCCGGGCCATCCCCACCAGGTGGGTGAGGAGGGCGGGCCGGATCTCCTCGCGGGTCACGGGCGGTACGAAGCCGACGGCGCCGCCCGCGTTGGACACGTCCGCCCAGAGGTCGAGCACGCCGTCGCGCAGTGCGGGGCCGACGGGCGGATCCAGCTCAAAGGTAAGGGTCATGGGCCGAATCTATCCCTTACTTGGTAGAGCGCTCAAGGAGTTCCGACCTTCGGACGTCCGGATCGGGACCTTCGGCCGTCGGTCCGGGATAAGGGCCGGAGTAGTTTGTGAATGTATTCACGAGCTCCGATCCCGGGCTCCTGACCAGGGAAGAAGGTTGTCGCCATGGCTGTCCACACGCCGGAACGTCACACCCTCCGCAGCACCGCCGGCCGACCCGGAAGCCAGGACGACGTGCTCGTCCGCTCGGGCGCCACCCGCGCCCTGCTCGGCGCCTCGCGCGTCCTCGTCGGCTTCTTCTTCCTGTGGCCGTTCCTGGACAAGGCCTTCGGCCTCGGCAGGTCGACCCCGTCGGCCGGCGCCTGGATCAACGGCGGGCACCCCACCGAGGGCTTCCTGCTGCACGGCACCAAGGGCCCCTTCGCCCACATGTTCGACTCGGTCGCCGGTACCTGGTGGCTCGACACCCTCTTCATGCTCGGCCTGCTCGGCGTCGGCCTCGCCATGATGCTCGGCATCGGGATGCGGATCGCCGCCGTCTCGGGAACGCTGATGATGGGCTTCATGTGGATGGTCACCCTCTGGCCCGACGCCAACCCCTTCATGGACAGCCACTGGATGATCGCCCTGGTGCTGCTCATCACCGCCGCCACCGGCGCCGGAAGCTACTACGGTCTCGGCGGCTGGTGGGCCCAGCAGCGCCTGGTCCGCGAGCACCGCTGGCTGATCTGACCGCCGCCACGACCCCGGTCCCGACGAGCGTCCCTCCCCGTGCTTCACTGGAGGGACGCTCGTCCGGTATGGGAGGGAACAGACATGCTCCGCTACACCCTGATGCGCCTCGGCATCTTCGCCGGCAGCTTCCTCGCACTGTGGGGCCTGGTCTACGTCGGCGTGCTGCCGCGAGGCCTCGGCGACTCCAACCTGCTGTGGGTCCTGCTGCTCTCGGTGGTCATCTCCGCGCCGCTCAGCTTCGTGCTGCTGCGCAAGGAGCGGGACGCGATGAGCGTCCAGATCGTCGACAAGGTCGACCGCGCCAAGGGCCGGCTCGACGCGAACCGCTCCGCCGAGGACGCGGTCTGAACGGCATAAACGCCGCGTAAGTTACCTCACATCACCGCCCCGGGCGGGAGCTTCCAAGGCTCCTGTCTGGGGTTTTCTGCGTTTCGAAGGCGTCTCACCCCAAAGAACACCTTTGAGGATCTCAAAGTTCAAGTGTTAACGTGTTCGACATGAAGACAGCAGTGCGCCTCCCCGATGCCGCGAGCACCCCGCTCGTCGCGCGCCTGCATGTCGATCTGTGCCGCTGTATGTCCGCGGTCTGTTGCCGCTAGGTCCGACCCCGGCATCATGCAGCGGTCCGCGTTTCGAGCGCGGGTGCCGCACCCCCGTCCCGTATTTCCCGATACGCACCGCTGGAGTGTGTCCGTGTCCGCGTCCTCGTCCGTGCCCGTGGCGAAGTCCCGCATACCCAAGGTCCCGTTCTGGGCCCAGATCGTCGCCGGTCTCGTCATCGGCGTCCTGCTCGGCTGGCTCGCCCGCAGCCAGGACATCGGCTGGCTGAAGGAGACCCTGACCCAGGTCGGCGGCATCTTCGTCCAGCTGCTCAAGCTGGCCGTCGCCCCGCTCGTCTTCTTCGCGATCCTGGTGTCGATCACCAACCTCCGCAAGGTGAACAACGCGGCCCGGCTGGCCGCCCAGACCCTGATCTGGTTCATGATCACCTCGCTGATCGCGGTCGGCATCGGCCTCGCGATCGGCCTGCTGACCAACCCCGGCGCCGGCACCGGCCTCACGCCGAAGGACGGCAAGCTGCCCGAGCACCAGGGCAGCTGGATCGACTTCCTGACCGGCATCATCCCGACGGACGTCATCACCCCGTTCACCGAGCTGAACGTCCTCCAGATCGTCTTCATGGCCGCCGTCGCCGGCATCGCCGCCCTGAAGCTCGGCGAGAAGGCCCAGCCGATCCTCTCGCTCTCCGAGTCGGTCCTGGAGCTGCTGCAGAAGGCCCTGTGGTGGGTCATCCGGCTCGCCCCGATCGGCACCGCCGGCCTCATCGGCAAGGCCATCGTGAACTACGGCTGGGACCTGCTCGGCAAGTACGCCACGTTCACCGCCGACGTCTACATCGGCTGCGCCCTGGTCCTCTTCGGCGTCTACCCGCTGCTCCTCGCGACCGTCGCCAAGCTGAACCCGCTGCAGTTCTACAAGGGCGCCTGGCCCGCCATCCAGCTGGCTTTCGTCTCCCGCTCCTCCGTCGGCACCATGCCGGTCACCCAGCGCGTCACCGAGCGCCTCGGCGTCCCGAAGGAGTACGCCTCCTTCTCCGTGCCGTTCGGCGCCACCACGAAGATGGACGGCTGCGCCGCGATCTACCCGGCGCTCGCCGCGATCTTCATCGCGCAGATCTTCGACGTGCAGCTGGGCATCAAGGAGTACCTGCTGATCGCGTTCGTCTCGGTCATCGGCTCGGCGGCCACCGCCGGCCTCACCGGCGCGACGGTCATGCTGACCCTGACCCTCTCCACCCTCGGCCTCCCGCTGGAGGGCGTCGGCCTCCTGATGGCCATCGACCCGATCCTCGACATGATGCGCACGGCCACCAACGTCGCCGGCCAGGCCCTGGTCCCGGTCCTCGTGGCCTCCCGCGAGAAGATCCTCGACCTCGCCGCGTACGAGTCGGCCTCGGCCTCCCCGGTCGACGACCTGGTCGACGCCGGCGCGCCCGAGCCGAAGGTCGCCGTCGCGGCCTGACGCCCCACCGCACCGCGGCCGTGAGGCCCATGCCCCCGAGGAGGGGGGCATGGGCCTCACGGCTTTTCCGGCTACGCGCGCTCGGGATCCGGCTTCGCGTCGGGCTTCGTGTCCGGCTTCGTGTCGGCCTTCGTGTCCGCCGGGGCCGTCCCGTCTGCGTCCGCGTCCGTTCCCGTTCCCGTGCCCGGCGTCGAGTAGAGGATGTCGCGGGCCTGCTCGGCGGCCCGCATCAGGCTCTCGCCGATGAAGTCGACGAAGCGGGCGATGGTCTCCAGGCGGGCGGCGGCCGGGGTGTCGGGGCCGAGGACGCCGATGCCCTGACGGGCCGTCTCGGCGAGCTGGAGGTTGGCCCGGGCGCCCGCGATCGTGCCCTGGTACCAGACGTCGTTGTCGGCGGTGTAGCGCTCGCGGCGGCGTTCGTCGCGCTCCCGGCGGACGAGGCCCTGGCCGTCGAGGAAGGTGATGGCCTTGGAGACGGACGCCGGGCTGACCTGGAGGTGCTGGGCCAGTTCGGAGGCGGTGAGGCTGCCCGAGTCGCTGGTGTAGAGGGCCATCAGGACCCGGGCCATCATCTTGGGCAGGCCCTGCGCGATGAGGAGGGTCGTGAACGTCTCCTCGTACTCCCGTACGGCCTCGGGGTCGCGCCCGTGGGTCTGCGGCGCCGCCCCGCGCCCCCGGGGCGTGGTCTGCCGGCGCTGGTGGGTGCGGCGCTCGGTGGCGCGCTGGGCGAGGTCGGAGCGGTAGGAGGTGGGGCCTCCGTTGCGCATGACCTCGCGCGTGACGGTCGAGGTCGGGCGGTCGAGGCGCCTGGCGATCTCCGCGTAGGCGAGGCCGTCGCCCAGTCCCAGCGCGATCTGCTGACGTTCCTGCTGGGTGAGTCTGCCTCCCGGCATCGCGGTCTCCCTCTGTGTGCCCTTTTCCTGCTGCCTGACCTGGCCAGCATAGCGTTCACTCCACATCCATTGCAACGTCAAGGGCTGCTGACGTTGCGTTAAATCCATCTCCGTTGCAACGATTTTACTGCTGTGACCTGGGATTATCTGATCTGCACGCAACGAAGATGTTGATGAGATCTCGAACGCAACGTAGCTTTTCCAATGTCGGAAACGCCGACGGAGCGGTCGAGAGTCACAGGAGAACGTCATGCAGAACTTCGCCACCACCACCCCCGTCACCACCGTCCTGAACATCCCCGCCGGCCGCGTCCGGCTCGTCGCGGCCGACCGGCAGGACGCCACCGTCGACATCCGCCCCGCGAACGCCGCCAAGGGCCGCGACGTGAAGGCCGCCGAGCGGATCGAGGTCGCCTTCGCCGACGGAGTGCTGCGGATCGCCGCCCCCGAGGCCGAGCACCAGCTCCTCGGCAGCTCCGGCGAGGTCGAGGTCGAGGTCCGGCTCCCGGCCGGCTCCCGCGTCGAGGCCAAGGTCGCCGCGGGCGAGCTGCGCGGCGCCGGACCGCTCGGCGACGTCGTCCTGGAGACCGCGCAGGGCCCGGTCACGCTGGACGAGGCCGCGAGCGCCCGGATCGGCGTCCAGGACGGGGCCATCACGGTCGGCCGCCTGAACGGCCCGGCCGAGCTCCGCACCCGGCAGGGCGACATCAAGGTCGCCGAGGCCCTGCGCGGCGCGGTCGAACTGCGCACCGAGAAGGGCGACATCGAGATCGGCACGGCCCCCGGGGTCTCCGCCACCCTCGTCGCCGGCACCGGCTACGGCCGCGTCGACAACGCGCTCCGCAACGCCGAGGGCGCCGCCGCCGAGCTGAACCTCCGCGCCACCACCGCGTACGGCGACATCACCGCCCGCAGCCTCTGACCCCGACGCAGGCGCCGACCCCGACACCGGCGCCCACCCCCACCCCCACCGCACTCCCCATCCCGCCCACCCGGCAGCAGCGTGAAGGAGCACCTCTCATGACCGGTTCCACCGACCTCGCCATCGCGGCGCACGGGCTGCGCAAGTCCTACGGGGACAAGCTGGTCCTCGACGGCATCGACCTGGCCGTCCCCGAAGGCACCGTCTTCTCGCTGCTCGGCCCGAACGGGGCCGGCAAGACCACCGCCGTGAAGATCCTCTCCACCCTGGTCTCCGCCGACGCGGGCACCGGCGGCATCCGGATCGGCGGCCACGATCTCGCGTCCGACCCGCAGAAGGTGCGCGCCTCGATCGGCGTCACCGGACAGTTCTCCGCCGTCGACGGGCTGATCACCGGCGAGGAGAACATGCTCCTCATGGCCGACCTGCACCACCTGTCCCGGCGCGAGGGCCGGCGGGTCGCCGCGGAGCTCCTGGAGCGCTTCGACCTCACGGACGCGGCGAAGAAGCCCGCCTCCACGTACTCCGGCGGCATGAAGCGGCGGCTGGACATCGCGATGACGCTGGTCGGCGGCCCGCGGATCATCTTCCTCGACGAGCCGACCACCGGCCTCGACCCGCGCTCCCGGCACACCATGTGGCAGATCATCCGCGGCCTGGTCGCCGAGGGCGTGACGGTCTTCCTCACCACCCAGTACCTGGAGGAGGCCGACCAGCTCGCCGACCGGATCGCCGTGCTCAACGACGGCCGGATCGCGGCCGAGGGCACCGCCGAGGAGCTGAAGCGGATCGTCCCCGGCGGACACGTCCGGCTGCGCTTCACCGACCCGGCCGCCTACCGGGCCGCCGCCCTCGCCCTCGGCGAGGTCCTGCCGGACGACGAGTCGCTCACCCTCCAGGCGCCCAGCGACGGCAGTCAGCGCGCCCTGCGCGAGCTGCTCGACCGGCTGGACTCGGCCGGCGTCGAGGCCGCCGAACTGACCGTGCACACCCCGGACCTCGACGACGTGTTCTTCGCCCTGACCGGCCCCGGATCCGGCCCCGGCGCCACGCTGCCGGCCCAGAGCGACCGCTCGGCCTGACCGGCCGACGGGCACCCCCTCCCAGCCCGCACCGCCCAGCCCGCACCGCCCAGCCCGCACCGCCCGTACCGCCTCGCCCGCCCCGCCCCGTCCAAGGAGGACGTCCGATGAGCTCCCTCTCCCTCGCCGTGCGCGACTCGGCCACGATGCTGCGCCGCAACCTGCTGCACGCGCGCCGCTACCCGTCGCTGACGCTGAACCTGCTGCTCACCCCGATCATGCTCCTGCTGCTCTTCGTCTACATCTTCGGCGACACGATGAGCGCGGGCCTCGGCGGCGGCGTCCCGGACCGCGCCGCGTACATCGCGTACCTCGTCCCGGGCCTGCTCCTGATGACCATCGGCAGCACCACGATCGGGACCGCGGTCTCGGTCTCCAACGACATGACCGAGGGCATCATCGCCCGCTTCCGCACCATGGCCATCCACCGCCCGTCGGTGCTCGTCGGACACGTCGTCGGCAGCGTGCTCCAGTCGGTCGCCAGCGTCGTCCTGGTCGGCGCCGTCGCCGTCGCGATCGGCTTCCGCTCCACCGACGCCACCGTCCTGGAGTGGCTGGCCGCCTTCGGACTGCTCGTGCTCTTCTCCCTGGCGCTCACCTGGATCGCGGTCGGCATGGGCCTGGTCAGCCCGAACGCCGAGGCCGCGAGCAACAACGCGATGCCGCTGATCCTGCTGCCGCTGCTGTCCAGCGCGTTCACGCCGGTCGAGTCGATGCCCGGCTGGTTCCAGCCGATCGCCGAGTACCAGCCCTTCACCCCGGCCATCGAGACCCTGCGCGGGCTGCTGCTCGGCACCGAGATCGGCTCCGACGGCTGGCTGGCGGTCGCCTGGTGCGTCGGCCTCGCGGTCCTCGGCTACTTCTGGTCGACGTCGAAGTTCAACCAGGACCCCCGGTAGCGGCGGCCGCCGTGACGGCAACGGGTCACCGCCCCAGGGCGGCGCACCCCGGCGACACCGCCGGAGCGCGCCGCCCTTTCGGCGTTCCCGGGCCGAACGAGGCGCGCGCGGATCTGTCCAAATCCCTTGCCGCACCCTAGATTTACTCGGAAGTAAGGTTACTGTCCGGTTCTCGACGCCCGAGGAGCCGCACGTGCCCGTCTCCGAGTCGCCGCCCCTCCGCGGCACGGCACCGCCCGCTCTGGTCCGCGTCGACGGGACCGTGCGCGAGGCGTCCGTACCCGCGCTCGTGCCGCCCGTACGGCGCGGCTCGCTCGCCGACCTCCCGTACAGCACCGCCCGGGAGGAGCCGACGGCCGTGCTCTTCGCCCGCAAACGGGCCGACGGCGGCTGGGCCGACGTCACCGCCGCCACCTTCGCGGCCGAGGTGCACTCCGTCGCCAAGGGGCTCATCGCCCAAGGGCTGCGGCCCGGCGACCGGCTCGCCCTGATGGCCCGCACCCGCTACGAGTGGACCCTCATCGACTTCGCGGCCTGGGCCGCGGGACTCATCACCGTCCCGCTCCACCCCACCTCCTCCGCGTACCAGACCCGCTGGATCCTCCAGGACTCCGGCGCCGCCGCCTGCGTCGTCGAGGACCCGGCCCAGGCGCGCCTGGTCTCCGCCGAACGGCGCCAACTGCCCGCGCTGGCACAGCTCTGGGTGCTCGACACCGGCGCCGTCGACCAGCTGCGCAAGGCCGGCGCGCACGTGCCCGACGAGGCCGTCACCGCCCGCCGCGGGCTGCTCACCCCCGAGACCCTCGCCACCCTCGTCTACACCTCGGGCACCACCGGCCGCCCCAAGGGCTGCGCGCTGACCCACGGCAACTTCCTCACCGAGGTCGACAACGCCGTCGGCCTGCTCCACCCCGTCTTCAAGGCGCTCAGCGAGGAACCCGCCTCGACCCTCCTCTTCCTCCCGCTCTCCCACGTCTTCGGCCGCATGGTCGCCATCGGCTGCGTCCGCGCCCGCGTGAAGGTCGGGCACACCCCGTCCGCGGAGAGCGACGAACTCCTCGCCGACCTGGCCGCCTTCCGGCCGACCTTCCTCCTCGCCATCCCGTACGTCCTGGAGAAGGTCTTCCACACCGCCCGCGCCACCGCCGAACGCGCCGGCCGCGCCGCCTCCTTCGACCGCGCCGCCCGCGTCGCCGAACGCTACGGCCACGCGCTCCGCCCCTCGCTCGGCCTGCGCGCCGCCCGCGCCCTCTACGAGCCGCTCGTCTACCGGCGCATCCGGGCCGCGCTCGGCGGACGCGTCCGGCACGTCATCTCCGGCGGCTCGGCGCTCGGCGCGCGGCTCGCCGAGTTCTTCGCCGGGGCGGGCATCGAGGTCTACGAGGGGTACGGCCTGACGGAGACCGCCGCCGCCGCCACCGTCACCCCGCTCGGCGGACCGCGCCCCGGCACGGTGGGCCGCCCGCTGCCCGGCACCGCCGTGCGGATCGCCGACGACGGCGAGGTCTGGCTCAAGGGCGGCCACGTCTTCGCCGGCTACTGGGACGCCCGGCGCGGCGTCGCCCTTCCCTACACGGACGAGGGCTGGTTCCCCACCGGCGACCTGGGCGCCCTCGACGAGGAGGGCCATCTGCGGATCACCGGCCGCAAGAAGGACATCATCGTCACCTCCGCCGGCAAGAACGTCGCCCCCGCCCCGCTGGAGGACTGGCTGCGCGCCCACCCCCTCGTCGCCCAGTGCATGGTCCTCGGCGACGACCGCCCGTACGTCACCGCGCTCATCACCCTCGACCACGACGGGCTGCTCCACTGGCGGCACATGCGGCACAAGGACCACCTCGCGCTGTGGGAGCTGGCCCGCGACGAGGAGCTGACCGCCCTCGTCCAGCGCGCCGTCGACGAGGCCAACCGGCTGGTGTCGCGGGCCGAGTCGATCCGGGACTTCCGGATCCTGACGAGGGAGTGGACGCAGGCCGGCGGACACCTGACACCGTCCCTGAAGCTCAAGCGGAGGGCGGTCCTGCGGGACTTCGGCCGGGAGATCGAGGAGATGTACGGGGGCTGAGGTCCCGTCAGGGCCAGAGCAGCTCCCGCTCCCAGCCGCCGCCCGGCGTCCGCCGGTACCGGAGCCGGACGTGCCGGCGCCGCTCGTCGCCCTGGAAGAACTCCACCTCGGCCGGCTCGACCACGTACAGGGTCCAGCTCGGCGCGTCGGCCGCCGGCTCCCGCAGCGCCCGCTCCCAGGCGGCGGCGCTCGCCTCGGCGAGGGTCCGCGTCGCGTCCAGCACCTCGCTCTGGTGCCCCACGAGCGCGGAGGCGAGGGCGCCGGGGGTGCGGGCGTGGAGGTCGGCGTACGCCTCCTCGGGCGTCCCGGTGGACACCCGGCCCCGGACCCGGACCTGGCGGCCCTGGACCGGCCAGTAGAAGGTGAGCGCCGCCTCGGGCCGCGCGGCGAGCTGCCGCCCCTTGGCGCTGCCCGCGTGCGAGGCGAAGTGCCAGCCGCGCGCGTCGGCGTCGTGCAGCATCACGATCCGCGCGTCCGGCCGCCCGTCCGCGCCGACGGTCGACAGCGCCATGGTGTGCGGCTCCACGGCCCCGGCCGCGACGGCGGCGACGAACCACTCGTGGAAGAGCGGCAGCGGCTCGGCGGGCGCGGAGTCGGGCGCGAAGGCGGGCAGCGCGGTGTCCCAGACCCGGGACGACCGCAGGGCCTCGACGAAGGGCGACTGGCTCGTGTTCATGCCGCCCATCATGAGGCCCCGCGGGGGTGTGCCGCCGCCGTCAGCCGGTGTAGTAGCCGGCGATGTCGGCGATGAGGTCGACGGTGCCGGAGTGGTTGTAGAAGGTGACCTTGCCTTCCCGCACCGGCACGACGACGAGGTTCGGGACGGTCTGGCCGGCGACGAAGTTGAGGTTCGAGGCGGCCGTGCGGGTCGTCCCGTACGGGTACACGGAGACGAAGCCGTCGGCCGTCGGGCCGGTCGCGGTCACGTTGAGGACGACGGCGGTGTACTTGTACCCGACCGGCAGGTTCACCGTCTTGCCGGCCCCGATCCTCCCCTTGGCGACGCCGGTGCCGTCACGGGTGTCCATGAGGCGCTTGGGCTGCATGCCGGTGAAGACGGAGCCGGTGCCCTGCTTGAAGTAGCCGGCGACGTCGGCGAGGAGGTCGACGGTGCCGCTCTTGTTGTAGAAGGTGATCCTGCCGTCCTTGACCGGGACGACGACGAGGTTCGGGACGGTCTGGCCGGCGACGAAGTTGAGGTTCGAGGCGGCCGTGCGGGGCGTCCCGTACGGGTGGACCGAGACGAAGCCGGTGGCCGTCGGGTTGGTCGCGGTCACGTTGAGGACGACGGCCGTCGCGCCCGGCTCGGTGACCGGCAGGGTGACGGTGCCGTTCGCGGCGACCTTCGCCTTGGCCACGCCGGTGCCGTTACGGGTGTCCATGAGCCGCTTCGGCGTCACCGGCTGGTAGGTGGAACTGCTCGTGCCCTCGGTGTAGTAGCCCGCGATGTCGGCGAGCAGGTCGACCGAACCGGCGCGGTTGTAGAACTCGACCCAGCCGTCGACGACGGGCACGGTGACCAGGTTGGCGCTGGTCCGGCCGGCCGTGAGGTTGAGGTTCGAGGCGGAGGTGCGCCGCGTGTCGTGCGGGTACGCGGAGACGAAGCCGCTCGCGGTCGCGTTGGTCGCGGTCACGTTCAGCACCACGGCGCTGAGCCCCTCGGCGGGCACGCCCGCCTGGCCGGCCACCTTCAGCAGGACCGTGCCGTCGGCCCCCAGCTTGGCCTTCGGGACGCCGAGGCCGGAGCGGGTGTCCATGAGGCGGGTGGGGGTGACGGGGGTGTAGGTGCCGGGGAGGGTGGTGAGGGAGCTGCCGGTGACGGGGAGCGCCCCCCACGCGGTCCGGGAGGGCCCGACCCCGTCCAGCGGGCGGGCGGTCAGCTCCCAGCGGTACTGGCCGGACTCGATGCCGCGGCCCTTCGCGTCCTTGCCGTCCCAGTCCACGCGGACGGCGGCGCCGTCGCCCCGCGTCCCTTCGAAGGTGCGCACGACCGCGCCGTCGCCCTTCAGGAGGGAGACCTTCCAGGAGCCGACCGGCTTGGAGAAACGCCAGACGGGCGTCCAGGCCGCCGTCGGCTCGGCCGTGTCCTTGCCGCTGAAGGGCAGACCGGAGGGCACGCGGGACTCGACGAGCGCGAGCGGCGGGCGTACCGACGCGACCCGCTTGACGTGGATGTCCTGCGTCCCCGGGTCGACGAACGCGACGTCGCCGCCGAACTTGTCCACGGTCCAGGCGGTCCCGCGGCCGGAGCCCGTCGCGGAGGCGGGCAGGTCCGCGAAGTCGGTGGTGGTGCCGGTGGCCGCGTCCGTCAGGCGCAGCCTGTCGCCCTCGTGGCGGACGAGGAAGCCGTCGCCGAGCAGCGCCTCGCCGGTGGGCACGGCGACGCTCTTCTTCAGCGTCCGGTCGTAGACACCGGCCTTGGTGGCACCGCAGGCCCAGTAGAGCCAGCGGTCCGTGGTCTGGAGCTCGGTGGGCCGGCAGCCGGAGCCGAGGTCGACGGGCGCCGAGGTGGCCTTCGTCTTCAGGTCGTACGCGTTGACCGTGCCCGTCGTCGTGGCGGGCTTCCATGCCTGGGTGCCCCACACGGCGGCGGGGGAGTCCGTCAGGGTGAGCAGGACGGCCGAGGCGTCCGCGCGGGCGCTGTCGAGGTCGCCGACGTAGGTCTTCGTCCCGTCGGTCGCCACGGCGTAGCGGCCCGCCGCGTCCACGACGGTGCTCTGCGCGGGCAGCGGGAAGGTCCGGTAGGAGCCGGGACCGGTGGGGGCGGCGAGCGTGCCGCCCGAGTGGGCCACCGCGTCGCCGTCGCCGAGGGACGCCATGCTGCTCACCGGGGCGTGGAAGGAGTACCGCAGCGCTGGGGCGGCCGGCGTGGCGGATCCCGCGACGTCCACGTCGAGGAGCTCGGTCGTGTCGTCGCGGGGGCTCAGGTAGCTCAACCGGCCGCCGCCGAGCGCGAGTCGGGTGACGCCCCGGGGCATCACCGGCACGGCGCGGACCGTGTCGGGCGCGGGCTTGCCGTCCGTGCCGAGGGCGAGGCGGTGCACCGCCCAGTCGGTGGCAGCGCTGCCGCCGACGGTACGGAGGCTGCCGTCGCCGGCGGGGGCGATCCGGCCCGCCGTGTGGGGCAGCAGCTGCACGGCGGTGCCGCCGCCGAGCGGGACCGCGCGGAGCGGCGCGCCGAGGGCCGGCCGCTGCCCGGCGTAGGCGGTGGTGAGCACCCAGTCCCCGAGGACGGCGAAGTCGCCGGTGACCGGGCCGGCTCCGTTCGGTACGACGACGGTCGTCATGGGCGGGGCGACCGGGTTCGCCCGGGGTACCGAGACCAGCGTGCCCGAGCCGCCCTTGCGGGCCAGGAGGTGCGCCGGGGAGAGGCGGTAGTCGGTGAGACCGGAGAGCGCGGGCGGGAGTTCGGTGAGGGCGGCGCTCGCGAAGTCGAGGTAGAACGCCCGGGTGCCGACGGGGTCGGAGAAGAGCGCGCCTCCGGAGTCCTGCACCTCCAGGTACAGGTCGTCCAGGCCCGCCGGGAGGCCGGTCACGGGGCGTTCGGCGGCTGCCCCGGCCCCGGCGGAGAGCAGCGTGAGCGAGCTGAGCCGGTCCGCGTCGTACCGGCCGGCCAGCACGGTGTCGGCGGTGAACGCCTCGACCCAGGCCAGGCCCTGGGGCACGCCGACGGAGGTCGTGCGGTCGGTCGCGAGGTCGGTGATCTCGACGGCGTCACCGGACCCCTTGGCGCTGAGCCCGGAGTGGCCGGACTCCGCCTGCCAGGGCAGGGACTTCGTCGCACCCGAGGCCGCGTCCGTCCACAGGATGCCCTCGGTGCCCTCCTGCCGGTGGGCGTAGCCGGTCGTTCCCGCCTGGAGCAGGACGTCCAGGCGGGGCCTCTCGCGCCCCGGGTCGGGGATGACGACCTCGTCCGTCGCGGTGCCGGCGGCCGGTGCCGCCGAGGCCGGGACGGCCGTGACCGCGGCGGTCAGGCCGGCCGCGAGGCCGAGGGTGGTGGCGATGGCGAGCGCTTTCCGCGTACGCGCTCGTACGTGCTGCTGCAAGGCGGGTTCCCCTCCGGGGCTCGTCAGGTCCGGGTACGGGCGCCGCCGCGAGCGCGGCTTCCGCGCTGCCCCCTCCGGCGCCCGTCCCGGGCCGTGAACGTCGTTCTGCTGTCAGCTGGTGTAGTAGCCGGCGATGTCGGCGATGAGGTCGACGGTGCCGGAGTGGTTGTAGAAGGTGACCTTGCCGTCGTGGACGGGGACGACCACGAGATTCGGGATGGTCTGGCCGGCCGTGAAGTTGAGGTTCGAGGCGGCCGTGCGGGTCGTCCCGTACGGGTAGACCGAGACGAAGCCGGTCGCGGTCGGGCCGGTGGCGGTCACGTTGAGGACGACCGCCGTGTACGCCGGGTTCACGTCGAGGCTGACGGTCCGGCCGGCCCCCACCTTGCCCTTGGTGACGCCGGTGCCGTCGCGGGTGTCCATGAGGCGCTTGGGCTGCATGCCGGTGAAGACGGAGCCGGTGTCCTTCTTGAAGTAGCCGGCGACGTCGGCGAGGAGGTCGACGGTGCCGTACTTGTTGTAGAAGGTGACCTTGCCGTCCTTGACGGGGACGACGACCAGGTTCGGGACGGTCTGACGGGCCGTGAAGTTGAGGTTCGAGGCGGCGGTGCGGGTCGTCCCGTACGGGTAGACGGAGACGAAGCTGGTCGCGGTCGGGTTCGTGGCGGTCACGTTGAGGACGACGGCGGTCGCGCCCGGCTCGGTGACCGGGAGGGTGACGGTGCTGTTCGCCGCGAGCTTGGCCTTCGGGACGCCGGTGCCGTCACGGGTGTCCATGAGCCGCTTCGGCGTGACCGGCTGGTACGCCGAACCCGCCGTCCCCGCGGTGTAGTAGCCCGCGACGTCGGCGAGCAGGTCGACCGAACCGGCCCGGTTGTAGAACGTCACGCGGCCGTCGACGACCGGCACGGTGACCAGGTTCGCGGCGGTCCTGCCGGCCGTGAAGTTGAGGTTGGACGCGGACGTCCGGCGGGTCCCGGACGGGTGGACGGAGACGTGGCTGCTCGCGGTGGCGCCGGTCGCGGTCACGTTCAGGACCACCGCCGTCACGCCCGCGGCCGGCACCCCGCCGGTGCCCGTCACCTTGAGGGAGACGGACTGCCCGGCGCCGACCTTGGCCTTGGCGACACCGAGGCCGGAGCGGGTGTCCATGAGGCGGGTGGGGGTGACGGGGGTGTAGGTGCCGGGGAGGGTGGTGAGGCCGACGTCGAACCCCCAGACCGTGCCGGTGCCGCGCACGGCGGCTCCGACGCCGTTCGCGGGCTGCGCGGTCATGACGTACGTGTACGTGCCGTCCTCGACACCGCGGCCGAGGTCGTCGCGGCTGTCCCAGTCGACGGCGACGCCGGCGCCGTTCCCGGCGGTGCCGCGGTAGGTGCGGACGGCCTTGCCGGCCGCGTTCCTGATCTCGACGCTCCACGCCCCGACCGATCGGGACATGCGCCAGCGGAGCTTGCTGGTGCCGCCGTCGTACTGGAGCAGGCCCGTGTCGAGCAGCGTGAGCGGCTGGGCGGCGACCGGGACGCGCTTGACGTGGATGTTCCGCTGGGCGTCGGTGAAGGCGACGTTCGCGCCGAACTTGTCGACGGTCCAGCTGGTCCCGCGCGGGTCGGCGGCCGTCCAGGCCGGGACCGTGGCGAAGTCCGTGGTCACGCCGGTCGCGGCGTTCGTCAGGAGCAGCTTGTGCGCCGCGCTGTCCCGGCGGACGACGAAGCCGTCGCCGAGCAGCGACTCGCCCACCGGGACGGCGACGTTCTTCTTCAGCGTCCGGTCGTAGACCCCGGCCTTCGCCTCCGCCGCGCACGCCCAGTACAGCCAGCGGCCGACCGCCTGGAGTTCGGACGGGACGCACGCGGAGCCGATGTTCAGCGCCGGCGAGGTCGTGCCCGTCGCCAGGTCGTAGGCGTTGACCGTGCCCTTGGTCGGGGCGGGCTTCCACACCTGGCTGCCCCACAGGGCGGCGGCGGACTTGACCAGGGTGAGCCGGAGTTCGGACTCGTTGGAGTTGTCGATGTCCAGGTCGACGGCGTAGGTCGTGTCGCCGTTCCTCGCCAGGACGTAGCGGCCCGCGGCGTCCACGACGGTGCTCGCGGCGGGCAGTTCGGAGGAGCGGAACGAGTCGTGCGTGGGCGCCTCGACCCAGTTGTTCTGCCCGTAGACCGCGTTGCCGTCCCCGAGCGAGCGAAGGCCGTTCGGGGTGCCGAAGGGCTGGTACCGCAGCCGCGGCGCGGACGCCGAGGGGGTGCCGGTCGCGCTCGTGTCGACGTCGAACAGGGCGGGCACGCTTCCCGGCGTCGAGTCCGCCAGGTAGCTCAGCTGGCCGCCGCCGAGCGTCAGGCCGCTGTACGTCACGGGGACCCGTGGCACCTCCCGCACGGCGGCCGTACGGGGAGCGCCGTCCTCGCCCAGGGTGATCCGGTGCACCGCCCAGTCGGCGGCGCCGGTACCGCCGACGGCCAGGACACCGCCGTCCGGGCCGACGGTGAGGCCGGCCGCCGCGGCCGGGAGCAGGTCCGTGGTCGCGCCGCCGCCGAGGGGCACGGTCTGGAGCTTCTGGGCGAGTACGCCGCGCTTGTCGTAGAACGCGGCGGGCCGGACGAAGAGGACGCGGGAGCCCAGGACCGAGAACTCCACCTTGCCGGCGGGGTCGGACGGGGACGGGACGTCGGTGGTCACGGGCGTCGCGGAGGCGTCCGCTCGCGGGACCGTGTACAGCGTGCCCCTGCCGGTGGACCAGGCCAGGACGTGGTCCGGGGCGAGCCGGAGGACCGAGGCGTTCCTGAAGGCCGCGGGGAGCGGAGTCAGCGTGCCGGTCGCGTAGTGGAGGTAGAACACGGCGCCGTCGGAGGAGCGGAGGATCGCGCCCCGGCCGTCCTGGCCGGTCGTGCCGGCCCGGCTCAGCGCGCCCGTGCCCTCCGGGACGCCGGTCACGGGGGTCTCGACGATGCCGCCGTCCACGGAGCGCGTCAGCGTGAGCGCCACGGACGTGCCGTCGGCCTGGGGGGTGCTGGTGACGATGCCGTCGGCGCTGTAGACCCCGGACCAGCTCCGGCCCGCGGGGACGGAGATCGTGGTCGTGGTCCCCTTCGCGATGTCGGTCACGGTGACCGCGCCGCCGCCGGTGGTGGCGTAGAGGCCGGAGTGGCCGTTCTGGGCCGCCGCGGGGAGCGTGGTGGTGGTGCCGGAGGCGGCGTCGGTCCAGAGGAGGCCGGTGGTCCCCTCCTGCCGGTGGACGTAGCCGGTGGCCCCGGCCTGGAGCAGGTTCTCCTCGCGCGGCCTGGCGCGTCCCGGGTCGGGGATCACGGCCTCGTCGGCCGCTGCCGGGATCTCGGCGGCGAGGGCCGGGGCGGTCAGTGTGGTGGTGAGGCCGGCCGCGATGGCCAGGGTCGTCGCGGCGGCAAGCGCTCTGCGCGCGCGCACGCGGGAGTGTCCGTTCAAGGTGGTTCCCCTCCGAAGCCTGTGCAGGCAGGGGACGGGTGGCCTTCGTTCGCGCGTGTTCCGCGCGGCCCCTCCCGGCGCTTCCCGTCCGAAGCCGTGATCGTAACAGGGGGTCCGTCCGCACCGGTAGCGGATTTCGAACGGGTTCAAATGCCCTGGAGTGTCCCGTTCACCGGGTTCATCCGGCTCGCCCCCTCGGTCGCCTTCCTCTCGTGCGCCCCGTACTCCTTCACCGGCACCGCGTGGGCCGCCCGCTGGATCTCCTCCCGGATCATGCGCGCGATCAGGTTCCTCCACGGCATCTTCGGCAGGGTCCGCACCAGGAGCATGCGCAGGGCGATCTTGCGGCGGGACGAGACCGTCATCTCCTTGACCATCTTCTCGGCGAAGCGCCGGTTGAGCTCCACGCCCGGCCGCATCACCGTCTCGTACGCCGCGAAGGCCGCCACGTGGTCGCCGCCCGCCGCCGCGAGTTCGCCGGCCAGGACGTAGGCGCCGGTCAGGGCGAGGCCGGTGCCCTGGCCCGAGGCGGGGGAGGTGCAGTGGGCGGCGTCGCCGAGGAGGACGACGCGGCCCCGGGACCAGCGGTCCATGGTGATGGTGGCGATGGAGTCGAAGTAGAAGTCCTCGGCGTCGGCGGAGTCCGCGATCAGGTGCGGGATCTCCCAGTCGTCGCCCGCGAACGCCTCCGCGAGCAGGCGCTTCTGGGCGAGGGTGTCGCGGTGGTCGTGGGCGAGCTCGGCGGGGGAGGCGAAGACGAAGCAGTTCTTGGCGGTGCCGGCGCGCTCGCCGGACGTGCTGTAGACGGAGACCAGCTTGTCGGGGCGGGCGTGGTAGGTCTCCCAGCGGTCCAGGCCGAGCCGGTCGGGGCCCGTGAAGATCGAGATGTACGCGCCCAGGTGCCGCTTGAACCGCCGTTCGTCGCCGAAGACGAGCCCCCGGGTGTGCGAGTGCATGCCGTCCGCGCCCACCACCAGGTCGAAGCGGCGGCGGGTGCCGCTCTCGAAGACGACGTCCACGCCCTCGCCGTCGTCGTGCAGCGAGGCGACGGAGTCGCCGAAGAGGTACTCGACGTCGTCGCGGGTCTTCTCGTGGAGGATGCGGGCGAGGTCGCCGCGCATGATCTCGTCGTCCTGTTCCGCCCGGCCGCCGAAGATCTCGGCGGGCAGTTCGCCCACGGTGCGGCCCCGCGCGTCGACGTACGAGCCGCCGGCCATGTCCGTGGAGGCCGCGCGGACCTCGGCGAGGATGCCCATCCGCTCGCAGATCTCGATGGCCCCTCCGCGCAGGTCGACCTTGTAGCCGCCGGTGCGCAGTGCGGGGGCGCGCTCGACGACGGTGGGGGCGAAGCCGTAGCGGTGCAGCCAGAGCGCGAGGGCGGGGCCGGCGATCGAGGCGCCGGAGATCAGGACCGTACGGGCTGCGCGCATGGCGGGACTCCTTGTCGGGTGGTGCGGGGCCGTGACGGCCCCGCACTCCTGACTATACGGATGTCCTACACGTCTGTCTATGACGCTTGTATAGATCTGGGGGTGGTGGGCGGAGGTGGCGGGGCGGGGCGCTCACCCCCGTCCCAGCACCACCGTCCCCGACGAGCAGAACCAGCCCCCCGTCCCCGACGCCACCGCGAGCTCCGGCAGCGAGCCGTCCGGGCGGCGGACCTGGAGACCGGGGGCCTCGCCGCGGAGTTGGCGTACCGCCTCGACGAGGAGGAACAGGCCCCGCATCCCCGGGTGGCAGGCGGAGAGGCCGCCGCCGTCGGTGTTGACCGGCAGGCGGTCCGCGCGCCCCTTCTCCTCGAAGAAGGCGCCCCCCTCGCCCTTCGCGCAGAAGCCCAGGTCCTCCAGGGTCACCAGGGTCATGTAGGTGAACGCGTCGTAGATCTCGGCGAGTTCGATGTCGGCGGGGGTCACGCCGGCCCGCTCGAAGGCCAGCTTGCCGCTGACCGCCGCCGGGGAGACCGTGAAGTCCTCCCACTCCGACATCGTGGTGTGCGAGGCGTACTCGCCGGTGCCGAGCACCCACACCGGGGCCTTCGCCGTGTCCGGCACGTACTCCTCGGCCGCCAGCAGCACCGCGCAGCCGCCGTCGCTGCGGATGCAGCAGTGCAGCTTGGTGAACGGGTCGGCGATCATCGGGCCGTCCAGCACCTCGTCGACGGTGATCGGGGTGCGGAACATCGCCTCGGGGTTGAGCGCCGCGTTGGCCCTGGCCTGGACGGCCACCTCGGCCAGCTGCTCCAGGGTGGTGCCGTACTCGTGCATGTGGCGGCGGGCGGCCATCGCGTACTTGGCGATGAGGGTGTGGCCGTACGGCACCTCGAACTGGAGCGGGCCGCGGGCGCCGAAGGAGAGGTTGGAGGTGCGCCGGCGGGCCTTGATGTCGGCGCGGGCGGTGGAGCCGTAGACCAGCAGGACCGCGTTGGCGCGGCCGGTCGCGATGGCGTCGGCGGCGTGCGCCGCCATGACCTCCCAGGTGGCGCCGCCGACGGCGGTCGAGTCCACCCAGCGGGGCCGCAGCCCCAGGTATTCGGCGACCTCCACCGGGGCGAGGGTGCCGAGGCCCGCCGAGGCGAGGCCGTCGATGACGGAGCGGTCGAGCCCGCTGTCCGCGAGGGCGCGGCGGGCGGCCTGGGCGTGCAGGGCGTAAGGGGTGGCCTCGTCGACGCGGCCGCAGTCGGAGAGGGATATGCCGACGACGGCGACGCGGCGACGGCGGTCCCCTGAGGTGGTGGGCATGAATCTGACGGTACATCAGATACGGCGGATCCGGCGCCGTACGGGGAGGGTCGGGGTCCTTGTTTCCGGAGCGCCGCGGGCTGTGTTTCTGGCGCTCACCGCTCTAACATGACGCCCCGTCAGTTACGGAGGGGAGCCCCATGCGTACCGCCGCCGTCACCGAAGAGCAGCAGGAGATCCGCAGGACCCTGCGCGAACTCCTCGCTCAGCGGGCAGGACCGGCCGAGATCCGCGCCGCCGTCACCACCCCCGAGGGGTACGACACCGGACTCTGGGCCGCCATGGCCGACGCCCTCGGCCTGCCCGGCATCGCCCTGCCCGAGGAGTACGGGGGAGCCGGCCGCGGTCCCGCCGAACTCGCCCTCGCCTGTGAGGAGACCGGCCGCGCCCTCGCCCCGTCCCCGCTGCTCGCCACCGCCGTCCTCGTCGCCCCGCTGATCGCCGCCCTCGGCACCGAGCGGCAGCGCGCCGAACTGCTGCCCCGGATCGCCGACGGGTCGCTGACCTGCGCCCTCGCCCTGCCCGGCGGCTCGCTCCCGCTCGCCCTCGGGCTCACCGGGGACAACGCGGCCGAGCCCTGGTCGGGCGGCGGG
The DNA here is from genome assembly GCF_040683955.1 of Streptomyces sp. NPDC093111. Lineage (NCBI taxonomy): Bacteria > Bacillati > Actinomycetota > Actinomycetes > Kitasatosporales > Streptomycetaceae > Streptomyces > Streptomyces sp. NPDC093111. The sequence goes on along the minus strand of NZ_JBFBNW010000007.1, from coordinate 312,925 downwards.
CGCTCCGGCGGCGTCCAGGCGACCCGGCCCCCCGGCGGCGAGCGCTGGTCGCTCTACGGCGAGGCCGTCCAGGTCCTCGACGGGCACAGCGCCGGGCTGCTCCTGGTCGCCGCGCACGCCGGCGGCTTCCCGCGCAGCCGCACCCTGCTCTTCCTCGTCCGGGCGGAGGCGGACGCCGCCGGGCTCGTACGGCGGCGGCAGCCCGCCCTCGACGTCACCCGGTCCCGGGCCACCGTCCAGTTCAGGGACGTGGCGGGGGAGTTGCTGGGGGAGGAGGCGGCGGAGGCCCCGGCGGTGCTCGCGGCGCTCGCCGCCGCCGGGCGCACCGCGGCCGTCGCCCTCGCCGCCGAGGCGGTCGGCGCGGCCCGCGGCATCCTCGACCGCACCGTCGGGCACGCCGCCGCCCGCGAGCGGTTCGGGCGCCCGGCCGGCTCCCTCCAGGCGGTCCGGCACCGCCTCGCCGACCTCCTGGCGCAGGTCGAGACGGCCCGCTCGCTGACCTTCTGCGCCGCCCTCGACGACGCGGCGCCGGAGGCCGGCGCGCTGGCCCTCGCGCAGGCCCTGGAAGCGCTGCGGGCCGCCGCCGCGGAGACGGTCCAGCCGCACGGCGGCACCGGCGGCGGCGGGGAGCACGACCCCGCTCTGTACGTCGAGCGCGCGGCCGCCGGCGAGCTCCTCTTCGGCCCCGCCCACCGGCTGCGCGCCCGCGCCGCCGAACGCAGCGGACTCTTCGGGGAGGTGGCCTAGGTGCCGATCGGACTGCGCATGATGCAGAAGGTCTCCTCCACCCGCGCCTTCGCCAAGGTCGCCCCGCACGTCATCCCCGCCATGGACCGGACCGTGCACCGGCTGACCCGCGGCAAGGTGATGCTCAGCGCGCAGATGCTGCCGGGCGTGGTCCTGACCGCCAAGGGGGCGAAGTCCGGGCAGCCGCGGGTCACCCCGCTCGCCTGCATGCCGGAGCCGGCGGACGGCACCTGGCTGCTGATCGGCTCCAACTTCGGCCGCCCGGGCCATCCGGCCTGGACCGCCAACCTGCTCGCCCACCCGGACGCCGAGGTCAGCTGGCGCGGCGAGAGCTTCCCCGTACGGGCCCGGCTGCTCGCGGGGGAGGAGCGGGCGGCGGCCTGGCAGGCGGCGCTGGTCTTCTGGCCGCCGTACGCGACGTACCAGGCGCGGATCGACCGCGAGATCCGGCTCTTCCGGCTGACCAGGACCACTCCGGCGGAGGGGTGAAAGAACGCCGGCGGCAGTCCCGGGCCCGTACGACAGGTACGAGCGCGGGACCGCCGCCGGCGCGACAGGACGGGTGAAGGAGAGCCCTGAGGGCTCGCGGGGGCTACTTCGTCGGCTTCTTGCCCGTGATCCCCAGGTGCACCAACAGGGCCAGGTTCGGACGCAGTTCGGCCTGCTTCACGCCCCAGGTCTGGAAGCCCTTCTGGTGGCCGGCGACCGCCGCCAGCATGGCCACCAGCGAGCCCGCCATCGCCGCGGGGCTGACGTCCTTGTCGACCTTGCCCTTCGCCTGGAGCTCCTTCACCGCGTCCGTCAGGGAGTTGGTGACCGAGTTCAGGATCTTCATGCGGATCTTGTAGAACCGCTTGTCGCCCTCGGCGGCCCCGAGGTCCACCACCCGCAGGATCGCGTCGTGCCGGCGCCAGAAGTCCAGGAATCCCTCGACCAGTTCCTCGGAGGTCGCCCAGCCGGCCTTGCCGACCCAGGAGCGGCCAGAGACGAGATCGGTCAATCCCGCGCCCTCCTTGGCCATTTCCTCCGCGATTTCGAGGACTGCGCCCTCGACGTCAGGGAAGTACTGGTAGAACGTCGCGGGTGAAGTACCCGCCTTCCGGGCCACGTCGATGACCTTGACGTCCCGGTAGGGCGAGGAGCTGAGCATCTCGCCGAGGCAGTCGAGCAGCTTCTGCCGCGTCGCCTGGCCGCGTCGTCCGGCCACGCGGCCGTCGACGGTGCGTACTTGTCCTGTCATGCCGTCAGCTTACCGAGGGGTGATCGGGGCGCGATTCGGCCGACTGCAAATGGGTATCCGGCCCCGGATCCACGGCCCTCTCCCCAATAGGCTTATTAACAGCCTGTGGACAACTTCGGTGGACAACTGCTTCGGAGCCCTTGTGGGGCAAGGGCTCCGGACCCCCTAAAGGCACATATGTTCGTTTTTAGGCGGGTGCGGGGCGCGCGGACGGACCCTAGCGTGAGGCCATGGCCGTATTCACACAGGGCACCCCCTGCTGGGTGGACGCGCAGCTCCCGGACCTCGAAGCGGGCAAGCGCTTCTACGGCGAGCTCTTCGGCTGGAGCTTCGACCCCGACCGCGACGAGGCCCTCCTCGACGGCAGGCGGGTGGCCGGCCTCCTCCCCAAGCGCGACGGCCGGATGCCCACCACCTGGACCGTCTACCTCGCCACCGGCGACGCCGGCACCCTCGCCGCCCGGATCAAGGCCGCCGGCGGGCGGATGGTCATGGAGCCCTACCCCGTCGGCCCCTTCGGCGTCCGGGCCCTCGCCGCCGACCCCGGCGGCGCCGTCTTCGGACTGCGCCAGTCCGGTGACGACGACGGCTTCGAGACCGTGAACCGGCCCGGCGCCTTCTGCTGGATGGAGGTGTACACCCGCGAGCCCGAGGCGGTCGACACCTTCTACGCCACCGTCTTCGGCTGGCTGGGCCGCCAGGCCGACCCCGCCGAGGAGGGCCGCGACGGCTCCTTCGACTACCGCGTCTGGTCCCCGCCCGGCTCCCGCGCGGGCGACGACAGCGCCTTCGGCGGCCGGGCCGTCATGACCGCCGCCTTCCCCGCCGCGCTGCCCGGCCACGTCCTCCCCTACTTCGCCGTCCGCGACTGCGACGCGGCCTGCGCCACCGCCGTACGCCTCGGCGGCCGGGTCGCCACCGCCCCCTTCGACACCCCGCACGGACGGATCGCCGTCCTCCACGACAACCAGGGCGCCCGCTTCGCCGTCCTGGCCGAGCCCGCCTGACGGGCGACGGCACGCGCGGCGAAACGAACGCCGGCACGAACGCCGACGCGAACGCCGACGCGAACGCCGGTACGAACGCCGAAACGCACGCCGATAGAACGCCGATATGAACGGCGACATGTACGCCGATATGAGCCAGGACACCCCGATCCGCCCCCGGGTTCGCCACCACCGCCTCGGACAGGAACAATCAGGGTCCACGGGGCCGTACCCTCATGGCCCTACGGGGAGGTGGCAGGCAAGTGGAGCAGCTGACGCAGCACGACCCGAGACGGATCGGGCCCTTCGAGGTGCTGGGCCGGCTCGGTGCGGGCGGAATGGGCCTCGTCTATCTCGCGCGCTCGGCGTCCGGGCGGCGCGTGGCGATCAAGACCGTACGGACGGAGCTCGCCGAGGACCAGCTGTTCCGCGTCCGCTTCACCCGCGAGGTCGAGGCCGCGCGGGCGGTCTCCGGCTTCTACACGGCGGCCGTCGTCGACGCCGACCCGCGCGCCGCCGTGCCGTGGCTCGCCACGGCGTACGTACCGGCGCCCTCCCTCGAAGAGATAGTGAACGAGTGCGGGCCGCTCCCGGCCCAGGCGGTGCGCTGGCTCGCGGCCGGCGTCGCCGAGGCCCTGCAGTCCATCCACGGCGCCGGCCTCGTCCACCGCGACCTCAAGCCCTCCAACGTCCTCGTCGTCGAGGACGGCCCCCGGGTGATCGACTTCGGCATCGCGTCGGGCGTCTCCAACACGCGCCTGACCATGACCAACGTCGCCGTCGGCACCCCGGCCTACATGTCCCCCGAGCAGGCCCGCGACTCGCGCAGCGTCACCGGCGCGAGCGATGTCTTCTCGCTGGGCTCCATGCTGGTCTTCGCCGCCACCGGGCACGCCCCGTTCCACGGCGCCAACCCGGTCGAGACCGTCTTCATGCTGCTGCGCGAGGGCCCCGACCTGGAGGGGCTGCCGGACGAGCTGCGCCCGCTGATCGACTCCTGCATGCAGACGGACGTCAGCAAGCGCCCCACCCCGGCCGACCTCCAGGCCCAGCTGGCCCCGCACCTCTTCGGCGCCGGCAGCGACGACAGCGGTACGGCGGCGGCCTGGCTGCCGCAGCGCGCCACCGCCATGATCGAGACCCGCCGCGGCGGCCGGCCCAGCCCCCCGCGGCCCCCGGCCGACCCGCCGATGCCGCCGCGCCCGCCCCGGCAGCCCGCCGACTGGACCGGCGACCCGCGCGCCGGCCGGCCCTCCGACCGGCCCTCCGACCCGTACGGCGACCGTCCCGGTGGCGGCCGGCACGCCGGTCCCGCCGCCGCCCCGGTGCCCGACTCCGGTCCCGTACGGCTGGGCGGCGGGACCGTGCCGATCGGCCCCGGCCCCCGGGTCGCCGACACCCGGGCCGCCGTCGGCGTCGGCCTCGGGGCCGCCGCGGGCACCGCCACCGGCTGGATCCGCCCGCCCGGCGGCGCCGCGGGCGGCGCCGAGCCCGGCCCGCCGCCCGGCTCCCGCCCGCTGCCCGGCCCCGCGCGGGCGCCCGAGGCCCAGCAGGCCCCGCCGGCCCCCGAGGCGCCCGGCCACTGGCGGCCCTGGCGCTTCCGCATGTCCAACGACGTGTGGGGCACCCCGGTCGTCGACGGCGACCTGCTCTACGTCACCTCCTTCGAGGTGCACGCGCTGGACACGGCGAGCGGCCGGCGCCAGTTCAAGACCCGCGACGTGGCCTGGTCCATGGCGGTCGCCGGCGGCCGGATCCACGCCTCCGACGGGCCCACCCTGTACGCGCTCGACGCCCTCGACGGCGCCGAGCGCTGGCGGCTGCACACGGACGCCTGGGTGTACTCCCTCCAGGTGGACCGGGGCACCGTCGTCACCGGCACCCGTGGCGGCGGTGTCCAGGGCTGGGAGGCGTCCAACGGCGCCAAGCTGTGGGAGATCACCGGCGCCCAGACCGACTTCGAGACGCCCGAGGGCGGGCCCGCCGTGCACGGCGACACCGTGTACGTGTGGCGCGACGCCCGGCTCCAGGCGCTCGACGCCCGCACGGGCGTGGAGCGCTGGTCGTACCCGGTCGGCGACGCCGCCTCCTGCGCGCAGGTGCCGGTGCGGGTGGCCCCGGCCGAGGACGGCTGCGTGTACGTCGCGGCCGGCACCCGGGTGCTGTGCGTCGACATCGCGTCCGGGCACGTCCGCTGGCACTTCGAGGCGCCGGCCGTCTTCCTCGCGCCGCCCGCCTTCGCGCCGGGCCCGGCCGTCACCGGCGGCGGGGTCTACCTCGTGGACCACCTGGGCACGGTGTACGCGCTCGACGCGACCACCGGCAAGGACCGCTGGCGGATCGCCACCGAGCCCCGCCAGTCCACCGAGCCGGTGCTGGTCGCCGCCGGCAACGTGCACGTCGGCAGCGGCAGCGCGCTCTACACCCTGGACGCGGTCACCGGCACCCCGAAGTGGCGGTTCGCGGCGGGCGGCGAGCTGATCGGCGCCCCCGTCGTCGCGGACGGCCGGGTGCACTTCGGCTCGGCCGACCACGTCCTGTACACGCTGGACGCCACGGGCGGCCAGCTGCGCTGGAAGCTGGCGACGGGCGGCGAGATCACCGGCTCGCCGGTGGCCAGGAACGGCGTCGTGTACGCGTGCAGCAAGGACCGCTGCGTGTACGCGCTGGACGCGGTGAAGGGCACGGCGACCAACCGCGGCGCCTGAGCCCGCCCGACCGCCCCACCCGGGCCCGCCCCGCCCCCTAGGCCCGATGCCCCGGGGGCGGTGGCGTCTCGTCGCGGGCCGGGTCCCAGGGCACGTCCGACGAGGGCGGCGGGGCGGCCTCCGGCGGCCCGTACGCGTACGGCTCCTCGGGCGGCGTCCCGTACGCCCGCGTCGGCTGCTCCCGCGACCCGTCGGGGGTCGAGTGCGCGGGGTACGTGGCGTGCGGCGGGACCTGGTCGACCCGGGTGCGGTGGCGTCCGGAGCGGCCCGACATCACGACCGCGCCGAGGAGCAGCAGCACCCCGCCGCCCAGGGCGTTGGCGACGCCGTCGCCGAGACCGTGCCCGTCGGCGCCGACGGTGAGGCTGCCCTGCGCCTGTCCGACCCGCACCATCCACAGGATCGTGAAGCCGAGCACGACCAGACCCGCGAGGGCGACCAGCAGCCGGGAGCGCAGCACGACGCCGAGGACGGTGAGCAGCGCGGCGAAGGCGAAGGGCAGCAGGATCGAGCCGAGCAGCGAGGACCGGCCGCCGGTGATGCCGGTGAAGAGCTCGTCGATGGCGTAGTCGCGCCCGTGACGGCCGTCGTACCAGGCACGGAAGGGGCTCCAGACGGCGGCCGTCGCTCCGGCGAGGGCCAGGACCGAGCCGACGACGTTGCGGATCATCGATCGGCCTCCTCGGGTCCGGCTCTCGCTGTCGACGCTACGCCCGCCGTGGGGGCCCCGCCAGGTGGCGCGGACCCGGCGCTAGGGTGACGCGGACACGGCGAAAAGTACGGGGGGAGCGGGGAATGGTCCGCACACGGCTGAAGCTGGCGGCGACGCTCACGGTGGTGGTGCTCGCGCTGACCGGCTTCCAGACCAGCAGCAGCGGCGGCCACAGCGGTGGCAGCGGCAAGTCCGGCAGCAAGTCCGGCAAGAGCAAGAGCAGCAGCAAGAGCAGCGGCGGGGGCGGGGGCGGGGGTGGCTGCTCCAGCTCCGAGAAGAAGAACGACGACTACGACGACTACGACGGCGGCAGCAGCAGCGGCAGCAGCGGTTCGAGCGGCTCGGGTGGCTCGACGGGCACGTCCTCCCCGACGGCGAGCCCCTCCTCCGACATCGAGGTCGAGGTCGTCGACTGTGTGGATCCCGCGCAGAAGAAGCGCAAGGGCACGCCGGCCCGCAAGGCCGACACCACGGCCACGGTGCGGGTCACCGCGCGCGACGGGGAGGCGGGGCGGTACCGCATCGTCCTGGAGTTCGACCGGACCGACGGTTCGCGGGTCGACCAGGGCGAGGTCCTGGTCGACCTGAAGGGCGGCGGCTCCCGGCTCTACGACGTCGCGATGCGGTCCCCCGGGAGCGTGGGCCAGGTGGAGCACTGCGCGGTGTACGAGGTGACCCCGCAGTCCGGCGGCTCCGCCACCCCCACCCCTACCGCGTCCGGTAGCCCGTCGTCCGCCTCGTGAACCGCTCGGCCTGCCGCTCCGGCGGCAGGTTCCCGAGGGTCACCAGGTGCGGGGCGTGGGCCAGGGCCTGGGCGCGGGCGGCCTCCCGGGCCGACCACAGGGCCCGTACCGTGCCCTGTACGGCCTCGGTCGGACAGTCCGCGATGACGGCGGCGGCTTCCCGTGCGGCGGCGAGCGCCCCGCCGGGCGCGGTCAGCTCGGAGACCAGGCCGGTCTCGTACGCGCGCCGGGCGGAGACCCGTTCGGCGGTGCCCATGAGGGCCATCCGGGCGACTTCCCCGTACGGCATCCGCTGGGCCATGTGGATGGTCTCGAAGGCGGAGACCATCCCGTAGGTGGTGTGCGGGTCGAAGAAGGCGGCGTCCTCGCCCGCGATCAGGAACTCAGCCTCGCCGAGCAGGTAGAACGCCCCGCCGCAGGCCATCCCCTCGACGGCGGCGATCACCGGTTTCCACAGGTCGTTGGCCTTGGGGCCGATCGTGAGCAGCGGATCGTCGATCGTGTACGGGGAGGAGGGCTGCGGCAGGTCCGTGGCGGCGGCGCGGTCGACGCCGGTGCAGAAGGCCCGGCCGCCGGCGCCGGTGACGACGATCGCGCGGATCCCGTCCTCGTAGCGGAAGCCGCGCCAGGTCTCGGCGAGGGTGCGGGCCATCTCCAGGGTGATCGCGTTGTGCTTCTCGGCCCGGTCGAGGGTGACGACGGCGACGCCGGTCTCCTTGTCCCGTTCGACGAGGATCCCGGAGCCGCTCATCCGCGCTCCAGCAGCCAGCGCGGCACGGTGACCCCGTCGATCTCGGTGAACGCCACCTTCACGGCGGCGCCGATCCGCAGCCGGGCTGGGTCCACGGAGTTCAGCGGGGCGTCGGGGGAGGCGACGACGTTGCCGACGAGGCGGATGCGGGGGGCTTCGGCGAGTTCGACGAGGACCGCGTTGTACGGGGCCTGTTCGGCGTAGTCGGGGAGCAGCGGCGGGTGGGGGAGGACGAAGGACCAGATCCGGCCGCGCCCGGACATCCGGCGCCACTCGCTGTCGAAGGACTGGCAGTGCGGGCAGCAGGGGCGGGGCGGGAAGCGGAGTTCGCCGCAGTCGGGGGCGGCGCAGGCCTGGACGCGGAGTTCGCCGCGGGCGGTGTACTCCCAGAAGGGGGCGCCGTCCTCGTCGGTGACGGGGGTGAGCAGGGCCATGGGTCTCAGCTCCTCAGCAGGATCGCGGACGTGGGGACGCCTTCGCCCGCGGTGACCAGGCAGGTGGCGGCGTCGGGGACCTGGGCGGTGGAGACGCCGCGGAGTTGCTTGACGCCCTCGTTGATGAGGTTGAAGCCGTGGACGTACGCCTCGGAGAGCCCGCCGCCGCCGGTGTTGAGCGGGAGCCGGCCGCCGATCTCCAGGGCGCCGCCCTCGGTGAAGGCGGCGCCCTCGCCGCGCCCGCAGAAGCCGTAGCCCTCCAGGGAGAGCGGGATGAGCGGGGTGAAGGCGTCGTAGATCTGGGCGACGTCGACGTCGTCGGGCCCGAAGTCGGCCTGCTTCCACAGGTGTCGGGCGGCGGTCCAGGCGGGGCCGGACAGCGGGTCGTCGTTCCAGTAGTTGACCATGCCGTGGTGCTGGGCGGGCAGGCCCTGGGCGACGGAGTGGACGTAGACGGGCTTCTGCCGGCAGTCGCGGGCCCGCTCGGCGGAGACGATCACGCAGGCCAGCGCCCCGTCGGTCTCCAGGCAGTTGTCGAAGAGGCAGAGGGGTTCGCTGATCCAGCGGGAGGTCATGTACATCTCGCGGGTCAGCGGGCGCTCGTACATCATCGCGGCGGGGTTCTGGTTGGCCCGGTTGCGGCAGGCGAGGGCCACGTTGAAGAGGTGGTCGCGGGTGGCGCCGTACTCGTGCATGTAGCGGCGGGCGAGCATGCCGATCTCGTCGGCGGGGCGGAGCAGCCCGAAGGGGCGGGTCCACTGGCCGGGGGTGGGCAGCTGGACGGCGGTGTTCTTCCACGGGCGCGGCCCGCTGCCGCGCTTGCGGGAGCGCCAGGCGACGCCGACGGTGGCCTGGCCGGAGGCGATGGCGGCGGCGAGGTGTCCGACGGTGGCGCAGGAGCCGCCGCCGCCGTATCCCACCTTGGAGAAGAAGGTGACGTCTCCGGCGCCGATGGCCTTGGCCACCTCGACCTCGTCGGTCTCCTCCATGGTGTACGAGGCGAAGGCGTCGACCTCGGAGGGGGCGATGCCCGCGTCGTCGAGGGCGGCGAGGATCGCCCGGCAGGCGAGGGTCCGCTCGGACTCCGGGAGCTGTTTGGCGAAGGGGGTCTGGCCTATCCCGACGATGGCTGTTGCGTCCTTGAGCACGTGGTCCTCCCGGCCCGGCAGCACTGCTGACAGCGCGTCAGGCTACAGCTAATCTGACGGATAGTCAGCTACGGGAGGGGTGGGCGATGGAGTGGAGCTCGATACCCGAGGCGGTGCGCCGGGCGGCCGAGCGGTACGCGGAGCGCGAGGCGGTCGTCGACGGCCGCACGCGGATCACGTACGCCGAACTCGGCGAGCGCGTCGAACGCGCGGCGGCCGCCTGTCTCGCCACCGGGATACGGGCCGGGGACCGGGTCGGCATCTGGGCGCCCAACACCCTCGACTGGATCGTCTCCGCCCTCGGCGCGGTCACCGCGGGCGCCGTCCTGGTCCCGCTCAACACCCGATTCAAGGGCGCCGAGGCCGCCGACGTGCTGGCCCGCTCCCGGGCCCGGCTGCTCTTCGTCACCGGCACCTTCCTCGGCACCTCGTACGTGGCCTCGCTGCGCCGCGCGGGCGTGGAACTTCCGGACCTGGAACGGGTGGTGGTCTTCGGCGACACGGCGCCCGACGACCCCGGCTACACCACCTGGAAGTCCTTCCTCGCGGAGGGGAACGAGGTCCCGGCCGCCGACGTGTGGGCCCGGGCCGCCACGATCTCCCCCTCCGACCCCTCCGACATCATCTACACCTCCGGCACCACCGGCCGCCCCAAGGGCGCCGTCATCACCCATGGGCAGACCCTGCGCTGCTACGCCCTGTGGGGCGAACTCGCGGGGCTGCGCGAGGGCGACCGCTATCTGATCGTGAACCCCTTCTTCCACACCTTCGGCTACAAGGCGGGCGTCATCGCCTGCCTCCAGCGCGGGGCGGTGATGGTGCCGCAGCCCGTCTTCAACGTGGACACCGTCCTCGCGAACATCGCCGCCGAGCGGATCACCGTCCTGCCCGGCCCGCCCACCCTGCACCAGTCCCTCCTCGACCACCCGGCCCGCGGCGCGTACGACCTGTCCTCGCTGCGCCTGGTCGTCACCGGCGCGGCGGTGGTCCCGCTCCAGCTGGTGGAGCGGCTGCGGACGGAGCTGGGCGTCGGCACCGTCCTCACCGCGTACGGCCTCTCCGAGGCGAGCGGCATCGTCACCATGTGCCGCCGGGGCGACCCCGCCGAGGTCATCGCGCGCACCTCCGGCCGCGCCGTCCCGGGCACGGAGCTGCGCCTCTCCGAGACGGGCGAGGTCCTGGTCCGCGGCTTCCACGTGATGGCCGGCTACTTCGAGGACCCGGCGGCGACGGCGGCGGCGATCGACCCGGACGGCTGGCTGCGCACCGGTGACGTGGGCGTCCTGGACGCGTCCGGGAACCTGCGGATCACCGACCGGATCAAGGACATGTTCATCGTCGGCGGCTTCAACGCCTACCCGGCGGAGATCGAGCAACTGCTCGGCCTGCACCCCGACATCGCGGACGTCGCCGTCGTCGGCGTCCCGGACGCCCGCCTCGGCGAGGTCGGCAAGGCCTTCGCGGTCCGCCGTCCGGGCTCGACGCTCACGGCGGACGACCTGATCGCCTGGTCCCGCCGCGAGATGGCCAACTACAAGGTGCCGCGCGAGGTCGAGTTCGTCCCGGAGCTGCCGCGCAACGCGAGCGGCAAGGTGCTCAAGGGCGAACTGCGCGCCCGCTGAGCTCCGCGCGGCGGTACGCAAAAGGGCCTGGACCGGTTGTGCCGGTCCAGGCCCTCCCCCCTGCGCGCGCGTGGCGTGCCTCGTCCTGGTCGGGCGGACGGTCCCCACCGTCTGCCCTTCCGAACGTGATCGATCATCGCGGACATCGAACGCGAGTGCGAGATCGGGCCGCGTACTTCGTCAGGTCCGCCGCCGGCGGCACCCCCCGTGACGTGCGACGGAGGGGCCGGGTGTGCACCCGGCCCCTCCGTCCTGCGGTCGCCCGCCCCCCACCGCACCGGACCGTGCCCCACGGATCCCCCCGACCCGGGGGCGTCCCCCGAACCGGTGCGGCCTTGCTCTGCGGACGACCACGGCCCCGGCGACTCCCCCGATGGCGCCGCCGGAACCGCCCCGTGGCGTGTGGCTCAGATGGCCGGCTTGGCCGGCTTGGCAGGCTCGGACGTGGCGTGCATGTCCATGGTCGTGAGGTCGCCGCCGCCCTTGCCCGTGACCTTGGCGGTGATGGCGTCGATCGCGGGCTCGGACGTGGCGTGCATGTCCTTCGTCACGATCCCGCTCTCGGTGCCGCCCGTGGCGTGCATGTCCTGGGGCTTGACGACCGGGTCCTGCTCGATCGGGTTGCTCATCTCGTCTGCTCCTGCCTGAAGGGTGGGGCTGCGGCGTTCGGATCCGTCCGGCCGCTCCCCCGTGAACCAGCCGGACGGATCCTTCGTGGCCGCTCACCCTAGTTGCCGGCGATGACGGCCTTGCCGGTGACCCGTGTGCCCCCCGACGCGACGGATCGACAGGATCAGCGTGCCGTTCGGCGATAAACGAACGATGAACGCGCAGGCCGGGGCTTGTGGGGCCGGTCCGGCACGCCCGCCGGGACCGGCCCGGCGCCTGCGGTCAGGCCGCGCTGCTGACGTTCAGCAGCTCGCGGACCTCGGCCGCCTCGGGGGAGCCGAGCCCCTCGAAGACGTCCAGCGCCTCCCGCCAGCACACCTGGGCGCGCCCCGACTGGCCGATGCCGCCGAGGGCCCGGCCGAGCACCGTCAGCACGTTGGCGCGGCGCCACTCGCCGCCGATGCCCCGCAGGACCGTGAGCGCCATCTCCGCGTTGGACGCGGCCTGGGCGGGCCGCCGCGCGGCGATGTCCACCTCCGCGAGCCGGAACAGGGTCATGCCCTCCCACAGGCGCTGCCGGCTGTCCCGGAACACCTCCAGCGCCTCGCGCAGCCGGTCGACGGCCGGTCCGAGCTGGCGGGCCTCGGTGAGCGCGAGGCCCAGCGCGTAGCGCCCGTTGGCGCCGCGCAGCGAGTGCCCGATCGAGTCGTATATCGCCGTGCCCTCCTCGGCCAGCGCGATCGCCCGCGCGGTGCGGCCGGTGGCCAGGTGGATCCGGGACAGGTTGCACAGGGCGCTGGCCTCGCCGGGCCGGTCGCCGATGCCGCGGAACCGCTCGATGGCGTGGGCGAGATGCACCTCGCCCTCCTCGAACCGGTTCTGGTAGAGGGCGATGATGCCCCGCGCGTTGGCCGACCAGCAGGCGGGCAGCGGGTCGCCGGCCGCCTCCGCGCAGCGCAGCGACAGCGTCGCGTCCCGGTCGGCCTCCTCGAAGCGGCCCGCCGTGTGGTGGATGCCCGCCAGCGCCATGAGGGCCCGGCCCTCGGCGCGCACGTCCCCGTACCCGTGCGCCGCGTCCCGGACGCCCGAGGCGATCGCCTCGAACTCCTTCGCGTTCGTGCCGGACTCGCCCAGGTCGAGCGCCGCCCACAGCAGGTCCACCGCCCGGCGCAGCGTCCCCGCCGTCGCCGCCGACTGGCGGACGCAGGCCAGCAGGCAGTTGGCCTCGGCGTACAGCCAGTCCTGGGCGGCGTGCCGGTCGGTGAAGGCGAGGCCCTGGTAGGCGGTGGCCTCCAGGTGGTCGACGAGACGGTCGCCGGGCCGCTCCAGGGCGTACACCCGGGAGGCGGTGGCCAGGTAGAAGTCGAGCAGGCGGGAGAGGGCCAGCTCCCGTTCGGCCGGGGGCTGTTCGTCGCGCTCGGCGCAGGCACGCGCGTAGAGGCGTACGAGGTCGTGGTAGCGGTAGCGGCCCGGCGCGGCGGACTCGACCAGGGAGGTGTCGACGAGGGCCTCCAGGAGGTCCTCCGTCTCCCATTCCGGCAGGTCCAGGACGGCGGCGGCGGCGGCCAGCGAGATGTCGGGCCCGTCGGCGAGGCCGAGCAGCCGGAAGGCGCGGGCCTGGGCGGGCTCCAGCTGCCCGTAGCCGAGCTCGAAGGTGGCCTTCACGGCCAGGTCGCCGGCCTGGAGCTCGTCCAGCCTGCGCCGCTCGTCGGCCAGCTTCGCGGCGAGCACGGAGACCGTCCAGGTGCGGCGGGCGGCCAGCCGGGAGGCGGCGATGCGGATGGCCAGCGGCAGGAAACCGCAGGCGGCGACGACGTCGAGGGCGGCCTCGCGCTCGGACTGGACCCGCTCGGTGCCGACGATCCGGGTGAAGAGCTGGAGCGCCTCCTCGGGCGACATCACGTCCAGGTCGACGAGGTGCGCGCCGGCCAGGTCGACCATGCGGATGCGGCTGGTGACGAGCGCGGCGCAGCCGGCCGTGCCGGGCAGCAGGGGCCGGATCTGGGCGGCGTCCCGCGCGTTGTCGAGGAGCACCAGGACGCGGCGGCCGTCGAGCGTGGAGCGGTAGAGCGCGGCCCGCTCGTCGAGCGAGTCGGGGATGGCGGAGTCGGGGGTGCCGAGGGCCCGCAGGAAGGCGCCGAGGACGGTCTCCGGGGCCGCCGCCCGCGAACCGGCGCCCTGGAGGTCCACGTACAGCTGCCCGTCGGGGAAGTGCGGGCGGGCCTCGTGGGCCACGTGCACGGCGAGGGTGGTCTTGCCGACGCCGCCGATCCCGGCGAGCGCCGAGACGGCCATGACGTGCCCCTCGGCGCTGGCGAGCCGGCCGCCCAGCTCCCGTACGAAGGAGGCGCGGCCGGTGAAGTCGGGCACGGTGGCCGGCAGCTGCGCGGGGCGGGCGACGGGCGCGGCGGCCGGGGGCTGCGCGTCCACGGGCCGGGCGAGTTCGGCGTCGGCCTGGAGGATGCGCTGCTGGAGGCGGGCGAGTTCGGGGTTGGGGTCGACGCCGAGTTCGTCGGCGAGGAGGCGGCGGGTGTCCGCGTACACGGCGAGGGCCTCGGCCTGCCGGCCGGAGCGGTAGAGCGCGAGCATGAGGAGTTCGCGCAGGCGCTCGCGCAGCGGGTGGGCGGCGGTCAGCGCGGTCAGCTCGGAGACGGCCTCCGCGTGGGCGCCGACCTCCAGGTCCAGGTCGAGCCGGGTCTCCAGGAGCCGCAGCCGCCACTCCTCCAGGCGGGTGCGCTGGGTGTCCGCGTACGGGCCGGGCACCGAGGCGAGGGTCTCGCCCTCCCAGAGGCCCAGCGCCCGGGCGAGCAGCTCGCGGGCGGCGGAGCGCTGCCCGGCGGCGCGCAGCCGGTCCGCCTCGGCGGCGAGCTCGTGGGCCTCGGCGAGGTCCAGGGTGAGGCCGGGTCCGGTGGTGCGCAGGGCGTAGCCGCCGGATTCGCTGACGAGGACGCCGGGGTCGAGGATCTTGCGCAGCCGCGAGGCGTACGTACGGACCGCGGCGAGCGCCTGGGAGGGCGACTCCTCGCCCCAGATCGCGTCGATCAGCTCGCCGGCGGTGGCGGTCCGCCCGTCGCGCAGCAGCAGCGCGGCGAGCAGGGCGCGCTGCTGGGGCGACCCGGTGGGCAGCACCTGGTCCCCGCGCGAGGCCCGGACGGGCCCGAGGACGCCGAACCGGAGCGAGCCGGCGGCGGCCGGGGCGTCGGCGGCCGGGGCGTCGGTGCCGGGGGCCGGGGCGTCGCCCGTCCCGCCCGTACCGGCGGCGTCGGCAGCCCTGGAGGCGTCGGCGGCGTCGGCGGCGTCGGCTACGTCGGCGGCGTGGTCCGTCCCGTCCGTCCCGTACTTCCCGCCGGTCTCGTCCGTCCCGCCGGTCCCGTCTCCGGGCACGCGGGAGCGCGGTTCCTCGGCCGGCCCGGTGCCGGTCCCTTCGGAAACCGTTGCCGGAGTGCGTTGCTCCGGAACCCGCGGCCCGTTCTCACGGTCCATTAGCTCCCCCTGCCCGTACCGCTGGTTTCGCCCAAGACAGTCTGCCTTGTCCGGAGGGCGCGCGTCAGCATCGGGTCGGCCGATCCGGGATCGGTGGGAGACACATCAGCTGACGAACCGTCAGATCGGCGCTACCGTGAAACGCATGGAGAGCTTCCCCAAGATCATCTCGGTGGACGACCACACCGTGGAGCCCCCGCACGTCTGGCAGGACCGGCTCCCGTCCCGCTACCGGGACACCGGCCCCCGGGTCGTCCGTGCCCCGCTGAAGGAAATGACCTTTCTGGGCGGAAAGTTCGCCCCCGTCATGGGTGCCAAAGGGGACGAAGGCCCCATAGGCGACTGGTGGGTCTACGAGGACCTGCACCGTCCGCTGACCCGGCTCGACACCGCCGTCGGCTACGACCGCGACGAGATCAGGCTGGAGGTCATCACCTACGAGCAGATGCGGCCCGGCTCGTACTCCGTGCCCGAGCGGCTCGCGGACATGGACGTCAACCACGTCCAGTCGGCCCTCTGCTTCCCGACCTTCCCCCGATTCTGTGGTCAGACCTTCACAGAAGCCGCCGATCGTGAACTCGGTCTCCTCGGCGTCCGCGCCTACAACGACTGGATGGTCGAGGAGTGGTGCGGCCCCGAGGCGGGGGGCCGGCTGATCCCGCTGACCCTGATCCCGCTGTGGGACCCGGAGCTCGCCGCCGCCGAGGTCCGCCGCAACGCGGCCCGGGGCGTGCGCGCGGTCGCGTTCTCCGAGATACCGCCGCACCTCGGGCTGCCCTCGGTCCACACCGACCACTGGGACCCGTTCCTGCGGGCCTGCGACGAGACCGGCACCGTCATCGCGATGCACATCGGCTCGTCCAGCCGGATGCCGTCCACGTCCGCCGACGCGCCGCCGGCCGTCGGCTCCACCATCACCTTCGCCAACTGCTGCTTCTCGATGGTCGACTGGCTGATGAGCGGCAAGTTCGAACGCTTCCCCAACCTGCGGATCATGTACGCCGAGGGCCAGATCGGGTGGATCCCGTACATCCTGGAGCGCGCGAACGTCGTGTGGGAGGAGAACCGCGGCTGGGGCGGGGTCGCCGAGAAGGTGCTGCGCCCGCCGTCGGAGCTGTTCGCCGAGCACGTCTTCGGCTGCTTCTTCGACGACGCCTTCGGACTGCGCAACCTCGACGCCATCGGGGTCGGCAACGTCCTCTACGAGACCGACTACCCGCACTCGGACTCCACCTGGCCCAAGTCCCGTGAGGTCGGCGAGGCGCAGATGGGCCACCTGGCGCCGGACGTGGTCGAGCGGATCGTGCGCGGCAACGCGATCGACCTCCTCGGCCTCACCGAGGACGGCCTCTGGCGGCCGTAGGGCGTGACGTCGCGGACCCCGCAGGGCCCCGGCCCGCCGCCCGAAAAGGGCCCGCCCGGCCCGCCGAGGGAGGCGGACCGGGCGGGGGCTGGGGGAGGCGCGGATCAGTAGGAGCCGGTCCGCACGTACTTGATGCCGCCGGCGACGTCGACGAATCCCTCCGCGTACGAGGAGACCCCGGCGTCGTTGACCATGCGGGTGTAGCAGGAGCTGCCGCCCACGGCGACGGTGCAGGAGTAGCTGCGCCCGTCGGAGTTGCGCACGACCTTCGCCTGGGCGCACGCCTTGCCCGCGGACGCGTTGCCGCAGTTCGACTGGGTGCCGTCGAGGGTGATCCGGGCCCAGGCGGTGCGGCAGCCGGAGTTGTAGCGCAGCTCGATGGTGCCGACGTGGGTGCCGAAGTACGGGTCGTTGATCGACGCCGACTGGACGGTGCTGGTGGTGCCGCCGCAGCTGGTGGCGGCCGGGTCGGCGCCGTCGTAGGTGGCGGCCTGGGCGGATCCGCCGGTCAGCGCGAGGGCGCCGGCGGCGAGGAGCAGGGCGGTGCCGGCCTGGGCGGTGCGGCGGAGGAGGTCACGCATGGTGGTGGAGGGCCTTTCCGCTCTCAGTAGCTGCCGGTGCGGGTGTACTTGGTGCCGCCGGCGGTGTCCGTGTAGCTCTGGGCGTACGAGCTGACGCCGGCGTCGTTGACCATCGGCGTGTAGCAGGAGTTGTGGCCCTGGGTGACGGTGCAGGTGTACTGGCGGCCGTCGGAGTTGCGGATGACCCACGCCTTGGGGCAGGCGACGCCGGCGGAGGCGTTGCCGCAGGCGCTCTGCGTGTAGTCCATGGTGATCCGGGCCCAGGCGGTGCGACAGCCCGAGTTGTAGCGGAGCTCCAGGGTGCCCAGGTGGGTGCCGTGCTGGTCGGTCATCGCGGCCGACTGGACGGTGCTGGTGGTGCCGCCGCAGTTGGCGGTGCCCGGGTCGCCGCCGTCGTAGGTGGCGGCCTGGGCGGACCCGCCCGTGAGGGTGAGGGCGCCGGCGGCGAGGAGCAGGGCGGTGCCGGTCTGGGCGGCGCGGCGCAGCAGGGTACGCATGGGGTGGGTCCGTTCGACGAGGGCCCGGGTGGGCCACGGGGAGGGGCAGGGGGGCTGCCGCACCCACCGTGCGGCACGGACCCGTCCCCGGTCTTGGAGAAAAGCGCGGTCCGCGACTCCCGGCGTACGCGGACCCGGCACACCCCTTGCCTGACGGCACGTCAGAAGACAGCATGGGGGCCGTCGCCGTAACTGACGGAACGTCAGATGAGGGAGTCCCCATGGTGGTCTACGGCATGCAGCTGCCCGTCCAGTCCCAGAGCACGATCTACGCCGAGCCCTGGGAGGCCGCCGCGGGCCCCGACGACCTCATCGCCGTCGCCCGCGCGGCCGACGCCCTCGGCTTCGACTACATCGCGAGCTGCGAGCACGTCGCCGTCCCGCGCCGGCTCGCCGGGGCGATGAGCACCATCTGGTACGACCCGGTGGCCACCCTCTCGTTCCTGGCGGCGGCCACCGAGCGGGTCCGGCTGGTCTCCCATGTCGCGCTCGTCGGGCTGCGCCACCCGCTGATCTCGGCCAAGGCGTACGCGACCCTCGACCACCTCTCCGGCGGGCGGCTCGTCCTCGGGGTCGGGGCCGGGCACCTGGAGGAGGAGTTCGAGACGCTCGGGGTGGACTTCGCCGGGCGGGGCGGCGTGCTCGACGAGACCGTCGACGCGCTGCGGGCGGCGCTCGGGCCCGAGGAGTTCCCGGAGCACAGCGGCGAACGCTTCTCCTTCCGGGACCTCGGGCAGCGCCCCCGCCCCGCGCAGGAACGCGTCCCGGTCTGGATCGGCGGCTCCTCGCCCGCCGCCGTGCGCAGGGCCGCGGTCAAGGGCGACGGCTGGCTGCCGCAGGGCGACCCGCGCGACCGGCTGGCCGAGCAGATCGTCCGGCTGCGGCGGCTGCGCGAGGAGGCCGGCGTCGAGGCGCCGTTCACCGTCGGGGCGATCGCCGAACCGCTGTACGTGGGGCAGCCCGACTGGAACACCGGACGGCGCACCCTGACCGGCAAGCCGCAGGCGCTCGCCGAGTCGCTGCGCGCCTACGGGGAGATGGGCGTGGACCAGATCCAGGTGCGGTTCCGCTGCCGGAGCCGGGCCGAACTCATCGACCAGATGGGCGCGTTCGCGGCCGAGGTCGCTCCGCACCTCAATTAGGAGGAGTCACCGCATGGGCAAGCTGGACGGGCGCGTCGTCGTCATCACGGGCGCGGCGCGCGGGCAGGGCGAGCAGGAGGCGCGGCTCTTCGCCGCCGAGGGGGCCCGGGTGGTCCTGGGGGACGTCCTGGACGGCCCCGGCGAGGCGCTCGCCAAGGAGCTGGGGGAGGACCGGGCGCACTACGTGCGCCTGGACGTCACGTCCGAGGCGGAGTGGGCGGCCGCGGTGGCCGCCGCGAAGGACCGCTTCGGGCGGATCGACGGCCTGGTGAACAACGCCGGCATCCTGCGCTTCAACGAGCTGGTGACGACGCCGCTGGACGAGTTCGAGGCGATCGTGCGGGTCAACCAGGTCGGCTGTTTCCTCGGCATCAAGGCCGTGGCGCCCGAGATCGCGGCGGCCGGCGGCGGCACGATCGTGAACACCGCCTCGTACACCGGCGTGACCGGCATGGCGGGCGTCGGCGCCTACGCGGCGAGCAAGCACGCCGTGCTGGGGCTCACCCGGGTGGCCGCGCTGGAGCTGGCGGCGAAGGGGATCCGGGTGAACGCGGTCTGCCCGGGGGCGATCGACACCGCCATGAGCAACCCGGAGGGCGTCGACCCGGCGGCCACGGCGGAGCTGTACCAAAAGCTGGTGCCGCTGGGGCGGATCGGGCGGCCGGAGGAGGTGGCGGCCCTCGCGCTCTTCCTGACCGGCGAGGACTCCGCGTACATCACGGGCCAGCCCTTCGTCATCGACGGCGGCTGGCTGGCGGGCGTCAGCCTCTTCTGAGTGTTTCTGACGCACCATCAGGTATTGACGCCCCCGTCGCACGGTGCGACAGTCGGGCACATCGCTGATCTGACGATTCGTCAGAAACTCACGAGGACGGTGACCTTCCGTGGAATTCGGGATCTTCGTACAGGGATACGTCGGCAAGCGGGCCGAGACCGATCCCGAAGCCGAGCACAAGGCCCTCATGGAGGAGACCGAGTACGTCATCCAGGCGGACAGGTCCGGGTTCAAGTACGCCTGGGCCTCCGAGCACCACTTCCTGGAGGAGTACTCCCACCTCTCCGCCAACGACGTCTACCTCGGCTACCTCGCCCACGCCACCGAGCGCATCCACCTCGGCTCCGGCATCTTCAACCCGCTCGCCCAGGTCAACCACCCGGTGAAGGTCGCCGAGAAGGTCGCCATGCTCGACCACCTCTCCGGCGGGCGCTTCGAGTTCGGCTCCGGGCGCGGCGCCGGCTCCCACGAGATCCTCGGCTTCTTCCCGGGCATCACGGACATGAACCACACCAAGGAGATCTGGGAAGAGACCATCGCCGAGTTCCCCAAGATGTGGCTCCAGGAGGAGTACGAGGGGTTCCAGGGCAAGCACTGGTCGCTGCCGCCCCGCAAGATCCTGCCCAAGCCGTACGGCAAGTCCCACCCGGCCATGTGGTACGCGGCCGGCTCCCCCGCCTCGTACGCCATGGCGGGGAAGAAGGGCCTCGGCGTCCTCGGCTTCAGCGTGCAGAAGGTCTCCGACATGGAGTGGGTCGTCGAGTCCTACAAGAACGCGATCAAGGAGGCCAAGGCGGTCGGCGACTTCGTCAACGACAACGTCATGGTGACCTCCACGGCGATCTGCGCCGAGACCCACGACAAGGCCGTCGAGATCGCCGTAGGCGGCGGGCTCAACTACCTCCAGTCGCTGCTCTTCCGCTACCACGACACCTTCCCCCGGCCCGAGGGCGTCCCCGAGTGGCCCGAGCTGCTCCCCGAGTACTCGGCCGAGATCATCGAACTCCTCATCGCGGAGGAGCTGATGATCTGCGGCGACCCGAGCGAGGTGCTCGCCCAGTGCAAGCGCTGGGAGCGCGCGGGCGCCGACCAGCTCTCCTTCGGCCTGCCGATCGGGATCTCGTACGAGGACACGATGAACTCCATCAAGCTCATCGGCGAGCACGTGATCCCCGAGATCGACACGGACCCGGTCCACCGCACCACCCGCTTCCGCCAGGGCGCCGGCTCCTGACGGAGCGCACCCGGCCCCGGAGGGCCCGTACCAGAAGCGCGGGGCGGCGTCTTCCCGGACCGCCGCCCCGTACCGGCCCCGGCCGGAGGCACCCGCGGCCGCGGCCGGCCGCGGGCACGGCCCCCGTCCGGGGCGCGCCCGTGCGCCCGCGCGGGACCCGCGCAGAAAGGACGGTCATGCTCGATCACCTCATCCGAGGCGCCACCGTCGTCGACGGCACCGGCGCCCCCGCCCGCACCGCCGACGTCGGCATCCGCGACGGCCGGATCGTCGTCGTCGCCGCGCCCGGCACCGTCGCCGAGGAGGCCCGGAGCACCGAGGACGCCACCGGCCTCGTCCTCGCGCCCGGCTTCGTCGACCCGCACACCCACTACGACGCCCAGCTCTTCTGGGACCCCTTCGCCACCCCGTCCATGAACCACGGCGTCACCACCGTCGCCGGCGGCAACTGCGGCTTCACCCTCGCCCCGCTCCACCCGGACCGGCCCGAGGACGCCGACTACACGCGCCGGATGATGTCCAAGGTCGAGGGCATGGCCCTGACGGCCCTGGAGGAGGGCGTCGACTGGAGCTGGTCCTCCTTCGCCGAGTACCTGGACGCCCTCGACGGCCGCACCGCCGTCAACGCCGGCTTCATGGTCGGCCACTGCGCCCTGCGCCGGTACGTGATGGGCGCCGACGCGGTCGGCGGACAGCCCACCGAGGAGCAGCTGGCCCGGATGGTCGCGCTCCTCAAGGAGGCCATGGCGGCCGGCGCCTGGGGCCTGTCCACCACCCAGTCGGCCACCCACTCCGACGGCGACGGCGCCCCCGTCGCCTCCCGGCACGCCCTGCCCGCCGAGCTCATCGCCCTGTCGAAGGCGGTCGGCGAGCACGAGGGCACCCAGATCGAGGCGATCCTGGCGGGCTGCCTCGACCAGTTCTCGGACGCCGAGATCGACCTGTTCGTCGAGATGACGGCCGCCGCCGGCCGCCCGCTCAACTGGAACGTCCTCACCATCGACGCCACCGTCCCCGAACGCGTCCCGCGCCAGCTCCTCGCCTCCGAGCGGGCCCGCAAGTCCGGCGGCCGGATCGTCGCCCTCACCATGCCGATCCTCACCCCCATGAACATGTCGCTCGGCACCTTCTGCGCCCTCAACCTCATCCCCGGCTGGGGCGAGGTCCTCGGCCTGCCGGTGCCCGAGCGGATCGCGCGGCTGCGCGACCCCGGGGTACGGGCCGAGCTGCTGCGCCGCGCCGACTCCAAGGAGGCCGGCGTCTTCCGGCGCCTGGCGCACTTCGGGCGGTACGTCATCGGCGACACCTACAGCGCCGAGAACGAGGGCCTGACCGGCCGGGTCGTGAAGGACATCGCCGCCGAACGCGGCCAGGACGCCTTCCAGTGCCTGGTGGAGATCTGCGCCAACGACGAGCTGCGCACCGTGCTGTGGCCGATGCCCACCGACAACGACCCGGCGTCCTGGGCGCTGCGCCAGGAGACCTGGCAGCACGAGGACGTCCTGCTCGGCGGCTCCGACGCGGGCGCCCACCTGGACCGGATGTGCGGGGCGCCGTACACCACCCGCTTCCTCGGCGACTGCCTGCGCGGCCGGAAGCTGGTGCCGCTGGAGCAGGCGGTGAAGATGCTGAGCGACGACCCGGCGCGGCTCTTCGGGCTGCGCGAGCGCGGCCGGATCGCCGAGGGCTACCACGCCGACCTGGTCCTCTTCGACCCCGAGCGGATCGACGCGGGCCCGGCGACCCTGGTCCACGACCTGCCGGGCGACAGCCCGCGCCTGGACTCGCGGGCGGTCGGGATCGTGTCGGTGCGGGTCAACGGGGTCGAGACGGTACGCGACGACGAGGTGACGGGCGCCATCCCGGGCCGGGTGCTGCGCTCGGGCCGCGACACGAGGACGGTGAGCACGCGATGACGCGGGAGATCAGGGAGCGCCTCTATATAGGGGGAGAGTGGGTCGAGCCCGACGGCGGGCACTACGAGGTGATCGACCCCGCCTCCGAGGAGCTCGTCGGCCTCGCGCCGGAGGCGTCCCGGGGCCAGGTGTACGCGGCGGCCGGGGCGGCCCGCGAGGCCTTCGCGAGCTGGTCGCGGACGAGGCCGGAGGAGCGGGCCGCGATCCTGGACCGGGCCGCCGACCTGATGGCCCGCGACGCGGACGCGAACGCCCTGCTGGCCCGTGCGGAGACCGGCGCGACCACCGCGACCGCGCGCGGGATGCAGGTCGCGGTCGGCGCCTCGCGCTTCCGGCGCTACGCGCGCGGCGCCCTGGAGCCGGTCGAGCAGGCGCTGCCCCCGCAGATCAACGAGGCCGGCCCGATGGGGAAGGCCGGCGTGTTCGGGGCGGTGGCGGTGCGGCGCCCGGTCGGCGTGGTCACCTGCATCACCTCGTACAACAACCCCTGGGCCAACCCGGCCGGCAAGATCGCCCCGGCGCTCGCCATGGGCAACACGGTCGTGGTGAAGCCCGCCCCGCAGGACCCGCTGTCGGTGTTCGCGATGGTCCGCGCCCTGGAGGAGGCGGGGGTCCCGGCCGGGGTGGTCAACCTCGTCACGGGCTCCGCGCCGGCCGTGGGCGAGGCCGCCGTGGACTCCCCGGACGTCGACATGGTCTCCTTCACCGGCTCGACGGCGGTCGGCCAGGCGATCGGCGAGGTCTGCGGCCGGGACCTCAAGCGGCAGCTGATGGAGCTGGGCGGCAAGGGCGCGGCGCTGGTCTTCGACGACGCCGACCTGGACGCGGCGGTGCTGGGGATCGGCACCACCTTCTCCTTCTACAGCGGGCAGATCTGCACCGCGCCGACCCGGGTGCTGGCCCAGCGCGGGATCCACGACCGGCTGATCGAGAAGCTGACCGGCTATCTCGCCTTCATGAAGGTGGGCGACCCGGCGGAGCGGGGCACGGTGGTCGGCCCGGTGATCTCGGCGGCCCACCGGGACCGGATCGAGTCGTACGTCGAGCTGGGGCGCAAGGAGGGGGCCACGGTGGTGGCGGGCGGCGAGCGCCCGGCCGGTCCGGGCCTCGACCGCGGCTTCTACGTGGCGCCGACGCTCCTGGCGGAGTGCACCAACGAGATGCGGGTGGTGCGGGAGGAGATCTTCGGCCCGGTGGTCGTGGTGGTCCCCTTCGACGACGAGGAGGAGGGCATCGCGCTGGCGAACGACAGCGACTACGGGCTGATCGACTACGTGTGGTCCGGCGACGTGGCCCGCGCCTTCCGGGTCGCGGCGCGGCTGCGGGCCGGCGGGGTCGGGGTGAACACCATCGGCCGGAACATGGAGGCGCCGTTCGGCGGCTTCAAGAAGAGCGGGGTCGGCCGGGACGTGGGCTCGTACGCGCTGCACGCGTACAGCGAGACGCAGGCGGTGGTCTGGCCCGGCTGAGGGCTCGGGGATCCCCCGGAGGTTCCCCCGGAGGATCCCCCGCAAAACCCCCGGAAAAATTCCTCGGGAAATTTTGGAATCGGACATTCCGGGCAGTGCTGCGGTTCCCGCATATCGGACACTCCGCACCGGACCTACCGCTTGGTCGGTCCGGTGCGGTCGTCGATCTTTCAATCATTGGCAACTGTCCGGATTCGCCCTCTCAATGCAAGGTGATGATCGATCAAATGAGCGGACTACGGTCTTCCGGATGTGGAAACCGCAGCATTTAACGTCCTGTTCATGACTCAGGTGGATGTGCGGCCCCAGGCCGGAGACACGGTAAGGGGCACCGCGACCGCGGGTGACCACACCCAGGGCGTGCGCACCAAGGGACTCGGCGGCAACTCCGTGGGTCTGCTCGGCAGCGCCGTCATCGGCATCTCCACCGTCGCCCCCGTCTACTGCCTCACCTCGACGCTCGGCTCCACCGCCGGCGAGGTCGGCCTCCAGATGCCCGCGATCTTCCTCGCGGGCTTCCTGCCGATGCTGCTCGTCGCCTTCGCGTACCGCGAGCTCAACAAGGTCATGCCCGACTGCGGCACCTCCTTCACCTGGACGGTGAAGGCCTTCGGCCCGAAGCTGGGCTGGATGTGCGGCTGGGGCCTGGTCATCGCGACGATCATCGTGCTGTCCAACCTGGCCGGCGTCGCCACCTCGTACTTCTGGCTGCTCGCCGGGGAGATCACGGGCAACCCCTCGATCGCGGCCCTGGACGACAACAAGGCCGTCCACATCGTCACCTGCCTCGCCCTGATCGCCACCGCCACCGCGATCAGCTACCGCGGCATGACCGCCACCAAGGGCCTCCAGTACACCCTCGTCGGCCTCCAGCTCGTCGTCCTCGGCCTCTTCGTGGCGATGGCGCTGTCGAAGGCCGGCTCCTTCGAGACCTCGGTCTCGTTCTCCTGGTCCTGGATGAACCCCTTCGCGGTGCAGTCCTTCGCCGCGTTCACCGCCGGACTCTCCCTGTCGATCTTCATGTACTGGGGCTGGGACGCCTGCATGGCCTCCAACGAGGAGACCACCGGCAGCGAGAAGACCCCCGGCCGCGCCGCGCTCATCGCGATGGTCGTCCTGGTCGGCTCCTACCTGGCCACCGGCATCGCCGCCCAGATGGCCGTCGGCTCCGGCGACCAGGGCCTCGGCCTCGCCAACCCGGCGACCTCCGACAACGTCTTCGCCGCCCTGGCCGGCCCCGTCATGGGCCCCGCCCTCGGCATCCTGCTCTTCGTCGCGGTGCTCGCCTCGGCCGCCGCCAGCCTCCAGACGACCTTCATCCCGGTCGCCCGCACGGTCCTGGCCATGTCCACCTACGAGGCCCTGCCGAAGTCCTTCACCAAGGTCCACCCGGTCTTCAAGACCCCCGGCAAGGCCACGGTGGTGGCCGGCGTCGCCACCGGCGTGTTCTACACCGTGATGACCCTGGTCAGCGAGCACGTCCTGGTCGACACGATCTACGCGCTCGGCCTGATGATCTGCTTCTACTACGCCCTGACGGCCTTCGCCTGCGTCTGGTACTTCCGCGGCGAGCTGTTCCGCTCCGTGCGCGACTTCGCCTTCAAGGGCCTCATGCCGGCCCTCGGCGGCCTGATGCTGACCGCCGTCTTCGGCAAGACGCTGTACGACATGTGGGACCCGGCCTACGGCTCCGGCTCCGCGGTCTTCGGCGTCGGCTCCGTCTTCGTCATCGGCGTCGGGCTGCTGCTGCTCGGCGTGGTGATCATGCTGGTGATGCAGCGCCGCAGCCCCGCGTTCTTCCGCGGCGAGGTGCTCACCAAGGAGACCCCGTCACTGGTGGTCGCGGACTGATGGACTCCGCGACCGTCGGCTGACGGAAACGACGAGGTGGCGGGCCCGTGGGGGGTCCCGCCACCTTCGTCGTCCTCCCGCCGGTCAGTGCCCGCCGGGCAGCAGCCCCGACACCAGCTTGTTGGCGCCGGGCATCGCGGCGGGGGCCGCGCCCTTGCCCTGCGGCATGAGGACCCCGCTGAGCGGGAGGACGGAGGGGAGGTTGGCACCGCCGGTGTCGGCGGCGGCGGTCCCGGCGGCGGCCGTGAGGCCACCCGCCACGGCGAGTCCGGCGAGGGCGGCTGCGGTGAGGATCTTCTTCATGCCCGCTCCAACGCGGACGGACGCGATCCGGTTACGCGCGGCGGACACCGGGCCCCGGGCAGGGCGACCGCGCGGGTGGCCACGCGGACGACGGACAGGGGGGTCTCCTTAGGATGCGTACGTGTACACGGAAACGGGTGGGGGACGGGGCTGGCGGATACGCGCCGCGCGCGCGGCGGACGTGGAGCCCGTCGCCGAGCTGAAGGCCGTCGTGATGCGGGACGACCTGGAGCGCCTGGGCCGCTACGACGCGCACCGGGTGCGCCAACGCCTGCGGGACGAGTTCCGGCCCGAGCACACCTCGGTCGTCGAGGTGGACGGCGCCTTCGCGGGCTGCGTGGCCTTCGGACCGCACCCGCACGGCCCCGGCCGCTATCTCGCCCACTTCTACCTCGCCCCCGAGGCCCAGGGCAGGGGCCTCGGGACGGCGGTGCTCACCGCGCTGCTCGACCGGGCGGACGCCGACGGCGTCCCGGTCCGGCTGACCGTGGTCCAGGGCAGCGCGGCGCGCCGGCTCTACGAACGGGCGGGCTTCACGATCGAGTCCGAGGACCCGGTCGACGTGCGGATGGTGCGGGAACCGGCCCTCAGAACCCCGCCCCGGCCGGCTGCCGGGTCGTGACGTTGATCCGGTTGAAGAGGTTGGTGACGCCGACCATCAGCACGATCGAGGCGAGCTGCTTCTCGTCGTAGTGGTCGGCGGCCGCGTCCCACACCTCGTCCGGCACGGCGTCCGAGCGGTCGGCGAGCCGGGTCGCCGCCTCGGCGAGGGCGAGCGCGGCCCGCTCCTCGTCGGAGAAGTACGGCGCCTCGCGCCAGGCGGCGACCGCGAACAGCTTCTCGTCGGAGACCCCGTTCTTCCGGGCGCTCTTCGCCCCGAAGTCCACACAGAACCCGCAGTTGTTGATCTGGCTGGCCCGCAGGTGCACGAGCTCCAGCGTGGACTCGGGGACCCCGCCCTGGCGGGTGGCCTTCAGCAGGTCCATGATCGCCGGCCCGGCGTCGGAGAGCAGGTGGGCGGGGTTGGTCATCCGTGCCTTGATCTCGTACTGCATGGTCGCTCCCGGGTGTGTGTCGGTCCGCCGTCGCGGCGTCTTCCGTTGCCTTCACAGCACTGACGGAGCGCGCGCGGAGGATGTGACAGCTTCCGGGAAACTTCTTTCGGAGCGGCTGGAGCGGGCTCCTCCGGGGCTTCGGCCGGTTCGGCCGCTTCCGCTGGCTCGGTTGCTTACGCCGGTTCCGTAGCTTCAGCCGCTTCAGCTGCTTCCGCCGGTTCAGCCGGTTCAGCCGGTTCCGCGATGAGTGCCGTCGCGACCGTCCGGAAGCCGAGGCGGGCGTACATCCGGGCCACCGTGGCGTCCGTGGCGCTCAGGAAGACCGTCGTCACGCCCGCCGCGCGCGCGTCGGCGACGAGCGCCGCGGTGACCGCGAGCCCGAGCCCCCGGCGCCGTGCCTCCGGGCGGGTGCCGACCCCGACGACCTCCGAGACCGTGCCGACCGTCTGGTGCTGCCCGGCCGCCAGGGCGGTGCCGGAGGCGTCGAAGGCCGCGGCGAGCCGGGTGAGGCCCGCCGCGATCCTGTCCCGGACCTGCCCGGCGGCACCCGGCGTGGGTGTGGCGCCGAAGGCGGCGTACGGGGCGGCGACCGCGGCCTCCAGGGCGGGATCGCCGACGCCGACCATGCGTACGGTGACGCCCTCCGGCAGCGCGCCCGGCGTCCCGGCGCCCTCCGCGAGCACCATCAGCGGGTGCTCGTGCACCACGAGCCCGCTCGCCTCGACCGCCGCCCGCAGCCCCGGCGTCGTCTCCGCCACCCACTCGAACGCCTCGGGCGCCCCCAGCTCCCGCTGCCGCGCCCGGACGGCCTCCACCGCCGCCACGGACACCGCGCCCTCGTGACCCAGCGCGGGCCGCGCGTAGTACGGCCACCCCGCCCCGTCCCGTACGAAGAGGGTCAGCGGCCCGAACTCCTCGGCGCGGGCGGCGGAGCGGGGAACGGCGTCGTAGTACGTCTCCAGTCGCTTCAGCATGCGCCCAGGATGTCGCAACGGCGCGGGCGCGCGGGATGATGGACCCATGACCGAGATCCTCACCCCCCGACTGCTGCTGCGCCGCTGGACCGACGACGACCTCGTCCCCATGGCCGAGATCAACGCCGACCCCGAGGTCATGCAATGGATCGGCGACGGATCCGTGCGCGACCTGGAGCAGACGGCGGAGCGCATCGAGCACTGGGAGGAGGAGTGGGACGAGGAGGGCTTCGGGCTCTTCGCCGTCGAGCTCCTCGGCTCCGGCGAACTGATCGGCTTCACGGGCCTGTCGGTGCCGCACTTCCTGCCCGAGGTGGCGCCGGACGTGGAGATCGGCTGGCGCCTCGGCCGCCAGTTCTGGGGCCAGGGCTACGCCTCGGAGGCCGCCCACGCCTCCCTGGAGTTCGCCCTCCAGGACCGCGGCCTCGACCGGGTGATCAGCATCGCGCGGGCCGGGAACACGGCCTCGGAGAACGTGATGCGGAAACTGGGCATGACCCTGGAACGGGAGACCGTCCACCCCGAGTTCGGCCACGCGCTCCGCGTCCACGCGATCGACCTCACCGAGTACCGGGCCTGACCGCCGGGGCCGGGAGGGCCGGGAGGACCGGCCGGGTCGCCGCGGTACGGAACGGTGACGCGGCGGCGACCCGCGGGTGACAGGGACCCGTCACCCTGTGCCGGAGGGACCGGCACCACGGGGACGAGGGGGAACCATGAACGGGACCACGCACACCTGCCCGGGCTGCGCGCGCGACGACCTGGTGCAGGCGGTGCCCGCCGTGTACCTCGCCGGCCGCAACGCCGTCACCAGCCGCGAACGCGACGCCGACGGCGACCTGCGCACCGTGACGCGGACGGCCACCACCGCCCTCGCCGACGCGCTCGCGCCGCTGCCGGAACGCCCGAGCCGCGCGCTCGGCGGCCTCGGGCTGCTCGCGGCGCTCGTGAGCCTCGGCACCTTCCTGGGATGGCGGCTCGCCGGGACGGCGGCCGAGGACGAGTTCGCCTTCGGCGGGGACCCCGGCCCCGACCTGTCCTTCCTCGGCGGGGTCTCGGCCGTCATGCTGGGCGTCGCCGTCCTCGTGGCCGGGGTGCTGCTGTACCGCGAGGCCGCCCACGCCCGGCGCACCCGGGGCCGCCGGCAGGCCGAGGAGCTGTGGTCGCGCGGCTGGTACTGCCACCGCTGCGGCACCGTCACCTTCCACGACGTCCCCGGCGAGGACCGCGTCCCGCTCACCCTCCAGGGCTTCCGCGAGCGGGTGTGGGAACGCGGCGGCTACGGCGCCCTCGCCGCCCGCCGGCCGATCACCGGCAGCTAGGGCCGATGCCCGGACCCGCCCCCAGGAACACCGGGTTGGTGAACGCGGCGAGCGCCCCCGGCAGGGGCGGGGCCGTCGCCGGGTGCCGGACCTCCGCCCGTACGTACGTGGCGTAGGCGGCGGTCGTCGTCCACTCGGCGCGGTCCGTGCCCTGGACCGTGTGCAGGACCCCCTGGTCGGTGACGAGGCGGAGCGTGCCGCCGGGCGGGGCGCCGGTGACGCGGAGGCGGACGGTGACGGGCTCGTCGGCGGGGACGGCGAGCCGCTCGCCGATGCCGGCGGTGCGCCCGTGGCCGTCGGTGACGCCGAACTCCACCGAGACCGCCGAGGACTCGGCGACGTAACTCCGCCCCGCCCGCAGCCCGTCCAGGACCGCCGCCCGGCTCAGCTCCTCCGCGAGGACCACCGTCTGCGGGGTGCCGACTCGGTCGGGGTCGCGGTGCGCGTCGCTGTTGCCCATCGCCGGCGTCCAGCGCCCGCGCGCCAGCGCCGCGTCCCAGCCGGCCAGGGCGACCTCGTCGTCCGGGGTGTACGGCCCGTTCCACACCTCCACCGCGTCCGCGTCGCCGAAGCCGAACTTCCAGGCGCAGCCGACGCAGGTGGCCTGCGGGTGCGCGGGGACGACCAGACCGCCGGCCCGGCGGATCTCGCGGGCGAAGTGGCCGAACCGGTTCTCCCTGGCCCGGTAGCGCCAGTCGACGAAGGTGCCGGGATCGGTGCCGAGGGCGAGGACGTGCCCGTTGCGGGTGGTGACCTCCTCGCCGAGCAGCACCAGCAGGTCCTCCCCGCCGAGCCCGGCCCACGCCCCGTGCCCGGCATGCGTGTTGTGCTCGGTGGCGGTCAGGAAGTCCAGCCCCGCCGCCCGGGCCAGCGCGGCCACCTCGGCCGGGGTGCGGCGCCCGTCCGAGTACACGGTGTGCAGGTGGCAGTCGCCCCGGTACCAGGCCCGGCCGCGCCCCCGGGCCCGCTCCGGCGGATACGCGACGGGGGCGGCGGGCGCGTCCGGACCCAGCCGCAGCGTCACCGTCACCGTGTACGCGAGCCCCTGCGGGGCGACCGTGTACGGGGCGAGCACGAGGTGCCACAGGCCGGGCCGCAGCGGCCCCGCGACATAGCCGGGCGTCGCGTCGTCGGCCCGTACGAAGAACTCCTTCCGCGCCCCGCCGGACCAGCCGCGGAAGCCCCGGCCGCCGAGCGCGGTGCCGCGCTGGTCGAACAGGCCGATGTCGAGCGCGTTGCCCTGGGTGCCGGCGGGCACGGCCGGCCGCTCGTAGCCGTACGCCACGTGCAGCTCGCGCACCCCGCGCGGCAGCTCCAGCGGCAGGTACACGTAGTCGGGGGAACCCGGCGGGAGGCTGCCGCTCACCGTACGGACGAGGTCCCCGCCGTCGGCCCGGGCGAAGCTCACGGTCCCCAAGGTAAGCGCGGTCGCCGCGCCCGTCACGAGAAGCGCGCGTCTGGTGGTCTCCGTCATGCCCCTGACTGTCCTCCCACCCCGTGAACGACGGAACAACACGACGTGCCCACCGTCCACCACCCACCCCGGCGATTCGGGACGCCGGGCCCGTGGCGACGCGGGCGGATCCGGCACGGGCCACCACCCGCCCCCGAACCTCCCCGCACGCCTCTCGGAATTCGGCCCCCCACCCCCTACCGTGCCGTCATGCGGATCTCGACCACGCTCTTCCTGACCGACGAGACCATCACCCCCGTGCGGCTCGCCCGCGAGCTCGAACAGCGCGGCTTCGCCGGGCTCTATCTGCCCGAGCACACCCACATCCCCGCCGAGCGGACCACCCCCTACCCGGCCGGCGGCCCGCTGCCGCCCGAGTACACGCGGGTGCTGGACCCCTTCGTCGCCCTCGGCCAGGCCGCCGCCGTCACCGAGCACCTGCTGCTCGGCACCGGCGTCACCCTGGTCATGGAGCACGACCCGATCTCCCTCGCCAAGCGCGTCGCCACCCTCGACCACCTCTCCGGCGGGCGTTTCACCCTCGGCGTCGGCTTCGGCTGGAACCGGGAGGAGGCCGACGACCACGGCGTCACCTGGTCCACCCGCCGCGAACGCACCCGCGAGGCCGTGCACCTGATGCGCGCCCTGTGGGCCCCCGACCCCACCGCGTACACGGCCCCCTCCGGGCTCTCCGTGCGCGCCTCCCTCGCCTGGCCCAAACCGGCCGGCGGCGCCCCGCGCACCCTCGTCGGCGGCGCGGCGGGCCCGAAGCTCTTCGAGCACATCGCCGACTACGCCGACGGCTGGATGCCCATCGGCGGCCGTGGCCTCACCCGGACCCTCCCGGTCCTCCGCGAGGCGTGGGAACGGGCCGGCCGCGACCCCAAGACCCTCCAGGTCGTCCCCTTCGCCATCCACCCCGACCCCGGCAAACTGGCCCACTACGCGGAGCTGGGCTGCGAGGAGGTCGTGGCGCAACTGCCGCCGGGGGACGAGGGGGAGGTGCTGCGGGCGCTGGACGCCCTGGCGGTCCACCTCTGACGGGACGGACGACGGCTCGGAGCGCGCGCCGGGCCCGCCCGTCGCGGGAGCGCCCGGGAGGCCGGCGGACACGTACGCGTACGCACCTCAGCCGCGCGCTCGTATGCTCGCCCCATGACGGATCACCAGGCAGAACGCCCCGCAGGACCCACCGAGAACGCGATGCGCCGCGCCCTCAGGCGGGCCAGGGACGGGGTCGCGCTCGATGTCGCCGAGGCCGTGGTGCTGTTGCAGGCGCGCGGGGCGGATCTGGCGGAACTGGTCGGGGTGGCGGGACGGGTGCGGGACGCCGGGCTCGCGGCGGCCGGGCGGGCCGGGATCGTGACGTACTCGAAGAGCGTGTTCATACCGCTGACGCGGCTGTGCCGGGACAAGTGCCACTACTGCACCTTCGCGACCGTGCCCGGCAAGCTGCGCCGGGACGGGCACGGGATGTTCATGTCGCCCGACGAGGTGCTGGACATCGCCCGCCGCGGTGCCGAACTCGGCTGCAAGGAAGCGCTGATCACGCTCGGCGACAAGCCGGAGGACCGCTGGCCCGAGGCCCGGGAGTGGCTGGACGCGCGCGGGTACGACGACACCATCGCGTACGTGCGGGCCATGGCGATCCGGATCCTGGAGGAGACCGGCCTGCTGCCGCACCTCAACCCGGGGGTGCTGTCCTGGACGGACTTCCAGCGGCTCAAGCCCGTCGCCCCCAGCATGGGGATGATGCTGGAGACGACCTCGGAGCGGCTGTGGAGCGAGCCCGGCGGGCCGCACCACGGGTCGCCCGACAAGGAGCCCGCGGTCCGGCTGCGGGTGCTGGAGGACGCCGGACGGTCGTCGGTGCCGTTCACCTCGGGGCTGCTGCTCGGGATCGGCGAGACGTACGAGGAGCGGGCCGAGTCGCTGTTCGCGCTGCGCCGGGTCGCCCGCGCCTACCACGGCGTCCAGGAACTGATCATCCAGAACTTCCGGGCCAAGCCGGACACGGCGATGCGCGGCATGCCGGACGCCGAGCTCGACGACCTGGTCGCCACGGTGGCCGTGGCCCGGCTCATCATGGGACCGAGCGCCTGCCTCCAGGCCCCGCCGAACCTGGTCGACGCCGAGTACGAGCGGCTGATCGCGGCCGGCATCGACGACTGGGGCGGGGTGTCCCCGCTCACCATCGACCACGTCAACCCGGAGCGGCCCTGGCCGCAGATCGAGGAACTGGCGGAGCGGTCCCGCGCGGTCGGCTTCGAGCTGCGGGAACGGCTGTGCGTCTACCCCGAGTTCGTGCGCCGCGGCGAGCCCTGGCTGGACCCGCGGCTGCTGCCGCACGTGCGGGCCCTCGCCGACCCCGAGACCGGTCTGGCCAACCCGGACGCCCCCGTGCGCGGACTGCCCTGGCAGGAGCCCGACGAGGCGTTCAGCGGCGCCGGCCGCACCGACCTGCACCGCACCATCGACACCGAGGGCCGCACCGGCGACCGCCGCGAGGACTTCGACGAGGTGTACGGGGACTGGGAGGCGCTGCGCGAGGCCGCCGCGCCCGGCATGGTCCCCGAGCGGATCGACACCGACGTGCGGGAGGCCCTGGCCGTCGCCGCCGACGACCCGACCCGGCTCACCGACCCGCAGGCCCTGGCCCTGCTGCACGCCGACGGGCCCGCCCTCGACGCGCTGACCCGGATCGCCGACGACGTCCGGCGCGCGACGGTCGGCGACGACGTCACGTACATCGTCACGCGCAACATCAACTTCACCAACGTCTGCTACACCGGCTGCCGTTTCTGCGCCTTCGCGCAGCGCCGCACGGACGCCGACGCGTACACCCTCTCCCTCGACCAGGTCGCCGACCGCGCCCAGCAGGCCTGGGACCTCGGCGCGGTCGAGGTGTGCATGCAGGGCGGCATCCACCCGGACCTGCCGGGCACCGCGTACTTCGACATCGCGCGGGCGGTGAAGGAACGCGTCCCCGGCATGCACGTGCACGCCTTCTCCCCGATGGAGGTCGTCAACGGCGCCTCCCGCACCGGCCTGTCGATCCGGGAGTGGCTGACCGCCGCGAAGGAGGCCGGGCTCGACTCGATCCCCGGCACCGCCGCCGAGATCCTCGACGACGAGGTCCGCTGGGTGCTCACCAAGGGCAAGCTGCCCACGGCCACCTGGATCGAGGTGATCACCACCGCGCACCAGCTGGGCATCCGGTCCTCGTCGACCATGATGTACGGGCACGTCGACCAGCCCCGGCACTGGCTCGGGCACTTCCGCACGCTGTCCCGCATCCAGCAGGAGACCGGCGGTTTCACCGAGTTCGTGACGCTGCCGTTCATCCACACCAACGCGCCGGTCTACCTCGCCGGCATCGCCCGCCCCGGCCCCTCGGTGCGCGACAACCGGGCCGTCATCGCGATGGCCCGGCTGCTGCTCCACCCGCACATCCCGAACATCCAGACCAGCTGGGTGAAGCTGGGCACGGAGGGCGCGGCGGAGATGCTGCGCTCGGGCGCCAACGACCTCGGCGGCACCCTGATGGAGGAGACCATCTCCCGTATGGCGGGGTCGAGTTACGGCTCGTACCGCTCGATCCGCGACCTGGAGGCCATCGCCGGGAGCGCCGGCCGCCCGGCGAAGCCGCGGACGACGCTGTACGGGGAGGTGCCCCAGGAGCGGCAGCGCGTCGCGCGCGCCTCCGACGGGCATCTGCCGGAGCTGCTGCCGCTCGTCCAGGAGTAGGGCCGGGGTCAGCCCACCAGGAGCTCGCGCTTGAGCTCCTTGAGCTCCTGGTGGTCGACGCCGAGGCCCTCGCGCAGGTACGCGCGGAAGGAGCCGTACTCCCGCTCCACCTCGTCGAGGCCGGCGTTCAGGTACGCGGGACGGACGTCCAGGAGCGGCTTGTAGACGGCGGCCTGCTGGGGCGGGAGGTGGGAGAGGACGGCCTCGTTGGCGGCGGCCCGGTAGGTGTTGCTGGCGAGGTAGTCGGCCATGACCGTCTCCTCGGGGACGCCGAGGGCGGTGAGCAGGGCGGCCTCGGCCCAGCCGGTGCGGTCCTTGCCGGCCGTGCAGTGGAAGAGGACGCCGCCGTCGCCGAGGGTGTCGAAGACCGTGCCGTACGCGGCCTTGGCGGTGCCGCCACTGACCATGAAGCGGTTGCCCGTGACCATCATGTTCTCGGCCTCGGCGGGGGACTTGGGCAGGGCGGTGAAGGTGCCGGTGCCCGCGAGGACGTCGGCGACGGCGTAGCGCGCGCCGGCCGGGACGCGGTCCGGGGCGGCGGCCCGCTCGGACTCCATGCGCAGGTCGAAGACGGTCCGTACGCCGAGGCGCCGCAGCTTGGCGAGGTCGGCGTCGGTGGCCTTGTCGAGGGCGTCGGAGCGGTAGACCTCGCCCATCTTCACCCAGTGCCCGTCGCGGGTGCGGTAGCCGCCGGCGTCACGGAAGTTGACCGTGCCCTGGAGGCGGATCAGCCGGTCGGCGAGGCGCAGCGAGCCGCCCCGCTCGGGGACCAGGTCGAACCAGCGGCGGTCGGCGGCGGGCAGCCCGGTGACGGTGACGCTGCCGGCGGAGCCGCCGCGGGCGACGGTGCGGCCGTCGGTGCGGACGGTGACGGCGCGGGTGCCGGGGGCGTTCCAGGTGACGGTGAAGGTGCCGCCGGCGTTCTCGGTCACGGTCGCGGCGGTGAAGGGTACGGCGGTACGGGAGTGCTCCGCGTGCCCGTGCTCGGGGCGGGCGTGCGCGGAGGCGGTCGGGGCGCCGAGACCCACCAGGAGCGCGGCGGCGGCCAGCGCGGCGGCGGAGGTCTTGACTCGTGTCACAGGGCTCATGGCGCGGATGTTTCTGGCCGGCCGCGAACTTCCGGTGAACTGTGGTCGAAACGCTACCGAAAACGGACTGTCAGGCGTCCGATCACATAACGCTCCGCGCCCCGAACGAGCGCATCCGGTCTATTACAGTGCTGGACCAGTAGCTGCTGACCCGGGGGAGGCACGTCGTGACCACCACAGCCGCGGCCGTGTGGGGCCGCACCGAACAGCAGGACTTCCGTGCCCGCGTCCGCGGCTGCCTGCTCGGCGGCGCCGTCGGCGACGCGTTCGGCGCCGGCGCGGCCGGCCGCACCCTCGCCGAACTCCGCACCGCCCACGGCCCCGACGGCCTGACCGAGCCGGTTCCCGCGCACGGCCGCCACGGCGCCGTCACGGCCGCCACGCAGATGGCCCTGTTCACCGTGGACGGCCTCATCCGCGCCCAGGTCCGCCGCGACACCGGCGCCTGGCACCCGCCCACCGACGTGCACCGGGCGCACCTGCGCTGGGCGGCGACCCAGCGCGACTGGGGCCCCGACGAGCGGCGCGCCGATCTGGGCTGGCTGGCCCGCGAGGAGTGGCTGTACGTCCGCCGGGACCCGGCCAGGGCCTGCCTGACCGGCCTCGGCGACGAGGTCCTCGGCACCCTGGAGCGGCCCAAGAACCCGACGGCGGCGGACTCCGGCGCCCTGGTCCGCTCGGCGCCCTTCGGGCTGCTCGTCGGCTGGGAGCCGCAGCTGGTCTGCCAGCTCGCGGTGGAGTGCGCGGCGCAGACCCACGGCGCCCCGGCCGGGTACCTGGCGGCCGGCGCCTTCGCGGTCGTCGTGCACGGCGTGGCCCGCGGCGACGGCGTCGACGGCGCCGCCCGCACCGCGCTGGAGCAGCTCGCCCCGCGCCCCGGCCACGAGCCGGTCACCGAGGCCCTGGAGGCCGCACTGGGCGCCGTACGCCAGGGGGCGCCGGACGCGGACCGGGTGGCGGCGCTCGGGGCGGCCGAGGACCGGGCGGCCGGGCAGCTGGCGGCGGCCGTGTACTGCGCCTCGGTCGGCGAGGACATCCGGCACGGGCTGCGGCTCGCGGTCAACCACGACGGCCCGTCCGCGGCGACCGGCGCCCTGACCGGGGCGCTGCTCGGCGCCCTGCACGGCGAGACGGCCCTCCCGCCGGCCTGGCTGGCCGGCCTGGAGGGCCGGGCGACGGTGCTGGAGCTCGCGGACGACTTCGCCATGGAGATGACCCAGGGCGCCGCGCTGCACGGCCCCGCCGAGTCGGCGCCCGGCTGGCTGGCCCGCTACCCGAGGGGCTGACCGCCGGCGTCCCGGCGGGGCGCGCGAGGCGCATCAGCGCATCAGCGCATCAGCGGATCAGCGGATCAGCGGATCAGTGCATCAGTGCATCAGCGTCTCAGCGCCTCAGCGCCTCAGTGCAGCAGCGTCTCAGCGCATGAGCTCCCCGGCGTTGACCAGCAGCGACTGCCCGGTGATGGCCCGCGCCCGGTCCGAGGCGAGGAAGGCCGCCGCCTCCGCGACGTCCCCGTCCGTCGCCAGCTCCGGCAGCGCCATCCGCTCCGTGAGCCGCCCGAGCACCTCGGCCTCCGGCACCTGCTCGGTGTGCGCGGTGAACTGGACGTACGCCTGGACCGGCGGCCCCCACATCCAGCCCGGCAGCACGGTGTTGACCCGGATCCGGTGCGGCCCGAGCTCGCGCGCCATCGAGTACATCGCCGAGGTCAGCGCCC
This sequence comes from Streptomyces sp. NPDC093111, assembly GCF_040683955.1. Taxonomy (NCBI): domain Bacteria; kingdom Bacillati; phylum Actinomycetota; class Actinomycetes; order Kitasatosporales; family Streptomycetaceae; genus Streptomyces; species Streptomyces sp. NPDC093111. The sequence goes on along the minus strand of NZ_JBFBNW010000007.1, from coordinate 275,255 downwards.
CCTTGGACGCCGCGTACGCCGCCTGCCACACCTGCGAGGGCGCGGCCACCGCCGACTGGGTGCCGATCAGCACCACCGAGCCGCCCCGCTCCTTCAGGGCCGGCAGGCAGGCGCGGGTCATCCGCAGCGTGCCGAGCAGGTTGACGTCCAGGACCCCCTGCCAGGTCGCGAAGTCGGCGTCCTCAAGCCCCCCGAAGTACGAGTCCCAGGCGGCGACATGCACCACGGCGTCGATCCCGCCGAAGCGCTCCACCGCCAGCGCGGCCAGCGCCTCGCACTGGGCCTCGTCGGTGATGTCGGTGACCCGGTACGCGGTGCTGTCGCCCCCGGGGTCGATCTCGGCCGCCGTCTTGACGAGATTGGCCTCGGTCCGCGCGCCGAGCACCGCCCGGCCCCCGTCCCGCACCACCGTCTCGGCGACCCGGTGGCCGAGCCCGCCGCCGACACCCGACACGACCACCGTCTTTCCCTGGAGCAGTCCTTGGAACGGCATCCGGAACCTCCCTGGGCCTGTTCAATGATCTGACGGCCCGTCAGAGTAGGTGCACGGAACCGAGCAGGGAAGGGGCAGGACGATGAGCGACATCGAGACCTACGCGGAACTGGCGTCGGTCGGCCCGTACGGCGTGCACCCCGGCCACGCGCTGATCACCATGGTCGAACCGCACCCGGGCCACGAGTACGCCTACAACCGCTGGTACGAGGACGACCACTACTACGCCGGCGCCATGGCCATGCCGTGGATGTTCGCCGGCCGCCGCTGGGTCGCCACCCGCGCCCTCCAGGACCTGCGCGGCCCCGAGAAGTCCGCGGTCGCCCAGCCGGTCACCGCCGGCTGCTACCTCTCCACGTACTGGATCACCGAGGGCCGCTACGACGAGCACATGAAGTGGACCGTCGGCATCAACAAGCGCCTCAACCGGGACGCCCGCGTCTACCACGACCGCACCCACGTCTTCACCTCGTTCCAGGACCACGAGACGACGGTCTACCGCGACGGCGCGGCCGGCCCCCGCGACTTCCACGCCCTCGACCACCCCTACGCCGGGCTTGTCCTCCAGGTGGTCGACACCGAGGGCACCGAGGCACGGGACGCCCTGGTGGAGCACCTGCGCTCCCGCGAACTGCCGCGCCGCCTCGCGGGCTCACCCGCCGCGATGGTGACGCTCTTCCGCCCGACCCCGCTGCCGGGCGACCGCATGACGTACGTGAAGCAGGTCGAGGGCGTCGACACCCGACTGACCCTCCTGTGGTTCCTGGAACGCGACCCGCGCGACTGCTGGGCGGACCACTTCGCGGACCTGGTGGCACCGGAGTGGGGCGGCCGCGTCGAGCTGCTGGCACCCTTCGTACCGACGGTGCCGGGGACGGACCGGTACGTGGACGAGTTGCGTTAGCGGATCTCTCTGGGGTGGCGGCGCGGGTTCCGGCTGACAGTGTCGGAGGGCGCACCTATCGTGGACGTCCGGTCGGAGCGACTGTCGCTGTGCCGGCCGAGCCAGGGGGCGTTCATGGAAGCACAGTTGGTGGAACTCGCGCGCACCGCGGGCGTCGCCGTGGTCACACTCATGGCCACGGACGCCTGGGAGCGGACCCGGGACGGAGTCGTGGCGCTGTGGCGCCGGGCCAGCCCCTCCCGGGCGGAAGCCGTGGAAGGGGAGCTCGAAGCCACCAGGGACGATCTGCTCGCGGCCCGGGAGGGCGGGGACGACCTCACCGAGCAGGAGCTGAGTGAGGAATGGACGGGCCGGCTGCGCCGTCTCCTGCGCGAGCAGCCCGAGGTCGCCGATGAGCTGCGCCGCGTCCTCGCCGAAGCCGATCCCGGCTCCCACGGCGTCCCCGCGGGGACGGTGCGGATGCGGGCCACGGCTTCCGGCAGCGGGCGCGTCTACCAGGCGGGCCGCGACCAGCACATCACCGAGCGGTGAACGACGCGGAGCGGCACGCCGAGCCGGTGATTCAGGGGCGGGCGTCCGGCCAAGGCCGGGTGTACCAGGCCCAGGGCGACCAGTACGTGACCGAGCACCATCACCACTATCCGGCCGACGCCGGACCGTCCCTCTTCGGCCCGTCCCCGGACCGTACTGCCGTCCCGGCACCCCGCGCCGCCCCCGGCGCCGTCTCGTCGGCGCCGGACTCGGTCCGCACGCCACTCGTGGGGCGGACGCCGCTGGTGCTGCGCGACCGCAGGGATGTCCTGCCCGGTCTTCTGGCAGCGGCCCGGGACGAGACCGGAAGCGTGCACGTCCTCCACGGTCTGGGAGGCTGTGGAAAGACGTCGGTGGCCCAGGCCGTGTTCAACGAGGTGAGCCGCGGGAGCAGGCGCCTGGGGCTGTGGGTCAACGCCTCGGAACGGGCGACGCTCCGTGCGGGCATGCTCGCCGTCGCGGCGGACCGTGGAGCGCAGGCGGGCGAGTTGGCCGCGGCCCACGGAGGGCAACGCGCCTCGGCAGACCTCGTCTGGCACTACCTCCACTCCTCGCCGGAGCCATGGCTCCTGGTTCTCGACAACGCGGATGATCCCGAGGTGCTGGGGGAAGGAGGTTGGCTGCGGCAGAGTCCGCAGGGCACGGTCATCGTCACCACACGGCAGGCCGGCTCTCCGGTGTGGCAGGGGGCACGTCTGCACCACCTGGGGGTACTGCCGGTCGAGGATGCCGCACTGGTGCTGCGTGACCTCGCTCCCGAAGCGGGATCGGCCGAGGACGCGGCGACCGTGGCGCGACGACTCGACTGCCTGCCACTGGCGTTGACACTGGCCGGATCCTTCTTGTCAGGGCAACTTCTGGAGAGCTGGTCCATGAGCGACTACCGCCGGCACTTGGACGACAACCCGACCGAGCTGATCGACCAAGGCGCGACGCCCGGGAACTCCGAGAGAAACGCCAGACAGCTCGTCGGGCGGACCTGGGAGATCTCGCTGACCGCCCTCGCGGGCGACGGCCTCCCCGAATGCGCCTCACTCCTCGGACTGCTGTCGTGCTGGAGCTCCGACCCGGTACCGCTGGCTCTCATCCGTCCCGAAGCGATCGACGTGACCGGCCTCGGGGCGCTTGCCACGCCGCTGACGGGGGCGCGGGTCGAGGCCGCGCTCCGCGGCCTGCTGGGGCATTCACTGGTCTCGATGGTGAGTCTCGACGCCGGTGGTGTGCCGGTTCGGTGCGTGAAGACGCACGGAGTGGTCCTGGACAGTGTCGCCGCCGCCGTACCCGAGGAGCAGCGGGCGCTGCTCGTCACGGCCGCCGCGCACCTGCTCGCGCGCGAGGTTCCGGAGAGCGGAGCCCGTGCTCAGGACGCGTTCCGCGTCGCACGTCTGGTCCCGCACGCCGCGAACCTGCTCCGGCGGGTGACGGATGCGGAGAGTGCCGGTCACGCGGTGCTGCTCGCCACGCGCCTTGCCGCGTGTCTTTTCGACATGGGTGACTTCCAGGCCGCGCTCTCCCTGGCCCAGACCGCGGCGGAAGCGGCCGGACAGTGGCTGGGAGCGGAGGATCCGGCCGTGCTCCGCGCGGAGCACCGGGCGGCCGTGTCCCTGTTCCGGCTCGGCCGCTTCGAGGAGTCGGAGGCGCTGCACCGGCGCGTGCTGGAGGCCCGGGAGAGGCTGTTCGGGCCGGAACACCCCGAGGCGCTGGAGAGCCGGCAGGACATCCATGAACCGCTCAGTCAGCTGGAGCGGACCGAGGAGTGCGTAGCCACCCTGCGGGACACGGCACGCATCCGGTCACGTGTCCTCGGCGACCACCACCAGGACACGCTGCACGCCAGGGCGCTCCTCATCGAGTACCTCGCCGTCTCCGATGCAGTCGAGGAGTTCGACCGGATGGGTCCCGAGATCGTCGCCGCATGCGAGGAGCACCTGGGCGACGACGCCTTCACCACGGTGACGGCTCGCCACAACTACGCGTTCGGGCTCTACCGCTTCGGTCGGCAGGAAGAGGCGGAGGCGGCGGCCAGGAGGGCGCTGGCCGGGCGTGAGGCCGTCCACGGACCCGATCACGCGCTTGCCCTTTCCGCGGCCGTCCTGCTGAGCTGGATCCTCGGCAAGCTGGGACAGCTGGAGGAATCCCTCACGCTGGGGCGCCGGGTCGTCGAGGGGCAGGAACGGGCACTCGGAAGGGAACACCCCTATCTGCTGGCCAACCGCACGGGTCTGGCCGAGACCTTGGCGGCGGCGGGGGAGGAGGCCGAGTCGCGGGCCCTGGCGGCGGAGAACCTTCCGCTGTGCGAGCGGGTGCTGGGTCTGGACGACCCGGTCACGGTGAAGACGCGTTCCCTGGCCGCCTAGGAGAGCGGCCCCCGGATAGCAGGAAGCCCCCTCGGCCAGGACGGCGATCCAGTCGAGAGGGCCTGCGTAAGGGGGCCGTGCGACGTCGGGTTCGGGCGCTGTTAGCGCCCGCTGACGTCGAGGACGAAGGCCGTCCAGGTCTCGGCGGAGAAGCCGAGACCCGGACGGGAGATGTCCTTCGAGTCCCTGACACCGATCAGGAGATGGTCCTGCGACTTGACCTCTACGCAGTCGCCATTGACCGCCGAGTAAGAGGACTTGGTCCATTCCGCCAGCGCGTCGTGCCGAAACAGCATCGTGACTCCGATGGTTGTGCCAGTGGGGTGGGTGACGTGCGATTCAGCCGCTTCGGCAGCGGCTCTGTGACCGACGCTACGCTGCAACATCACTAGTGATGTGACGCGTTCACCCATCCGAGTGGCATGTTCCATAGAAATCTATGCACCAACGCCCTGGCGGTATATGGTGCCCGATCTTCCGCCGGGGTGTCTCAGTCGGACGCCAGCTCGTTGGCCACCTTGAGGATGAACTCGAGGGAGTGCTCGGCACTCAGGGCCTTCGCCCTGAGGTGCTCGTACATCACCGCGTAGCTCTGGACGTCCGTCGTCTTCTCCAGGTAGAGGTCGCTCGTGACGCCCTCCAAATAGACGACGCTCGCGTCCACCGCCTCGTGGAACTCCAGGATGGCGAACTTCCCGTACATCCCCGGGTGGGCGCCCACGTCGTACGGCAGGACCTGCAGCGTCACATGCGGCTTCTCGCTCAACTCGGCGAGATGGCGCAGCTGGTCGGCCATGATCTGCGGACTGCCGACGACCCGGCGCAGGAGTGCCTCGTCGATGACGGCCCAGAACCGCAGCGGGTTGACCGGATCGGCGAGGCGGTCCTGACGCTTCACGCGTACCTGGATCCGCTTGTCGATCTCGCTGGGGGTGGCCTCGGGCCACATGCCCTCGATCACGGCTTGCGCGTATGCGCGGGTCTGCAGAAGACCCGGGACGATCAGCGATTCGTACACGCGCAGCGACGCGGCGTCGGTCTCCAGACCGATGTAGACGCTGTACGGGATGTCGCCGAAGGCGTGCCACCAGCCCTGCTGGCGGGAGTCCTTGGCCATCTGCATGAGCGAGTCCACCACCCGCTCGTCCTCGACCTCGTACACCCCGCACAGGTCGCGCACATCGCGCTGGCTGATGGAACGACGGCCGTTCTCGAGGCGGCTGATCTTCGACTGGGAGACGAGGAGACGCTCGGCGACCTGCTCGGCCGTCATGTTCTTCGCTTCCCGGAGCCGGCGCAGCTCCTGGCCCAATCGGCGTCGCCTGACGGTGGGGTTGACACTGGACGCCACGGAAACTGCACCTCCGGCTGTCGGCTGCGTAGCTGTGAGTATCTACTGCTTGGCAGACTGCCACCAAAGGTGTGGTGTGCGCTGGGAAATCACCAGACGGGCGCAGGTGACGTGCGGGTGCGGGGCGAGCGTCTCGACGCCCGTCCCGCACCCGCACGCGGCTCCCGGTGTGGATCGGGGGGTGCGGGTGACGCGCTGTTCGCGCGCCGGCCGCACGCCCGGGGTCACACGGCTCGGGCCATGCTGCCCCGGCGCGGCTGCTGCGGAACCCCGCTCGCCGCCGCGTTGTTGCGGCGCGGCTGTGCGGCCACGCCGTTCTGGACGTCCATCACGGCGTGCGCCACGAGGCCGCCCATGGGGTCGTGCCGGATCAGGTCGCGCAGCCGGGACCGCGACGACCGTCCTTCGTTCCCCGGGTACAGGTGCTTGCCGAGACCGACCGCGTGGGCCAGCGCGGCGAGCGCCGCGGTCCGCGGGTCCGGCGGTACGCCGGTGCGGATCGCACTGTCCAGCCGGGAGCGGATGTCCCTGCTGATCGCCGTGTCCGTCGCCTGGTAGCGAGTCGTCGGCAGCACCCCGCACATCTGGCCCTCCACGGCATGCACCATGCCGCAGCGCTCCAGGTGCGCGAGATAGATCTGACGGAGCCCCAGTCGGGGTCCGCCGATCCAGTGGACGGCCCGAACCGGACTGCCGCGTCTGCGCAGCAGTTCCAGTGCGGAGTCCAGAGTCGGATCTCCGGTCGGCCGTGGCATCACCACGGCGATACGATCCCCGTCAGGGGCTATCCGTCCTGCCAGAGCCAGCTCCACTAGCTGTGCTCCGGCGAGGCCGAGGTCGAGCGACTGCGGCTGCGCTGTGGTACCCGTGGCCGGGTCCAGAGCGAGCAACAGAAGCTCCTCCGGAATTGTTCTGCGGCTCCTGCCCATCCATGCCTCCCCGCGTGGATGAATGACAGGGTGACCCCTCTCACATTCATCTGTCGAGAGCACCTGGTCGGTTCGTACGGGAACCAGCAGGTATGTCGTTCTCGTCTAGCACGGGAGCCAAGGGGTCCACACGGGACACTGGTACATGGTTCGGACGTCCGGACGAGTTCCGGACGCTTTTCGTATGACGTTTCGTTTGACGCATGGAGGAGGCACGGTGGCGGGCGAGTCCCCCGACAAGGCGGAGCAGCGGGAGAGCGCGGCCGGCGGCGACGGCAAGGACCCGCGGCTGTCCGTGCTCCAGGCCCGAGTGGACGAGCCGACGGCCGTCTTCAAGGCACTGGCCCCGCGGACGGCCCCGGAGGACGCGGAGGACGCGGAGCCGGCTTCGGGGGAGCCGGAGGGGCCCGCGGAGGGCGCCGAAGCCGTCGAGGTCGTCGAGGGCGAGCAGGGTGCGTCCGAGGGGGGCGCTTCCGGTGAGGACGCCCCGGAGGCCGCCGAGGACGCTTCCGAGGGCGCGGACGCGCCGGCCGGGGACGCCCCGGGGGGCGACCGGCTGAGGGCCGCTGTGGCGGCGTGGGTCGCCACCGAGGACGAGGACGGCGACGTGGAGGGCGACGCGGACGGCGACGAGGAGTCGCCGGAGGGCGCCGGGACGGCCGCTGGGGCGTCCGGCGACGTGGCGGGCGAGGAGAGCGGCGACGCGCCGGAGGCGGGCGAGCCGGAGGCCGTCGAGGCCGTCGAGTCCGTCGAGGCTGCCGGTGCCGACGCTGACGGTCCGGAGGTCGACGCCGCCGCCGAGGAGCGGACGGACGACGCCGAGCCCGCCGACGAGGCCGAGGAGAGCGCCGAGGCGGACACCGAGCCCGAGCCCGAGCCCGAGGCGGACACGGCTGCCGAGGCCGCCGCCGCGCCCCCGGCCCGTACCACCTCCTGGGCCAAGGGCGACGGCCCCGCCGAGGAGCCGAAGGCGGCTGCCGCCGCCGGTGGCGAGTCCTGGTTCGCCGCGCGGAAGCCGACGGCGCCCAAGGCCGAGGGCGAGAGCGAGACCAAGACCGAGACCGAGGGCGAGGGCGAGTCCGAGGAAGCGCCCAAGGCGGAGTCCGAGGCGAAGCCCGCCACGGACCCGGCCACCGACGCCACGCCCGTGGACCAGCCGACGGCCGTCTTCAAGGCGCCCAAGCTGCCCGCGGAGCCCGAGGCGAAGGCCGCCACCGACTCCGCCCCCACCCCTGACGCCACGCCCGTGGACCAGCCGACCGCCGTCTTCAAGGCGCCCAAGCTCCCCGCGGAGCCCAAGGCGCCCGTGGTCGACCAGCCCACCACGGCCCTGAAGCTGCCCGAGTCGATGTTCCGCCCGCTCCAGGGCGACATCACCCAGGAGCAGCCCAAGCCGACGCCGACGCCGAAGGCTCAGCCTCAGGCGCAGGCGAGCCCGGCCCAGGCCCAGGGCACCCCGCCGCCCGCCGCCAAGGCGCCGGCGCCGGGCCCCACCCCCGTACCCTCGTCGCTCGCCGAGGCGGAGCGGACCAGGCAGCAGCCGCTGCCGCCGCGTCCGCCGCTGGAGATCCTGGCGGAGCTGACGAACACCCCGCCGCCGGCGGAGACGCCGCTGCGGACCGGCGTGCGCCGGGTGAAGATCTGGACCCCGCTGCTCCTCCTGGTGCTCGTCGTGTTTGCGGTCGTACAGATCGTGCGGCCGCTGCCGGACCCGGCGCTGACGCTGTCGGCCGAGCCCACGTACACCTTCGAGGGCGGGGCGCTGCAGATGCCGTGGCCGTCCGAGGGCCAGGGCGCCGCCGAGGTCGAGGGCGTGGGCTCGCTGGGCACGTACGGCCCGCAGAAGCCGGCGCCGATCGCGAGCGTCGCGAAGACCATGACGGCGTACGTGATCCTCCGCGACCACCCCGTGAAGGGGAAGGAGAAGGGTCCGAAGATCGAGGTCGACGCGATCGCCGGTGAGCAGGCGAAGGCGAAGGACGAGTCGACGGCCCAGATCAAGGAGGGGCAGAGCTACACGGAGAAGGAACTGCTCCAGCTCCTGATGATCCCGTCCGGCAACAACGTGGCGCGGCTGCTGGCCCGCTGGGACGCCGGTTCGGAGGCCGCGTTCGTCGAGAAGATGAACGCCGCGGCCAAGGAGCTCGGGATGACGGACTCGACGTACACGGACCCGTCCGGTCTGCAGTCGAGCACCGTGTCGACCCCGCTGGACCAGCTGAAGCTGGCGAAGGCGGTCATGCAGTACGACGTGTTCCGCGAGATCGTGGACATGCCGAACCTGACCGTCGACGGCATCCCCGGCCGGATCGAGAACAACAACACGATCCTGCTGGAGCCGGGCGTCAGCGGCATCAAGACGGGCTCGTCCACCCCGGCCGGCGGCAACCTGCTGTGGGCGGCGAACACGGTCGTCGACGGCAAGAAGCAGCGCATCCTCGGCATCGTGATGGGCGCGAAGGACGCCGACCAGCTCTACCAGAAGCTGGACCTGGCCATCGCGAACAGCCTCAAGGTGATCCAGCAGGCCCAGAAGGACGTCACGTCCGCGGCCGTGGTGAAGAAGGGGCAGGTCGTCGGGTACGTGGACGACGGCCTCGGCGGCCGGACGCCGGTCGTGGCGACCAAGGAGCTTCGGGCGGTCGGCTGGCCCGGGCTGAAGGTGGACCTGGAGCTCACGAACGGCGGAAAGGCACTGCCGCACTCCGGGAAGGCCGGCGACGTGGTCGGCCAGGTGTCGATCGGCACGGGCAACGGCAAGGTCAGCGCGCCGGTGGCGCTCCAGGGCGACCTGGTCGAGCCGGGCCTCGACAAGAAGCTGACGCGCGTCGGCTGAGCCGAGTGGGCTGATCGCGGCGGGTGCCCGGGGAGCTTCCCGGGCACCCGCCTGTTAGCGTCGTGCCGGGGACGGGAAGCGGAACACCGGTACGGAACGGCATCAGCAGAGCCGGGCAGGGCAGGGGAGAGGGCCGCAGTTGACCACCGCAGAGGGGACCCGGGAAACCGGAGGCCAAACCCACGTGTCTTCGCCTTCGCGAATAGAGCTCCCGGGTCAGCGACCGGCCCCGGAGCCGTCCGCGCCCCCGGCGCCCCCCGCGCCGCCACGGCGCAAGCGCCGCTACACGGTGCTCGTGGCGACGGCCGCGGCGGCCGTCACCCACATCCTCTGGTTCCTCTTCTTCGCGAACAGCGGCGGCGACCTCGCCGCGCAGGACGCGTGGGCGGAGTTCGTCGGTCGGCACCCGGACTCGGCGTACAACCTCGCCTGGTACGGGGGGATGCACCCGGTCTCGTACAGCGTGGTGTCGCCGTACGTGATGTCGGTGCTGGGCGTGCGGACCACGATGATGATCGCGGGGACGCTGTCGGCGGCGCTGACGGCGCTGATCCTGGTGCGGGTGCGGGCCGTCCGCAACCCGATGGCGTGCGTGCTGGCCGGGGTCTTCGCGTTCCTGTGCAACGCGCTGTCGGGGCGGGTGACCTTCGGCCTCGGCATGATGTTCGCGCTCGGCGCGGTCGCGGCGGTCTTCTGCTGGCCGCACCGCTGGCGCTACCGCCGCTGGGCGAAGGCGGCGGTGGCGGCACCGCTGGCCGGCCTCGCGACGGCGTGCAGTCCGGTGGCGGGCCTGTTCCTGGGCGTGGCGGCGGCGGCGCTCTTCCTCAACAAGCGGCGCCCCGGCGCGTACGCCCTGGGTCTGGCCCCGGTCGTGGTGGTGGCCCTGTCGGCGTGGCTGTTCCCCTTCTCGGGGACGCAGCCGATGTCCTTCATGTCGACGTCCCTCCCGCTCCTCTTCGGCATCCTCTGCTTCGTCCTCGTCCCGAAGGACTGGCGCACGGTCCGCACGGGCGCGGCGGTGTACTCGGCGGGCACGCTCCTCACCTGGCTGATCGACTCGCAGATCGGCTCGAACGTCTCGCGCCTGGTGATGCTCTTCGCGGGCGTGGTCCTGCTGGCGGCGCTCCCCTACACGGTGCCGCGCTCGCGCCGCTGGTACGCGATCGTGCTGGCCTTCGCCGGCCTGAACTTCTGGATCGGCTTCAAGGGCGTCGACGACGTGATCCGCACCGCCCCGGACGCGTCCTGGGCGCGCGAGGTCGCGCCGCTGATCAACCAGCTCCAGGTGCGGGGCGCGGAGAAGGCCCGGGTGGAGGTCGTCCCGGCATCCAGCCACCGCGAGTCGTCCGCCCTGGCCCCGTACATCAACCTGGCCCGCGGCTGGAACCGCCAGGCCGACATGGAGCGCAACCCGCTCTTCTACGACGACACCCTGAACGCGGCGAACTACCAGGACTGGCTCGGCCGCTGGGCCGTCCACTACGTGGTGCTGCCGACGGGCGCCCCCGACTCGGGCGCCGAACGCGAGGCGGAGCTCGTCGACGAGGGCCTGCCCTACCTCCACCAGATCTGGTCGGACGCGAACTGGCGCCTGTACGAGGTCACCGACCCGACGCCCCTGGCGGACCCCCCGGCCCAGGTCCAGCGCGCCGAGTCCAACGAGGTCGTCATCCGCCTCGACGCCCCCGGCCGCGTCCTGATCCGCGTCCCGTACTCCCCCTGGCTCGCCCTCCTCGACGCCGACGGCACCAAGATCGAACCCCCCCAGGAGACGGAAGCCTCCAAGGAGGCCCGCGAGGCCTCGGAGACGGACCTCCCGAAGACCTTCGCGAACAAGGAGGGCTGCCTCCTGAAGGCGGAACCCGACGCGGAGGGCGACGAGTGGACCGAACTCCTCGCCCCCAAACCGGGCACCTACCGCCTCGGCGCCCCGTACAAGCTCTTCCCCCGCGGCACGACCTGCCCGGAAGAACTCCGCTGACCACCCGCACACGCGAAGGCCCCGGACAGGCGAAGGCCCCGGACACGCGAAAGGCCCCGGACCACGATCGGTCCGGGGCCTTTCCCCTTGTGCCCCCGGCAGGATTCGAACCTGCGACACCCGCTTTAGGAGAGCGGTGCTCTATCCCCTGAGCTACGAAGGCGGGGGCTTGGAAAAAACCTTGGAGAAAACCCAGCAAGTGGATCTTCGGCAAGGAAGCCAAGCCCGCTGGTCAGACGCGGTGCGGATCCCGCTGAGCAGTATCGCTGCCCGACAAGAGCCGCGCCAACAGCCGACCAGAGAACAGGGTAGCGGATGACCATCCGCCAGGGGGCCCACGTTTCCCGGGCGGCTCGCGGGGGCGCGCTGACCAGTGGGTTTGCCGCGATTCATGGGCGGGGCGACCTGGCCCTTGCGGGTTCAGAAGACCGTTCTGTCCCCAGAACGATCTTTCAACCATGCTGCATGCTGTGCCCCGTGTGCCCTGTGCGGTGTCGGGTGTGGCGTCGGCGTCCGCTCGTAGGCGTGAACTAGTCCGAATCCGCTGCGGCACGAACGGGGGCCGACTTGGATACGCAGAGTGTCCACCACCCTTCCCGCGCAGCACTCAGTAGACGCAGACCCGGACGGTGACGCTCCGGTCACCACACGACGCGAGTACCTGCAGTACGGGGCAGCCATCGGTGCGGTGGCAGCTCTGGTGCTGTACGGACTGCAGTACTGGGCCCTGGAGCGTTTCTACGAACGGTTCGGCGTCACCCCGGAACAAGTGGGGATCGGCAAGACTGAGGTGCTGACCAGGCTTGCTGTCTGGCTCGGATTCCTCGGTTTCTTCGCTGTCCTGATCCTGCCCGTGATGTTCGTGTTGCTGGAGCTCATCGCTGGGGCGCTCGTACCGAGGAGTCTGTCGGACTTCATGCGACACGGGCTGGTCTCCCACGCCTGGGCCCGCAGAGGCGTGCTCGTCGCGGTGACGGCGACATGGCTTGCCTTTACTGCGGTGAGGACCACAGGGGCGCATCCCTTCGGCCTGCCGACCGCTTTCGAGTTCGCGATCGCACTGTTCTATGCGGGTGCGGCCGTCGCAGTGGCCCGCCATCGCTCGCCGCGCCTGCGCGGTGCGCGGGAGATCGCGATCACGCTCGCTCTGTGTGTGCTCGCCCTGGGGTACTGGCTTGGCAACACCATGGGAGAGGATGCCGAGCACGTACGAGTGAGCGGCCACGTCGGCCACTTGGCGCAGTTTGTCGGCGTGCGCCTGCAACCCGTCTGCGTGGACCTCGCGGATGTACCTGGACTCACTGCCGTGGGTGACTTCCGGGGGTTGCTGATTGGCGAGGCTGGCGGTGTCCACACTGTGTACGACATCGCTCGGCAGAGGGTGTTCCGCGTTCCGGCAGCCCAGGCGCGCCTGTGGTCGCCGGCTCCGGGAAGCGATACGGATACTTCCGCGACGTGGTGGGAATGCGGAGCGGGACGATGAACTTCGGATGCGCCGACGACGGTGCTGTTTCGGGGATCTCTTGGGCCGTTTGGCAGAAGCGACGGCACCTGTACCGGTTGGATGGACGGCGGGGCCGCTGTGGGCGGCTGGGGCTGCATGAGGCAGGGTGGAGGCCATGGTGACCTTGGCGAACTCCGTGATCGATGGTTCCGTTCGGGCGGCTACCGCTCCCTTGCTGAAGCCGGACGGACTTGCGAAGGTCATGCCCGCTCTGGGTACGGAGGCGCTGTTCTTCTACCGAATGGACACCGCCGAGCATGAGAGGAGAGCAGCTGTTGGCGCGGCTCGGCTCGATCGCATGCACGTGCTGGAGACCCTAATGAGCCTCCCTGTGGGGCTCCCTGTGCCGCTGGCGGCGCTGGCGCAGAGAGAGAGGCGCGCCGTACGTCTCCTGCCTGCTGGCGCTACCGACCGGGAGCAGAGGTCGGTTACGCGACGGGCGGTCCGCCCGCTCCATGTCGATCTCGCGGTCGTACGGGCCACTGGCTGGAAGCGTGGCCTCGAAGAGGCAGGTCGCTTCGCCCCGTACTGCCGACGGGCCATGCTGCTTACCCGGCGCCCGGCCAGGATGAGCGAGGCGCTGGTCGAGGCGGACTTCTACGGGATCGGGGTTTTCCTCGCATCGGATGACGAGGTCGAGATGGTGCTGGAGCCCCGCGACTACAGGCCGCTGCGGCACACCGCTGCGGCCTGGTCGTTCGTCGAGGAGCTGTATCAGCGGGTGCGCTGAGTAGCTGTCGCCGTGGTGGTGCTCGCCTCTGGTGCGGGGGCGGCCAGTGCCCACCGCTTCAGCTGTTCGGGGACCTTGAAGGCATTCGGCTGGGAGATTGCCGCGTTCACCAGCGGATGACGGTCGACAGCGGCCTTGCAGCGCTCATGCCACCAGAGTTCGCGGGCGGAACCCTTGGGAAGGGCGTCGAGGGCGCACAGCCAGCTCATGAGCACCGCGACGTTGTGTGCGGCTGCCGCGGCGGGTAGAGGGCTGTGGAGGCTGGTGAAGCTGTCGAGCGTACGAGCGCCGAGGCAGGCCGCACAGGAGCAGACAGGGGCCGGCGACGCGGCGAAGCGCTTGGCCAGGGTCGCGCCGAGGAAGAAGCTCATCAGCTCCGGGTACAGGACGTGCGGCGAGGTGGCGAAGCCGCCGCTGCCGGTCTTCGCCTTCTCCCCGGGCGCGACGATGTGCCTGAGTTTGCTGCTGGTGCCGAAGGCGGTGAATGTCGCCCCGGCGGCCAGGGCGCCGAATGCCGCCAGGTCCGTACGCAGCAGGGCGGCGTCCGGTACCTGCTCGATCACCCGCCGGAGATGACCGACAGCCTTGGAGTAGCGGGCGAGCGGGTCCATCTGCCCGCCCAGCATGATCGCCTTCGGGCCCTTCACCAGCCGCAGAAAGGCGATCAGCTGCCGCACCGGCTCCTCATCTCGGAGCCACGCGACATCGATCGGAACGGCGAAGACCACCGACGGGTCGTCGAGGTCGGCGACGCGGCTGACGGCAGCCCTCAGTGCGTCGGAGTCCTCCGCGTGGATGTAGCCCGTGGGAGTCATGGGTGCGGTGGCACCGGCGGCGCGCTGTTCTGCCAGCGAGACTTCCAGGGGGTCGTCGAAGGGCAGGGCGTCCGAGGCGACATGCGGAAAGGGGGCGTCCCCGGTCGCTGCGCTCACTTCGTACGCGGCGGGATCGACCAGCAGCGCACCGCCGTATGCCTCCTCCCGGCGCAGCCGCGCGGCCTTCCGCAGCGCATCCTTGCCGCAGAGAATCAAACCGCTTCGGACTGGGTCGAGGTGCCCCTGCACCTGTCCGACGCGGGCCGGGGAGACCTGGAGCAGCATGCGGTCGCGGAGGGCGTCGAGTACTTCCCCCGCCGTGCGTGATGCCTCGGCGGAGCGCTGGCGCGGCAGCGGGACGGAGGAGTCGGTCATGGCCTCACCTTCACAGCGGCAAAAGGGATGACGTGCGATCGCCTTCGACGTACAGGCGTTGGAAGTCCTCGGGTAGTAGATGGGCGCAGGACGCGGCTTCCTCGAGTGGGAGACCGTGCTCGTCGAGCAGAGTGTGAACGAGTTCGGAAACGAGCCGGGGACGCTCCTGAGCGATCTCGACGGGCTCGGCCGTGCGGTAGCCGAGCGCCGACATCTCGATGGTGACGGTGCGGTGTTGCCACTCGGTGATGGAGCCCAGATCCAGAGCCCGGCGGAGCAGGGCGCTCATGGACACACGCCAGGTCCGCTTCAGCTCCATCAGTCTCGGCAGGTCAACGCGGCCCGTGAACGCCTTCCGAATGTCGGATGCCGGCATCAGGAACTCCGCCGCGAACGCGTCGGCCTGTCTCTCCTGCTCAGGACCGGAGCCAGGATCCACGTGCATGACCAAGTGGCCCAGTTCGTGCGCCATGCTGAACCTGCATCGATCGCCCGGCGCACGGTCGTTGACCAACAGCAAGGGTGCACCGTGCTCACCCCACTGGCTGACCGCGTCCAGGAGTCCGCTGCCGAGATCGCGGACGACGACGAGCCCGCCGGCCTCCTCGATCGCGCCGATCACATCGGGTACCGGCCCAGGGGAGATACCCCAGGCGCGACGTAGGTGTCTGGCCGCGTCCTTGGCCGTGACGAGGTCATCGAGCACCACTCTGACGAACCTGTGCCGAGAGGTCGGATTCCCGGCAGTGGAGGCCAGCCCCCGCAACTGGATCTGGGTGAAGGCGAGCTGGGCGTGCACACGACGCAGCGTGGCGACGGAGAGGGACGCGCGCTTTCTGTGGTGGATCAGACCGACTCCCACCCCACTGACATCAGGATCGAGGCAGAGCAATCCCCTTGGATAGCTGAGAGCTGTCGCATACAGGTCCAACCGGTCGTCCGACACGGTCAGGCGACCCGCCTCGGCGCGGCTCACATATCCCTGCGACACCACCGTCGCGCCCGACGGTGAAGCCTTGGTCATGGCGTCGGCGACGTCAGCCTGCGTCATCCCGCGGGACTCGCGTGCGAGCACGAGCATCCCCGGATGTGCCTGCCGTTCCGTCACTGCCATGCAACCTAGCTCCTCGTATCAGACCTCGGAATGCTAGCACCAAATATTCCGCGACTGATGTGGAGTCACATCGCTGCGTGTCGCGCATGGGTGAGTCAGTGACGGCACCGGCGGGTTTCGTCCGGCTGGGCGAGGCGGCTTGGAGCGCTCTGGGGCGCCTGACGGCCCCGTGGGCTTGCCCGAGGATGGCGGTGCTCCGCCCCGCAGGCCTATTGGAATCGGCTGCGGATTCGAGGTGGATGCGGCGGCTGGTGGCGTTCTGGGCGAGGGCGAAGCCGAGCATGAAGACGTTTTGGCGGTCGAGGCCGTAGGAGATCATTCGCTCGTTCCACAGGCTCTTGTCGAGCTGGTTGTGGACGGACTCTGCATCGCTTCGGTACGGGTAGACCCGCTGGTGGGCGAGGGTTGGTTCCGGGATCTGCTGGAGGTGTTCGGCGCGGTGGAAGTCGCGTTCGGCATCGCTCTCTTGAGGCGCCGGCCGGTGTCGCGATCTGTGCCGAGGCGGTCGCCGGATGTGGTGGTGATGCCGACGGGGACGCGGTGGCTGTGGGCTCCGTGGTGGCAGGGGATGGAGAGCAGGTGGTACCAGCGGGACTTCGTGCGGCCCTGGCGGTGTTCGAGCCCGCTGATGGGGACGGGAGCGAGGCTGCTGGATCCGTCGTCGAGGAGGACACGTTCGGCGATGCGGCCTTGGTCGCACCACAAGTCGTGGCGGCAGCGCCCGAAGCGGAGAAGTTCGTAGGCGCGGGGCTTGACCGAGCCGTGCTGCTTGTTGACGACGAGGAGCCCGAGGCGGGCGAGGGCGTCGCGGTGCGTGCCGCGGAAGGCGCCGTCGTAGACGCCCCCCATGCAGCCGGGCGAAATGTAGCTGAGCTGGATGAATGCCCTTACCGCGATGGCTGCTTCGTCCTCGTACTCGCCGTCGGCGACGTGCCGCACGGAGAGGGTGACGCGTTGCCAGTAGCCGTCGTCGCGGGCGGAAGCGAAGAACCACTTCTTGCCGCGTGCGACACGCTTCTCCTTCTCCCCGTTCTCGTAGTAGAGGTGGGCGGAGGGATCGAACTGACGCCGGCGCATCTCGCCGGTCGTGGTGTCGGGGGTGTAGGCCTGCCCCGTCTTGGAGGGAGCTTTGGGGGCAGTGGCGTCGCCGACGAGTAGCTGTCGTCGCTCGGGCCGGGACCAGACGCGCGGGGCATCGGCGGGGAAGAGGCCCTGGTGGACGGCTTGTTGGGGTGGATGCTGCTCGAACAGTTCACGGAGCGGCTCGATGCTGGAGGCCAGGAGATTCAGCTCGGCGTCTCGTACTGCTTGCGGCTGGGCGGGGTGACGGGCAGGAGAGCGGCCGCCCTGCGTCCGGCGTGGCGCTGTACGGAGGCCCGGACGGAACGCCACCGCTTGTCGTCGAGGGTGCCGACAGCGGAGCGCTTGGAACGGGTGACGGTCATCAGCGCGGACAGGATGACGTAGATGACGGGCGGGTACCGCCGGGGAAAGTCGCGGCTGGCCGGAGGGGGCGGAAGCTCAGCCATCTCGTGCAGGCGCGGATCGTCCAGGCGGTCTGCGATCCGGCGTTGCTGGTTGCGCTGCTCCTTGTCGCTGAGCTGGCGTTTCCTGCTCGGGCGGAGCTCCCTGGGAAGGGGTCGCCGAAGACGTCGTCAGGCACAGTCCGCTCCCAGGTCGCTCTCGGCGTCGGCCTTGGCGCGCCAGGAGTAGCCGATGACGGCGGCCGTCCGGTCCAGGGAGCGCAGACCGAGTAGGCGGGCGGCGTCCTCGATCCGGCCAGTACGCTCGAACTCCGCGACCGCGGCCCAGACGGTGACCGAAGCAGGTTGGACGTCCTCCTCGCCCCCGAGGCCGATGCGCTTGAGGAGGTCAGCCAGGGCGACGCAGGCACGGGCCTGGAGAGAGGCATCGGAGGCGTGCCGGTCGGAGACGGCGAGGCGGGTGTGGGGAGCCGACTCGGGCCGGAGCCGGCGGGCCGTGACGAATGCGGCGCGGCTGTTCAGGACGTTCAGGCCCCAGTCGTCGAGCGGGGTGGGTCCGTCGTGGCAGGGGCCCGAACCCCGGTCAGTAGGTGAAGCGGTTCAGGTAGTCCGCGTTGGCGATCGGGGTGGCCGTCAGGTATTCGGCCGGGAGGTCGAAGGCGGCGGCCAGGGGGGTGAGGTGGGGGGCCAGGGTGGCCAGGGTGTGGTCGGTCGTGGTGTGGAGGGAGTCGACCTGGGCGGGGGTCAGGTGGCCCGCGGCGAGGAGGTCGCCGGTGTGGGGGCGCAGTTCGTGGAGGAGGAAGAGGCGGGCCAGGGCCTCCAGGAGGGGGCGGGTGGTGGTCGCGCGGTCCGTGGCGGTGAGGAACGCGTCGGCGGCGGCCACGCGGGCGTGGGCGGCGACCATCTCCAGGGCGGCGCCCGAGGTCTCGTTCCAGCGGCCGACCGGGTCGCCGGAGGGGCCGTTGCGCAGGGCGGTGCGGGCGCGGGTCTGCCAGATGCGTTCGACGCAGGCGTGCAGGTTCCGGAGGAAGGGGAGGTCGGTGAGGTCGGCGCGGGAGCCTTCGGGGAGGGGGGCGGGGCCCGCCTCGTGGGCGAAGACCAGCTCCGCGGCGGCCTTCTGCCAGATGACCAGGTTGTCGCCCTCGGCGGTGATGCCGCCCTCGACGTTCAGCGGCAGGTCCGCCAGGCCGTTCTCGGGGAAGAGGCCCTGCGCGCCGCAGCGCTCGCGGCTCTCGATCGTGATGTCCCGGGCCTGCCAGGTGATCCAGCCCTTGGCGACCGCGACGATGCGTTCCGCCGCCTCGCGGTCCTCGCGGTCGGTGGGGTCGTGGGCGGCCCAGCGGTCGAGGACGGACCGGTGCAGGAAGGTCATCGCGTACGCCGTGGCCAGCGCGTGCAGCAGGCGTCCGTGGTGGCTGCGGTGCGCGGTGAGCGGCATGCGCTCGCCCGCTCTCGGCGCGGCCACCTGGCGGTGCTCGGCGTAGCGGACGGCGATGGCGAGCGAGGCGCGGGCCATGCCCAGCGTGCCGGCGCTCATGCACAGCTTGCCGACGGTGACCCGGCCGACCGAGCGCAGGAACCGCTTGCGCCGGTTGCCGAGGCTGCTGCCGAACCGCCCGTCCTTGTCGAAGCGCCCGTGCGCCGCCTCCAGGAGCGCTTCGCGCGGGAGCCGGACCTGGTCGAAGGAGGTCAGGCAGTGGTCGACGGGGGTGCCGGTCCGGTCGGGCAGCCGGCGCACCCGTATGCCCGGGAGGTGGCCGTGCTCGTCGCTGAGCGGGGTCAGGAAGAGGAAGACGCCCTGGTCCTCGCCGTCCACCAGCAGCCGGGCGGCGACCAGGGCGCTCTTCGGGCCGCCGGTGAGGCTCGTGTTCGGCATGAACTTCTGCGCACCAGGGTTCGGCGTGTGCAGCTCGAAGCCGCCCGTCTCCCGGTCGAGGACGGCCACCGTCTCCAGCGCGGCGACGTCGTTGCCGTGGGCGAGCTCGGTGCACAGGAACGTGCCGGTGCGCTCCATCGTCGTGTACGTGGTGAGGTCGCGCCGGTAGCCGTCGTGGTCGAGCAGGCTGCCGAGGAACAGGTTGTAGTGGATGCTGGCGAGCGTGCACAGGCCGCCGTCGACGAAGCCGGTCCACTCGTGGAGGGCGGCGAGCCGGTGCGCGTCGTAGCTGAGCACCTCGGCGCCGGTTCCGGCCACGGTGTCGTTCACCAGGCGCAGCCGCTCGTACGAGAGGGCCGTGCGCTCGGCCGGGGTCAGGCCGGCGCGGTGGGTGAAGGCGTCGCCCGAGACCAGCCGGCGCCACTCGGCGTGGATCCGCTCGCGGTCGTCCGTATCGAAGAGAATCCGGGTCAGTTCGCCGGTCGCTGTGGCACTCTCGTCGAGGCCGTGCGCGGCGTCCGAGGGTTCAGGGGCTGCGGCGCCTTCTCTGAGCGGCGTCTCCGCGTGCTGGAGCATCGACTCGTCCCCCGAAGAGAGTGGACCCGGTAAGGATGGTGGTGGCCTGCCCCATAAAGATACGGATCCACCGGTTTTGTTTCAATATCCTTGTCAAACCGGTTGGATGGTTTTATTCTCGAAATGTGGACGTGTGAAGAATCCGGTCTCGCCCGGCCTCACCCTACTGCCGACGGGAGTTCGTGCGGACCGGTCGCCGACTCATCACTCCATGTGAGCCGTTGGAATACCAGCCTCTCGGCCTCCCGGGGTCGCGGGGTACGGAGGATGTAGTGGCACAACAAGAACGGGCCATCCGCACGCGCCAGAAGATCGTGCTCGCGGCGGCCGAACTGTTCGACGAGGTCGGCTACGAGGCGGCGACGATCTCCGAGGTCCTGAAGAAGTGCGGCGTGACCAAGGGCGCCCTCTACTTCCACTTCGCCTCCAAGGAAGAGCTCGCCCAGGAGGTGCTGGCCGGGCAGGTCGCCGCGCTCCCTCCCGTGCCCGAGCGCGAACTCCTGCTGCAGCAGCTCACGGACGAGGCGCTGGTCCTCGCCCATCTGCTGCACGTGGGCGACCCCATGGTGCGCGGCAGCGTGCGCCTCACCGTCGACCAGGGCTCGCCCCACGACGGCCTCGACCGCCGGGTCCCCATGCAGGGGTGGATCGACCACAACATGGACCTGCTCAGCCGCGCCAAGGAGGCCGGCGAGCTGCTCCCCCACGTGGACATCACCTCCGCGGCCGCCCTGTTCACCGGCAGTTTCACCGGGGTCCAGGTGCTGTCCAAGATCATGACCGGGCACGGGGACATCGTGGAGCGCGAGGCGGACCTCATGCGGACCCTGCTGAGCGCCATCGCCGTCCCCGGCGTACTAGTCCGCCTCGACTTCACCGTCTCCCGCGCCGAGCAGTCCTACCTGGAAGCGGTCCGGCTGCGTGACGCCGGCGCCGCCGTCACCGTCGCCGGCAGCTGACGGAGTCGGCCGCCGGGGCGGGTGGCCGGAGCGGGTGGCCGGAGCGGGTCACCGGAGCGGGGCGCCGATACGGGCGGCTGGAGCGGGCGGTCGGTAAGGGCGGTCGATACAGGCTGCCGGAACCGGCCGCCGGTACGAGCTGACGGAACGATCCGCCGGAGCGGGTCGCCGGTACGAATTGACGGAACGATCCGGCGGAACGGGCCGACGCGGCGGGAGCCGCGGGAGCCGCGGGAGCCGCGGAGCCCTGCCCCGGGCCGGAAGGTCGCGGGGGAGGGGAGGCGCGTGTTCTCCTCGGTCGCGTGCGCGGTGGCGGCGCGGGACACAAGGACGAACCGAATGGAGCGCACACACATGCAGGTGGACACGGACATGGGTACGGGCATGGACGTCGGTACGGGCCTGGGCACGGGCGCGGATGTCGGCACGGGCGTGGGTACGGGCCTCGGCCCGGACGCCGATACGGGCCTGGGTACGGGCTCGGGCACGGGCGCCCCGACCGGTGGCGGCGGCGGTGCCGGCGCCACCTGCCCCTACTCCTCCCCGGCCCCGCACGCCCTCGACGTCACCGGGCAGGACCTCGCCGGTGAGGCCGCCGCGCTCCGTGCGCAGGGGCCCGCCGTCCAGGTCGAACTCCCCGGCGGCGTGCGGGCCTGGGCCGTCGTCGGCCAGGAGCACGTCGAGCGGCTGCTGCTCGACCCCCGGGTCTCCAAGGACGCCCGCCGCCACTGGCCCGCCTTCGCCGAGGGCCGGATCACCCCCGAGTGGCCGCTCTACCCCTGGGTCGCCAACGAGAACATGCTCTTCTCGTACGGTGCCGAGCACGCCCGCCTGCGCCGCCTGGTCGCCGCCGCGTTCACCGCCCGCCGCACCGCCGCCCTCAGACCCCGCGTCGAGGAGATAGCGGCCTCCCTCCTCGACCCGCTCGCCGCCGCGCTCGACGCCGGCGGCACCGCCGAACTCCGCACCGCCTACGCCGAGTCGCTCCCGCTCCAGGTCATCTGCGAGCTCTTCGGCGTCGCCGAGGGCGCCGCCCGCGACGAACTCTGCGCGGCCCTGCGCACCGTCTTCAGCTCCAGCGTCTCCGCCGCCACCATGGAGGCCGCCCGCGGCACCGCCTTCCGGCAGCTCGCCGGGCTCGTCGCCGAACGGCGCCGGGCGCCCGGCGACGACCTCACGTCCTCCCTCATCGCCGCCCGCGACGGCGCCGACGCGCTCACCGAGAACGAACTCCTCGGCTCCCTCTTCCTGTTGATCGCCGCAGGTCAGGACACCACCGCCGCGCTCATCGTCAACGCCGCCGCCGCCCTGCTCGCCCATCCCGAGCAGCTCGGCCACGTCCGGGCCGGCCGCGCCTCCTGGGAGGACGTGGTCGCCGAGACCCTCCGCACGCACAGCCCCGCCGCCTACTCGCCGATGCGGTTCGCCGTCGAGGACATCGAGCTCGACGGCGTGCGGATCGCCCAGGGCGACCCGATCCTCGTCAACTTCGCCGCCGGCGGCCTCGACCCGAGCCGGTACGGGGCGGACGCCGCCCGCTTCGACCTGCTCCGCACCGACCGGGACACGCTCGGTTTCGGTCATGGTGTGCACCGCTGCCTCGGGGCCCCGCTCGCGGTCCTGGAGGCGTCCGTCGCGCTCTCCGCGCTCTTCGACCGCTTCCCGCGCCTGGAACTCGGCTGCTCGGCGACCGCCTTGGCCCCGATGCCGACCTTCCTCCTGAACGGGTACGGGGCGCTGCCCGTACGCCTCGGCGCCTAGCGGTCCTGGCCGGTCCTGGCCGGACGCTCGCAGTCTCTTTTCCCGGCATCGAAAACCGCAGGGCCGGTTTGTTAAAGTGCGGGACGATGAAACGTGTTGGCACGCCCTCGACCGAGCGGCGGTAGCGACGGAGGCCCCTTGGCCAAGCAGGAGCGGGCGATTCGTACCCGCAACGCGCTCATCGAGTCGGCCGCCGCGCTCTTCGACCGGGACGGTTTCGAGGTCGCCTCGCTGGCGACCATCAGCGCCCGCGCCGGGGTCAGCAGCGGGGCGCTGCACTTCCACTTCCAGAGCAAGGCGGCCCTCGCCGACGCGGTCGTCGGCGCGGCGGGGGAGCGGCTCGTCCGGATCACCCGGGACCGCGAGGCGCTGCCGCTCCAGATCGTCATCGACGCCAGCCACGAACTGGTCCAGGGGCTGCGCGCCGACTCCGTGCTGCGCGCCGGCTTCGACCTGAGCGCGGGCTCCGAACGGCGCCCGCGCGCGACCCAGGACCTGCGGCGGTTCTGGCGGGACTGGGTCGAGTCGACCGTGGCGCGCGCCGAGCGCGAGGGCCAGCTCGCCCCGGACGTGGCGGCGCGCGACGTCGCCGCGGCGGTGGTGGCGGTGGCCGCCGGGCACGAGGTGCTCGGACACCAGGACCCGTGCTGGCTCGAACGCGCGCCGCTCACCCGCTTCTGGTCCTTCCTGCTGCCCCGCGTGGTCGGCGACACCCGCGTCGGCCTCTTCGTCGCCTCGGGCGACCCGGCGGCGGAGCCGGTGGCGGGGTAGCGGACCCCAGGGCCGGACCGGGCGTGCTTGACGCCCCCGACGGCCGGGGCATAGCGTCGGCCGCCGACTGGCTGAGCAAGCGCTTAGGAGGGCAGCTCGTGGTCGAGCCGCGCACGGACCCGTACACCGGCACGGGTGCGGACCCACGGACGGAACGGCTCACCGCCCCCGGCGGCCCCTTCGCCGTCGAGGACGGCGTGTACGTCGGCGGGCCCCGGACCCTGCGGGAGTTCGTGGAGGCCACCTGGGCCTACGGCGACCGTCCGTTCCTCGTCGCCGAGGACCGGACCATCGGCTACCGGGAGTTCTTCGACGCCGCCTGCGGACTCGCCCGCCGCCTCCTCGACGTCCACGGCCTGCGCCCCGGCGACCGCGCCGTCGTCGCGATGCGCAACCACCCCGAGTGGCAGATCGCCTTCTGGGCCGCGCAGCTCGCCGGGCTCGTCGCCGTGCCGCTCAACGCCTGGTGGACCGAGGACGAGTTCACGTACGCCCTCGACGACTGCACGCCCCGCGTCCTGCTCGTCGACGGCGAACGTGTCCCGCGCGTCGCCGCCTGGGCCCGAACCCGCTCCGTACCCGGCATCGTCTTCCACCCCGGGACGCGGCCGGACTCGGACGCGGGCCTGCTGGGCCGCGCCCCCGGGACGCGGCCGGACTCGGACGCTGGCCTGCCGGGCCGCGCCCCCGGGTCGCGACCGGACTCGGACGCCGGCCTGCTGGGCCGCGCCCCTGGGATGCGGCCTGCCCCGGACGCGGGCCTGCCGGACCGCGCCCCCGGGACGCGCCCGGACCCGGACACCGACCTGCCGGACCTCTTCGAGGCGTACGTCCCCGACCTCGACCCGTTCCTCGGGCCCCCGCCCGTCGACGTGCTGCCCGAGCAGGACGCCACCGTCCTCTACACCTCCGGCACCACCGGCCGTCCCAAGGGCGCCGTCGCCACCCACCTCGCCCAGGTCGGGGCGGCGATGCACCCGCGCTACCACGCCGCCGCCTCCGCGCTCCGCCGCGGCGAGACGCCCGGGGCCGGACCCGTACCCGTCTCGCTCACCACCTTCCCCTTCTTCCACGTCGCCGCGTTCACCTCCTTCTACTCGGTGATGGCGGCAGGCGGCACGCTCGTCCTGATGCGCAAGTGGGACGCGGACCGGGCCCTGGAGCTGATCCGCGCCCACCGCGTCACCCACTACGCGGGCGTCCCGACCACCGCCCTCCAGCTCCTCGACGCCGCCGCGCGCACCGGGGACCCGCTGGAGACGCTCACCATGCTCAACACCGGGGGAGCGGCGGCCCCGCCCGGGATCGCCGCGCGGATCGCCGCCCGGTACGGCGAGCGCATCGAGCCCCGCAACGGCTACGGCCTCACCGAGACCTGCGGCGGCGTGCTCGCCAACTTCGGCGCCGAGTACCGGGCCCACCCCGAGAGCGTCGGGCGGCCCGCCCCCGCCACCGAGGTGCGGGTCGACCGGCCGGACGCCGAGGGTGTCGGCGAGCTGTGGCTGCGCGGCCAGTCGCTGATCCGCGGCTACTGGGGCGACGAGGAGGCCACCCGGGCCGCCTTCACCCCCGAGGGCTGGTTCCGCACCGGCGACCTGGCGCACGTCCGGGACGGGCGGGTCACCGTCGTCGACCGGATCAAGGACCTGGTGATCCGGGGCGGCGAGAACGTCTACTGCGCCGAGGTCGAAGGCGTCCTCCACACCCACCCGGACGTCGTCGAGGCCGCCGTCGTCGGCGTCCCGCACCCCGTCCTCGGCGAGGAGGTCGCCGCCGTCGTCCGGCTCCGCACGGGCGCCACGCCCGACCCCGAGGCCCTGCGGACCCACGTCGGCGCCCGCCTGGCGGCGTTCAAGGTGCCGGCCCACGTCCTCGTACGGGAGACGGAACTGCCCCGCAACGAGACGGGGAAGGTGCTGAAGCGCCGCCTGCGGGACGAGGTCCGGGCGACCGGGCCCGCCGGGCCCGGCGGGCAGGCGTAGGCGCGGGCCGGGGCCGCGGACCGGATCTTCGGGGCGGCCCGGGGGGCCAAGCTCCGCGAGCCCGGCCCCGGGGGCCGAGCCCTGCGAGCCGAGCCCTGGGGGTCAAGCCCCGTGAGCCGGCCCCCGTGAGCCGGCCCCCGTGAGCCGGCCCCCGTGAGCCGAGCCCCGTGAGCCGGCCCCTGCGAGCCAAGCCCTGAGCCGGGCCCCGCAGGCCAAGCCCTGAGCCAAGCCCTGAGCCGATCCCTGAGCCGGGCCCCGGGGACGCCCCCGGTACGCCCCCGGAGGCGCCCCCAGGACGCCGCCCCCCGCCCCCCCCACCCCTCAGCTCCGCGACACCCGCACCCGGTACCCGCCCGTCGTCTCGTCCTCCGCGACCACGCTGATCCGGATGCCGTTCGCGCGGTCGGCGAAGCTCTCGCCCGGGCCGTACGGGGCGTCCGAGAGTTCCGCGTGGACGTTGGGGCGGCGGGTGCAGCCGCCGCTGCCGCGTTCGCTGTCGGTGACGGTGACCGGGCCGCGCCCGGTGTCCACGTCGGTGTCGACGCGGTAGATCAGGACGCCCGGCCGGCAGACGGCCTCGTCGTTGCCCTCGCGGGTGCGGACCTCGACCGCGTACCCGGCCTTGTCGGAGAGCGGGACGAAGATCAGCTTGCGGCCGCCGGTCGTGGCCAGCGGGCTCAGCGCGAACTCGATGTCGCCGGTCCGCGAGGCGCAGCCGACCTGGTCGTTGTCGAGCCAGCCCAGCTTCCACTTGTGCCAGCCGAGCAGGTCGTTGTTGGCCCCCCAGTCCTCGGACATGATGTCCCAGTGCCCGACCGTGCCGCCGCCGTCGACGGTGTAGAGGTCGGGCAGGCCGAAGACGTGCCCGTTCTCGTGCGGCAGGACCCGGTAGCCGGTCTCGGAGTACGACCCCGAGCCGTCGTCCTGGCGGCTGTAGACGAAGGACGTGTTGGCGAGCGGGACCCCGTCCGCGTAGGGGGCGTCGTCGTTCCCGGAGAAGGTGACGGACAGCACCGTGTCGAGGGCCGAGGGGCCGGCGTTGGGTGTGACCAGCACGTTGACCAGGTCGTACGCGCTGAAGTCGACCTTCGGGTCGGCGGCCTTCACGATGTCCTCGACCAGCCTGCGGTAGCCCGGTTCGTACGGTGAGCCGCGCTCGATGCCGTACGAGGAGAAGGGCCGGGGCATCCGCAGCCAGTCCGGTATCGGCGCCTCGGGCTGGTAGACCAGGCGCCCGTACGAGCTGGTGCGGAACCAGTCGGCGGTCTGCGGGAAGAACTCGCGGTAGCGGCTCATGGCGGTGCCCTCGCCGAGGGCGTCCGGGAAGTCGACCATCAGGTTCAGGGCCCTGATCCGGCCCGTGGAGCGCGCGTACCCGGGGGAGGTGGGCAGGCCCTCCGACATCTGCACACCCATCGTCGTGGCGATCCGGCACGGGCCGAGCGGCGCTTCCCCGGGGCCCGCGGCGATCGGTCCCGCGGAGGCGGGCGCCGGGCCGGGCAGGGTCGTGCTGGCCGATGCCAGGGCGGCGAGCGCGAACGCGCCGGCCGCTGCCAGGGCGATGGGTCTGCGTATGCGTCGGCGGGGCTCCTGCATGCGGTCGCCTCTCTGATCTGCGCCGATCGGGGTCGGCACCGTGGGATCAGCCTGTGGCGGGGGTGGGGGGCGCGCGCGCCGGGTGGCCCGACCGGGGTACCCGGGAAGGCTTCGCACCTCTCGACGCGAGATGTGACCCAGGTCACAGTCAGGGCGGGAAATAACCGGGGACCAAGTCCCCGTTTAAGTCTGTGTTCGACGAAGTGGGGACCTGGTCCCCGGTTACGGGAAAGTTCTGGAGGCAGCGCAGTGAGCAGGAGCAGCAACACCGCCGACGCGGCACCCGTCCGCCGCCTGCCCCGCCCCCGGGCGGACGCGCTGCGCAACCGCGAGCGGATCGTGACGGCGGCGCGGGAGATGTTCGTCGAGTTCGGCGCCCAGGTGCCGCTCGACGAGATCGCGCGCCGCGCGGGCGTCGGCAACGCGACGCTCTACCGGAACTTCCCCGAGCGGGGCGACCTCGTCCGCGAGGTCGTCAACTCCCTCATGGCCCGCGTCACCGAGCGGGCCCTGGAGGCCGCCGAGCAGGAGGCGGACACCTTCGCCGCCCTGCGCCGGTTCACCCATGCCGCGGCCGACGAGCGGATCGGCGCCCTGTGCCCGATGCTCGACGGCGCCTTCGACAAGGACCACCCCGACCTGCGGGCCGAACGCGAGCGCCTGGAGGAGGCCGTGCAGGGCCTCGTCGACCGGGCGCAGGCGGCCGGCCGGCTCCGTGCCGACGTGGGCGTCGGGGACCTGATGGTCGCCGTCTCCCAGCTCACCCGGCCGCTGCCCGGGACGGGCTGCCTGAACATGGACCGCTTCGTCCACCGTCATCTGCAGGTGTTCCTGGACGGTCTGGAAGCGCCCGCGCGCTCCGAACTGCCCGGTGCCGCCGCCACCCTCGAGGACCTGAGGAGCGAAGCCGTCTGCTCCTCGTGACCTCGCCCTCAGCTCCGTAACTCCTTCTCGGAAGTTCTTCGCGGTTCTTCACAGCTCTTCGCAGTTCTTCGCGGTTCTTCGCAGCTCCGAGAAGTCCCTTTTCACCAGTACGCGCCAAGAGGTGGCTACCCCCATGTCCAAAACCCCCGCATCCTCGCCTCCGACCCAGGCCGACCCGAGCCGCTGGAAGGCGCTCGTCTTCATCGCCCTGGCCCAGCTGATGGTCGTGCTCGACGCGACGATCGTGAACATCGCGCTGCCCTCCGCCCAGCAGGATCTGGGGATCTCCGACGGCAACCGGCAGTGGGTCATCACGGCCTACGCCCTCGCCTTCGGCGGTCTGCTCCTGTTCGGCGGACGCGTCGCCGACCTGTGGGGCCGTAAGCGCACCTTCGTGGTCGGCCTGATCGGCTTCGCCGCGGCCTCCGCCCTCGGCGGCGCCGCCACCGGCGAGGCGACGATGCTCGGCGCCCGCGCGCTGCAGGGCGCGTTCGGCGCGCTGCTCGCCCCGGCGGCCCTCTCCCTCCTCGCGGTGATGTTCACCGACGCCAAGGAGCGCGCCAAGGCCTTCGGCATCTACGGTGCGATCGCCGGTGGCGGTGGCGCCGTGGGCCTGATCCTCGGCGGTTTCCTCACCGAGTACCTGAACTGGCGCTGGACCTTCTTCGTCAACATCCCGTTCGCGATCGTCGCCGCCCTCGGCGCGTACTTCGTGATCCGTGAGCCGGCCGGCGGCCGCAACCGCTCGCCGCTCGACGTCCCGGGCGTGGTCCTGTCCACCCTCGGTCTGGTCTCCCTGGTGTACGGCTTCACGCGCGCCGAGTCCGACGGCTGGAGCGACCCCACCACCATCGGCCTGTTCGTCGGCGCCGTCCTGCTCCTGGCCGCCTTCGCGCTCGTCGAGTCGCGGGTGAAGTCGCCGCTGCTGCCGCTGCGTGTGGTGACCGACCGCAACCGCGGCGGTGTCTACCTGTCGCTGGGTCTCGCGGTCATCGCGATGTTCGGCCTGTTCCTGTTCCTGACCTACTACCTGCAGGTCGTGAAGGGGTACTCGCCGGTCAAGACGGGCTTCGCCTTCCTGCCGATGATCGCGGGCATGATCACCGGATCCACCCAGATCGGCACGCGGCTGATGACCCGGGTCCCGCCGCGCTTCCTGATGGGCCCCGGCTTCCTGACCGCCGCGGTCGGCATGCTGCTGCTCACGCAGCTGGAGATCGGCTCGTCGTACGCCGGTCTGATCCTGCCGGCGCAGCTGCTGCTGGGCCTCGGCATGGGTACGGCGTTCATGCCGGCGATGTCCCTGGCCACGCACGGGGTCGACCCCCGCGACGCCGGTGTGGCGTCCGCGATGGTCAACACCTCGCAGCAGGTCGGCGGCGCCATCGGCACGGCCCTGCTGAACACGATCGCCGCCTCGGCGACGACCGCGTACCTGGTCGACCACGCGGCCGGCGCGACCACCCCGGCGGCGCAGAAGCTGCTCCAGCTCCAGGGCATGGTCGAGGGCTACTCGGCCGCGATCTGGTGGGCGGTCGGCATCCTGGTCGCCTCGGCCACGATCGCGCTGACCCTCATCAACACCGGCAAGCCGGGCACGGGCGCGGTCGCCGCCTCGGGCTCCGGCGCGGGCGCCGGGGACGAGGTGAAGGTCCCGGTCATCGCCCACTGACCCGCGGTCGCCACCTCGCGCGTCACCCGCCTGCCCTGGCTCCCGTTCAGCGGAGCCAGGGCAGGTCCGCGTTCGGGTCCGCCGGTTCCAGGCCCTCGGCCATGGTGCGCATGATGGCGCCGAGCTGCTCGACCTGCTCCGGGGTGAGCCGGTCGAAGAGCGCCTGCCGTACGGCGCCGACATGGCCGGGCGCGGTCCTGCGCAGCACCTCGAGCCCCTCGTCGGTCAGGGCGGCGAACTGGCCGCGCTTGTCGGAGGGGCACTCCTCGCGGGTCACCCACCCGTTCTTCTCCAGGCGCGCGACGGCGTGCGAGAGCCGGGAGCGGGTGATCTTCACGTCCTTGGCCAGCTCCGTCATGCGCATCCGGCGGCGGGGGGCCTGGGAGAGCTGGACGAGCAGCCCGTAGTACGTGTGCGGCATCCCGGCGTCGCGCTGGAGCTGGCGGTCGAGATGGTCCTCCAGCAGGGTGGTGGCATGGAGGTAGGCGCGCCAGACGCGCTGTTCCTCGTCGCTGAGCCAGCGGGGTTCGGTCACGGTCATGGCATCCATCGTACGACTCATTCTTGAAAGTTGAACTATATGGACTTACGCTGTCCTGGACAGCGAGCTTGAAAGTTCAAGGATCGGCTGCTGAGGCCGCTCCTCCGACACCCGGCTCGAAGAACCACGCACGAAAGGCGGACGCCATGGACGCCACGCTGGAACGGATGCCCGCCCTCTACCTCTCGCACGGCGCCCCGCCGCTCGCCGACGACCCGGTCTGGCCCGGCGAGCTCGCCGCCTGGTCCGCGACGCTGCCCCGCCCCAAGGCGATCCTCATGGTCTCCGCCCACTGGGAGGAGGCTCCGCTCGCCCTCGGCGCGACCGAGACCGTCCCGCTCGTCTACGACTTCTGGGGCTTCCCCGAGCACTACTACCGGGTCCAGTACGCCGCCCCGGGCGCCCCCGCGCTCGCCGAGTCCGTCCGCAAGCTGCTGCGCGCCCCCGGCACGCCCGTCCAGGACATGCCCGACCGGGGGCTCGACCACGGCGCGTACGTGCCGCTCGTCGAGATGTACCCCGGCGCCGACATCCCCGTGCTCCAGATCTCCATGCCGACCCTCGACCCGCGCCGGCTCATGGAGATCGGACGCAGGCTCGCCCCGCTGCGCGACGAGGGCGTGCTGATCGTCGGCAGCGGCTTCTTCACCCACAACCTGGCCGCCCTGCGCCACGCCGGGCCCGGCGTGCCCGGCTGGTCCGCCGAGTTCGACGCCTGGGGCCACGAGGCCCTCACCGCGCACGACGTCGACGCCCTGCTCGACTTCGAGGCGAAGTCCCCCGCGGGCCGGCTCGCCCACCCGCGCACCGAGCACTTCGCCCCGCTCTTCGTGACGATGGGCGCCGCGGACGCCGCCGGCGACCTGGACCGGGAGCGGAGCACCATCGACGGCTTCTGGATGGGACTCGCGAAGCGATCGGTCCAGTTCGGCTGAGCAACCTCGCGCGCGCGGGCGTCGTCTTCAGGGGTGAGGGCGGAGCCGAGGGAGTCCCCGTACCGAGTGTGACGGCGATCTCACGCGCGCGGCGTTCGCGTGGCCGGGCCGGAGGCGCCGGATCGGCCCCCGTACCGGCCTGACCTGCGCGTCCGTGGGTCTCCTCGGGCTGCCCTCCTCGTCGGCGGCGGCGCAGGATACTGCATGATCGCGAAAATCCATGTGCCTGGTGGGAATTCTGTCCTGATTCCAGTCGTTGTTTCCGTCGGATGCAGGGCACCCGAAAGGGTGTCGCGACCTACTCAGCAAGGGAGCACGCATGGCAACCCGTGCCGTCGCCCGTCGTCAGTCCTCCGCCAAGAGCGGAAGCAGCCGGGCAAGCAGCGTTCGCGCCGTGGGCGGGGAGATCGCCGACCGCGACCTGGTCGGCATGTACCTCGACGAGATCGCGCGCACACCCCTGCTCGACGCCGCCAAGGAGGTCGAGCTCTCGCAGACCATCGAGGCGGGCGTCTTCGCCCGGCAGATCCTCGACGGGGAGATCGAGAGCGAGGCGGGCGGCGCGAGCCGCGAGGAGCTGGAGGCGCTGGTCGTCGAGGGCGAGCGTGCCAAGGACCTCTTCATCAAGTCCAACCTGCGCCTCGTCGTGGCCGTGGCCCGGCGCTACCCGCGCAGCGGGCTGCCGCTGCTCGACCTGATCCAGGAGGGGAACGCGGGCCTGGTGCGCGCGGTCGAGAAGTTCGACTACGCCAAGGGCTTCAAGTTCTCGACGTACGCCACGTGGTGGATCCGCCAGGCCATCACCCGCTCCATAGCCGACCAGTCCCGCACCATCCGGCTCCCCGTCCACCTGGTGGAGGAGCTCGGGCGGATCCGCCGCGTCCAGCGCGAGTTCAACCGCGAGCACGGGCGCGAGCCGGAGCCCGCGGAGATCGCGGCCGAGCTCGACTCGACCCCCGCGCGGGTCACCGACGTCCTGGACTGGGCGCGCGACCCGGTCTCGCTCAACATGTCGGTGGACGACGAGGGCGAGACGCAGTTCGGCGACCTCCTGGAGGACACCTCGGCGATCTCGCCGGAGCAGTCGGTGCTCACCCTGCTGCGCAGCGAGGAGCTCGACGACCTCATCGACAAGCTGGACAACCGCACCGCCTCGATCATCCGCATGCGCTACGGCATCGAGGACGGGCGCGAGCGGACCCTGACCGAGGTCGGCAAGCAGCACGGCCTGACCCGCGAGCGGATCCGCCAGATCGAGAAGCACGCGCTGCTGGAGCTGAAGAAGATGGCCCGGGACACGGGCTTCGACGCGGTGGCCTAGGGCGGCCGGCA
Organism: Streptomyces sp. NPDC093111; assembly: GCF_040683955.1. Classification (NCBI taxonomy): domain Bacteria; kingdom Bacillati; phylum Actinomycetota; class Actinomycetes; order Kitasatosporales; family Streptomycetaceae; genus Streptomyces; species Streptomyces sp. NPDC093111. The sequence continues at coordinate 242,926 of NZ_JBFBNW010000007.1, read as the reverse complement.
TGACCGGCACGACCCGCGCCGACGACGGCGGGCCCGGACCCCATCGGGTCCGGGCCCGCCGTCGTCGTAGGGGCCGGCAGGTGTCGTAGGGGCCGGCAGGTGTCGTAGGGCCCGGCAGGTGTCAGGGTGCCCGTCAGTGCTCCCGGGCCGCCGCCCCCAGGCGTGTCGAGAGGTCCGCCACGAACGTGCGGAGCGACTCCGGGCCGTGGATCGTGAAGGGCGCGTCGACCAGGGCCAGGCGCACGGCCAGCCACTCGGTCGAGTCGGTCGTACGGGTGCGCAGGCGGCAGCTCGTCCCGCCGGTCGCCACCGGGGCCAGGTGGGAGGGGAGGCGGCCGGTGACGAAGTCGACCGGGGCCTCGAAGCTGACGTCCAGGTCGAGCTCGGGCTGGGCCCGGGCCATCGACCGCGCCATGTAGGCGGCGGCGTCCTCAGCCGGGAGCTCGCGCGGGGTGAAGCGGGCGCCCGTCGGGAAGGGCTCGCTGACCCGGTCGACCCGGAAGGTCCGCCAGTCCTCGCGCCCCAGGTCGTACGCGACGAGGTACCAGCGCCGCCCCGTCGACACCAGCCGGTACGGCTCCACGAGCCGCTTCGTCTCGGTGCCGTCGCCCGCGCGGTAGCCGAAGCGGAGGCGCTCCTGGCCGGTCACCGCGCCCGCGAGCGCCGTGAGGGTGGAGGGGGCGACCGTCGCGCCGTCCCCCCGGGTCAGCGGGATGGTCGCGTTCTGGAGGGTGGAGACCCGGTGCCGCAGCCGGGACGGCAGCACCTGCTCCAGCTTGGCCAGGGCCCGTACGGAGGCCTCCTCGACGCCCTCGATGGCATGGCCCGCCCCGGCCCGCAGGCCGACCGCGATGGCCACCGCCTCCTCGTCGTCGAGGAGCAGCGGCGGCATCGCCGTACCGGCGACCAGGCGGTAGCCGCCGACCGCGCCCTTGCTGGCCTCGACGGGGTAGCCGAGGTCCCGCAGCCGGTCGATGTCCCGTCGGATCGTGCGCGCGGAGACCGCGAGCCGCTCGGCGAGCTCGCTGCCGGGCCACTCGCGCGGGGTCTGGAGGAGCGACAGCAGATTCAGGAGTCGTGCCGGAGTGTCCGTCATGTGTTCCAGGATGCGACGCATCTAGGACATGGACTGACCTATTTCACTCTTATCTTTCTCGTATGAGTGCACACGACGCCGTCACGGAAGCGGCCCCCACCGACAAGAGGCGCTGGATCGCCCTCGCCATCGTCATGACCGCCGCCTTCATGGACCTGGTCGACGCCACGATCGTGAACATCGCGATCCCCAGCATCGAGCGGGACCTCGGCGCCACCTTCGGCGCGATCCAGTGGATCACCGCCGGATACGCGCTCGCCTTCGCCGCCGGCCTGATCACCGGCGGCCGGCTGGGCGACATCTACGGCCGCAAGCGCCTGTTCCTGGTCGGCACCGCCGGCTTCACGATCGCCTCTCTGCTGTGCGGCGTCGCCGCCAACCAGGAGATGCTGGTCGGCTCGCGCCTGCTCCAGGGCGCCGCGGCGGCCATGATGGTGCCGCAGGTCCTCTCGATCGTGCACGTCACCTTCCCGGCGCACGAGCGCGGCAAGGTCTTCGGCATGTTCGGCGCGATCATCGGCCTGGGCGCGGTCTCCGGCCCGCTGCTCGGCGCGCTGCTCACGCAGTGGAACATCGCGGGCCTGGAGTGGCGCCCGATCTTCCTGATCAACCTGCCGGTCGGCGTCGCCGCGATCATCCTGGGCCGTCGCTTCATCACCGAGTCGAAGGCCCCGAAGGCGCTCCGCCTCGACCTGGTGGGCATGGTCCTGGTGACCGGCGCGCTGCTCATGCTGATCTACCCGCTGACCCGCGGCCGCGAGCTGGGCTGGCCGCTGTGGGGCCACCTGATGATGGCCGGCAGCCTCGTCGTCTTCGGCGCCCTCGTCGCGTACGAGAAGCACAAGACGAAGAAGGACGGCTCGCCGCTCGTCGAGCTGTCGCTGTTCAAGGTGAAGAGCTTCGCGGCGGGCGTAGAGGTTACACCCTGACACCTTGCAGAGATGCCCAGTTCAGAGAACGACGAAGCCCCGCCCGGCACTTGGCCGAACGGGGCGTTTTGCTGTCTGCGGCGAGGCTTACGCGGGGGCGTCCATGTCCGCGCGGTCTGCGTTCCACGCTTCTTCGTAGCGCGCCCTGTCGCGCTTGAGTCGGGCCTCGGGCGCGATGTCCTCCGCCAGATACTCCGCGTGCTTGAGCACGATCAGCGCGGCGCGCTCCATCCCTGCGGCGGTCTGCTTCGCCGTCTTCTGGGCGGCGGGGGTTCGGTTCCGCTGCGAGTTCAGAACCAGCGCCCACGCCTCACACACGACGTGCGCATAGATCGGGTTCACTTCCTCGGCGAGCGTTTCCGAGAGGTACTGCCGTTCTCGTGATGCCAGGGCCATGTCTGCCCCTCCCTTCTGTGCGATGTCCGATAGTGCCAGTGCGAGGGTTCTACGCGTCCCTCTCAAGCTCTCCGGGCATCGGGCCGGGGATCATGGCCACGGCGTGGCTCGGGCAGGCGTACAGGGTGACTCCGGGGCCGCTTACCCGCTCGACGTACCGAACGGGCACGGGGGCTGCCGTCCAGTGGTGGCAACGGGAGCACATGGCCCCGGTCAGCTCGGGGGCGTGGGTGCTGCCGAGCAGTGCGGCGACGATCCGGGCGGGGGTCATGCGGTCACCGCCGGGGTGCACTGCGCGAGAGCGTCGAACTGGTTCCCCGCGTAGCTGTACGAGTCGTCCAGGTTGAGCGTGGCGCGTTCGGCGGCTCGGCGTCGGGCGCAGATCCTTGCGAGGGGCACCGTGTCGTCGTCTACGTGTACGTAGGGTCGGACGAGCTTGGTTTCCTCTCCCTGGATCGGGAGTGTGCGCGCGTGGACGTGCACGGGAACCGGGGTAGGCCACGGCTTGGTGCGCGGGCCCGTGAGGGTGGGCAGGGTCGGGGTTGCCTGGTAGGCGGCGCTGTGGCGTCCGGGTCGGCGGGGGGTGAATCGGAGTGCGGCCCAGAGGATGGTCAGCATCCCGAGTCCGATGAACGTGAGGGCGATAAACTCGCGCATGTCGTTTCAGCTCCTACAAGCTGTTCGGCGAAGCCCCGGCGGACCGTGTGCAGCGGTCTTCCGGGGCGCTTTTTTGGTGCTCCGTACGACGGTAGAGCAACTGGTCTAACTGGTCTACTGGTCTAACTCCTCTATGTGGTCCACTGGTCTAAGTCGCCCGAATCTCGTCGCTTGTCTACGCTTCGGCTCATGCCTGATCAGCCGACGAATCCGCGTGGACCGCACGCGCCGTACATGACGGTGCTCGACGCACTTACGGCGGAGATTCGGGCAGGCAAGTACGCGCCCGGGGAGCGCATCCCGAGCGACCGAGAGCTGTCCGAGCGTTTCGGTGTGGCCCGGATGACCGCGCGGCGGGCCGTGGACGAGCTGCGTAAGGCAGGACTCGTCACGACCGAGTGGGGCCGGGGAACCTTCGTGCGCGTGCCCGCCGGCGACGACCAGGCGGACGGCGAGAACGACTAGAGGTAGCCCGGCGGCAGCCCGTAGCGCTCGGGGTTCGCGATGATGTCGGCCCGCAGTGCTTCGCGGGTCGGGTCCACAACGTCCCACGAGTGCTCGGCCGGGTGGTCGGCGTAGAGACCACACACACGCTCGGGGACGGCCTCGTACGCCTCGCAGTGGGGGAGGCTGGCGATGGTGTGTTCGTGGTCGTCCCATTGGAGCCAGACGCAGCGGAAGGTTTCGGGGCTGTCTCCGATGTCCCATAGGTGGTCCGCGTGCGCGCCGGGGTGCTTCTCTCCGAGTTCGCACATGGCCATCTCGCCGGCGACGTGGTCGGGGTAATCCAGATCCGGAGTCGCGCGCATCGCTGCGAGGGTCTGAGCGTAGGGGCGGCGCCGGATGGCCGTGCACTGCAACATCAGAGGTACGCCCATTCGCGTGCTTCCCAGGAGTGCCCGCAGTCGTGGGCGAGTGGCAGCCAGCACGCCATCCGTTCCTTCAAAGGGATGGACAGATCATCCTGTGCGCAGATGGGTACGCGAACATAGATGATCTTGTCGTCGTCCCACTGGACCCACAGTTCCGGCTCCGCACCGGGCGCGTACACCGAGCCCATGTGGCGTCCGTTGTGCTTCTCGCCGAGTGCGCACGTGCCGAACGCGTCGTCGAGCTTGGGGTATTCGCTCTCGTTGGCGCCCGCGTCCCGCATGGCGGTCAGCAGCTCGACGTAGGGCAGGCGGTGCGTGGCGCGGCAGATGTCCATGGTCTTCCTGGGGTGTGGGGGGTAGGCCCCGCCCGTGCGCCACGGGGGCAGCGCACGGACGGGGCGGTATGGGTGCGCGGTGCTGTACGGGCCGAGCTACGTCACGCCGTACGGGCACTCGTCGCCGGCTTCGCGCGGACAGGCGATCAACGCTCGGGACACGTACTGACCGGCTTTCGACCAGTAGCCGTAAACGACGTCCCCGGCCCGTTGTACGGCGGGGGTGCTCTCGGTGGCGAGGACAGTGGATGTGGACATGAGGCTTTGTCGGGAACCTTCCAGCCGCTCGAAAACGGGGTAGTGCTCCTCATCTACGGGCGGGTTCTGCGTCAGCTCGCTTTCGAGCCACGCCACCGCTCGGTCCAGCCCGTCAGGCCCGTACGCGAACGTCTGGGCGAGATGCCCGCTAGAGCGCCGAAGCCAATGCGCAACCTCGATCGGCGGGTAGTTGGGCGGCGCCGTCTGTTTGCGGATGTCCGCGTCCGAATACTTCCGTCCCGTGTACGCGTACGCGTGCCAGTGCGCTGTCACGCTCGGAGCGTATGAGTCAGGGGACCTCTCCTCATGCGACACCCTTGGCCATCCTTCGAACGGGTCCGGTCATGTCGTCGGGTGTCATCGTGAGTAACGCTCCGAGCAGGTACTTACGTGCCCGCTCGATGGCGGGACCGGGGGCGTCGAGCAGTTCGGCGGGAGGAACCTCGGCCCGTAGCGCGGGGTCCACGAGGGCTTGCGTCAGAACCTCGGCCGCGAGGCGTTCGGCGAGCCAATGGCGCGTCCGTTCCTTGAGCGCGATCGTGAGGTGAAGTGAGGTTTCCTCCCCTACCGTGTACGGCGCGTGGATGTAGCCGCGAGGGAGCCAAAAGACGCTGCCCGGCTCAAGGGTGACGGTCTGCGCCGGCGGGGTCGTGGCAAGCCACTGCCGTTCTTCGGGAGTGAAGCCCCGGCCCTCAAACGCCCCGTGCTCGCTCATGGGGTTCTGCACGATCGGCGGGTGAAGCGGCCACGCCTTCCGGCCCGCTACCTGGATGATTAGCGTTGCGTACGGGTCATAGTGGTACGTGAGCCCGTGACCGCCGGGCGGGGTCATGTACGCATTGATATGGACGCGACAGCCGGTTTCCTGCCGGATCTCGTCACACAGTCGACTGACTGCCGGTCTGAGCGCTTGAAGATCCCGGAGGGTGATCGTGCCGCCCTGGTCCAGGTGCGCGCGGATGGCTCCCGAACGGGGCATGTCGCCCGAGACATAGGTGTCCCGGTGGATGATCTCGCCGTCTTTCAGCAGCACGACGTTTCGTGCGGCGAGGCAGTGCGCGTCAACAAGCGCGTTGACCTCAGCGAGGGTCAGCAGGCGCGTGAGCGAGTTCGGGTGCCGCTTGAACAAGAGGGGCTTGCTCGGCCACCGAGTCAGGATCTTGGGCACGTTGTCGACCAGGTCAGACAAGGGCATAGGTTGTGCTCCCTGGCATCTACGGAAGGGGGAGCGAGGGCCCGCACCCGACCGGTACGGACCCCCGCGTTGCGGCATCAGGCGGACGGGCCCCGGTTGCCGGCCAGCCACTCCGTGGCGAACGTGGTGATCTCCGCCTCGCTCATGCGGAGCTGCCGACCCGCGCCCTCGGGCTTGCTGTCACCGAGGGCGTAACCGCCACCAGTCAGCTCGGCGAGGGTGAGGCAGCTCTCGGCGTTGCTGGTACCACCGGCACCGCCGCAGAGCGCCGCGAACTCGCCCGTGATCTCGCTCTCGTACAGGTTGGGCTGACTCATTACTGTGTCTCCTGTCTCTGTTTTCTTCGATGGGGACTCCGCCCCGCCCTCTGTGATGTCTGGCGAGACCGTCAGGGGGCGGGGCTTATCCGTTCTCCCGGCTCGGGACCTCCCCGCAGATGGGGCCGGGACCGAGGGAACGGAGTCTGTGAGCGGGCCCCGCCCACGCCCGGGGAGGGACGTAGGCGGAACCCGTGGGTGCGGCCCCGCCCGTAAGGACGGGGAGTTTGGGGCTAGCTCGGGATGACGATCAGCCACGGGTAGGGGCTCATGTCGGGTACTCCCATCTCTCGTGTACGAATGTGGCTCCGGGGTGGGGCCCGAAGAAGTGGCCCGGCTTGCTACGGGCGTGTCCTGCCGGGGTGGGAATGGGGGTCTGCGCTTGGAGGTACATGCGGCACGTCACTCGGCGACGGGTCTCCGCACGGCGTCCCCGCAGGAAGCTCCCGCCCCGGGCGGTGATGGTCGGAAGCTCTACACCGCAGCACGTCGTACGGTCGGCACCTGAGTCAGCAATGTGGATCACGCGGGGCCAGTAGTACGAGACGACCGGGCCAAGTACTCCGCCGTGCCACCCCTGGTGAGCCAGGGGCAGCAGGCAGACAACCAGACCACCGCCGCGCGCCCACATCAGGCGGGTCTGAAGGGTGGCTTCGCACCGCGCTGTCATCGGAGTGCCACCACATCTTCCAGGGTGCGAGCGAAGATCGTGTGTCCGTAGCGGGCGCGGTGATCAGCGCAGTCGGACATGACCTGCGTCAGGCTCGCCGGCGCGACGGTCCAAGCGCAGTCGCCGAACAGGCATGCCGCAGTGACCAGAGGCGGGGCCGTAATCCTGATCACGGGCATCGGCCACCTCAGCGGTACGGCGGCAACCGTCACCGTGGAACTCCTTCGGTGGTGCCGCTCTTCCCCTCCCGGAGCGGATCACAGGAGGGGAAGAGCGGGGATCAGCGGATGATGAACAGCAGTCCGAACGTGAACCAGACAGCGAACTTGCCGCACTTCCAGGCCAGTTCCGCCGGCGTGAGGGGATCAGCTCGGAAGCGGGGACGCTGGCTCACTGACCCGGCCGGAGCGGGGGAGGGTCGTGCGCCGGGACGGTCAACTTGCGCGGCTTGTGAGGGTGGTTCCGTATCTCCACCACGCAGTCCAGCGCCCCCGAGGGGTTGTCCGTGGCGTCGTTGTGTCTGCGCCACTTGTCGAGCCGTGCACACACCGTGCACCCCGGCACCGGTTCGGCCGTCGGACGAAACCCGCCCATCGGGTCGAGCAGTACCAGTCGGGGGCCCGGCAGCGCTCCGGTCACTGCGTCACCCCGACGACCGGAGTCGTCAGAACGCGAATCCGGTCCCACTCGGCCTCGGTGGGCGGACGCAGGTTCTTGGGCTCGGCGATCCACTCGGTGCCCCCGCCGGGGGGACGCAAGTACAAACATCCGCCGACGTCCGCAGTGACCTGCCCGAGCCGAGGCGGCGTCGACTCGATGTCCACTACGTAACCATTCATAGTCCGGGGCCAAACACCGGCGCCCATGTCTCACCTCCCGTACGGGAACGCTCTGTTCCCGCCATGCACAGATCGGCTGCGTACGAAGAGCTAACCGTGGGACGTGCATGAACCGGTACCTTGGAGGGGAGGGCAAATCATAAGTCTCATAAGCGCTAGGGGTTGGCGTGGCCAGAGCTTCTGAACGACGGCGTAATCAAGGACTCTGCACCCTGCTTGATCAGGCGGGATACTCGGACACGAAGTTCGCCCATGCAGTGAACCGTCTCGGTGTTGAGGCTGGCCTCTCCCTTGCCTACCAGCAGCCCTCCGTATCCCAGTGGAAGCAAGGAGCACAGCCAAAAGCCGAGGTCAGACCCGTAATCCTCGCTGCGCTGGAACACCGATTGGGCCGCCCGGTGACCTACGCAGAGGCGGGGCTGCAACGGCCTGAGGGGCACTCAGACGGGTCCAAGCGTGACACCGTGGAGTCCCTGATCGATCTCGGGAAGGAAGACATGGACCCATCCCGCCGCAAACTCTTAACTGCGGGCATCTACTCCGCTGCGCTCACTGTGCCCGCCTTTTCTGCGCTTGTGGCGGAAGCGCATGCCGATGACCGTGAACGTCTCACTCGGCCGACGGGAAGAATCGGGCAAGGGGAAGTCGATACCGTCCGCCGAATGACCGACAAGATCGCGGATATCCTGGATGATCTGGGCGGTGGACACGCTCGGCCCATGGCCGCTGCGTTCCTCGTCAACACCGTTGGAACCTACTTGCGGGCAGACGCATCAGGCACGGTGCACCGGGACATGCTCTCTGCGGCGTCCGATCTCGTCTACCTCACTGGGTGGATGGCGATGTACGAACGCGCCCACGGACTAGGCCAGACCTACTACCTTCGAGCCCTGGACCTAGCGCGGGAGTCCAGCGACCAACTCACCTACTGCCGGACGCTGCGCGGGATGAGTTTGCAGGCGTCCCACCTTCGCCATGGTCGAAAGGCTCTGGAGTTCGCAGACTCGGCTGCCGAAGCGGCCCCCCAAGCTGGCCCGCGACTGGTGGCGTTCCTACGCGGGCAGCAGGCTCACGCATCCGCCATGGTCGGTGATCACCGGGGAGCCCGCGCGCGGCTTGCCGAAGCGGAAGCGGCTCTATCCAAGGCGGACTCCAGGCGTGACGCCGTGGGCGGCTACGACCAAGCCGCGTTCCAGTTCCATGTGTCCCATGTGCACTACGAGCAAAGGGACTTGGCGGGCTCAATTAGGGCCCTCAAGTCGTCCATCCGGATCATGTCGCCGACAGAGCGACAAGGACGGCTTCACGCTCATGCTGTTCTTGCGCAGCGACAATTCGAGCTTGGGCACGTGGAGGAAGCGTGCGCGTCGTGGGGGCGCTTCCTGGACGACTACGAAGTCCTCTCCACGGCGCGCGGAGATGAGCACTTCGACAAGCTACGGGCCTTGACGATGCCCCCGCGTAACACATCGAGGGCAGTACGTGAGCTGCGCGATCGAATCCCTGAGGTGACTAGGCGGAAGGCGGCATGACGCACGTCCCGATGTCCGTCGGCGCGTTTTCCGTGTTCCTGGCGAACGTCAAGGCCGACCAGCACGCCGCCTGAACGCACAACAGCCCCGCCCCACACCCGAGTTGGGAGTAGGGCGGGGCTTCGTCATGCAGCGGCGGCAAGCTGGGCGGGCAGGGGCAGGAAGGGAACGCCGACGGGCGGGGCCTGGTCGGGCGCGCGGTCCGTCAGCCACACGCCCCACCCCGTCTCATCGCGGGAGATCGGGATGCGGTGCACGCTCACGCCGTACCGCAGAGTGAGGCCGGCTCGAACGAGAACCCTCGCCATGTCGGCCGCAGCTTCGTAGGCGTCCGTCCTGGACTCCGTGCCGTCGATAAACGTGCGCGTCGGGGCCGTGGTCACGCTGCCCCCCGATTCAGCTCGTCGGCAAGTCGGTTCACCCGGTGCAGCGCTGCGACGCGCTCGCGGTCGTCGAGGATGACCCACGGTTCAGTGTTGGGGATCCAGCGGTCCGTCTCTTCGGAACGCTGCCAGTACCACTGACCCACCACGTCGCCCGTAGCGATGTGGTGGGCTGTGATGCGCCACATCATCTCGTCGCACTTCTCCAGGAGGCTGGCGACTCGGGGCCCGTGCAGCGCGAGAGCTGCCACGAGTTCCCCGTCATGGGCGGCGGCGACCCGCCGAGCGGGTACGTCGTGCGCGGGCACCCACTCCCAAAACAAACCGGCCGGTCCGCGCTGAAACACCTCTACGCGCAGCTCTACGGACGGGCCACCCCTGCCCGTAGTCCGGTTCGTCGTGATCTTGACCCTTTCAGTACCCACGCCCACCCCTCCATGATCGAACACCTTTGCGGCTTCGACGTCGACATTAGGTCATCGCATTCGGCCACGCAAGGGGTTTCGATCCGAAGAACCGCAGGTCAGGGCAGCTATGAGACCGCACGGTCTGGTTTTGAGGGTGCCTCTTGGCTCAATCTGCGCGTGGATGCTGAAAGTTGAGACCCGAACGACCGGCGGGCAGGGGTGCTGCTTGTGGTCCACCAAGCGAGACCGGCAGATTTCGGAGCTCCGGCAGCAGTCGTGCAGCCTCACACACGGGTCTGACAACGGTGGCGACGGTGCGGCCGGTGCTGTCCTGAACGTGCATGTCCACCAGGGCGCCGCATCGGGTGACGGTCACGGTGCCGCCGTCGCGGGTCGGCAGGGTCACCATGCGCGTGCACCAGCTCGGTACAGCTCGGCAAAGCGAACCTTGCCCTTACTGCGGGCTTGCTTCACCTGGTCCGTGGTCACGCCCATGTCGTCCGCCAAGTCGGCGTCCGGCCCGTCGCCGTAGTGCCCGACCGGGGATACGCCATGGTCGGCCTTGAGTACGTGGCGCTGCCGCTCGGACAGCAGCCCCAACGTGCGGTGCACACACTCGCGGATGACGCGGCGGCGGTGGCTCGCGATGTCGGCGGAGTCCACCAGGTCGGCGGGCACGCCCATTTCCTGAGCGATCACGTCCCCGAGAGTGAAGCTCTCGCCGTGCCGAGCGCTGTTGACCGGCCTGTCCAAAGAGTCGAGACCGAGCCACGAAAGGCGAGCCGCGCGGGCAAGATCAGGGGTCAGCCTGTCGGTTCCGCGTTCCTCGGACGCAGCGATTTTCTCCGCTTCGTAAGGGTCGCCGGCGGCGAGGCAGAGCGCGTGCTCAAACCGCTTGGCCGTGTAGGCACTGACCCCGGGGCGGGTGGCTTCGCGCCGTGCGTCAGCCATGGCCCGGGTAATCCGACGGTCGATGTGTGCCATGAACTGTGCGGGGTCGTCACCGGCGAACTCACCGAGCGCTTCCCACACCGCTATTCGACCCACCTGCGTGAGGTCTTCCACCAGGTCCGAGTCTGTGTGCCCGGTCGTGGCGGCGAACCTGCGGGCTCGGGACTTTACGAGTTCTTCGGTTTCCCGGATTACTGACGACACCGCGTCAAGGTCATTGCTCTTGGCGTCGGAAATCTGGACATGGGTGAGCTGCGTCATGGGGCACCGTTCCGAGTGGGATTTGTTGGGTCCTGTAGGGACCGGGGGTGTCCCGGAACGGAGCGGAAAAGGGCAAGAAAGCCCCTCAGCTCGAATGCAATGCGCCTTGCAAAAGGGCATGAAAATGCCCCGTCCCGGATTAGCAGGACGGGGCTTGCGCATTGCCTTGTCGCTGCGTGGCACCGAAATTAGGTCGGCGCCACGGAGCGGGCAATGTCATAGATTCATGCGTTATCTTCGCCTAGTAGGGCAAAGGGTCTTGATTGGACATGGGACCGTTATCTGATGGGTCGTCATTGCTTGATTTGTGATCAAGCAGAGGGCAACCCTCCCGCTTGATCACGTGTCCGCGCGGACATGAAATCGCAAGTCTTCGCAGGTCAAAGGGTTAAGTCAGTAGTCGGCGCCGTACAGGCTGCCCCACGAGCGACCGCCGATCTCGACGTCGGCTGTGATGGGCACGCCGTACAGGTCCATGGACATGCACCGCTGGAACTCCCGCGCGATGTCCTCGGCGTCACGCTTCGGAACGGACGCCAAAGCCTCATCGTGAATAGGCAAGCGGCAGTATTCGAGCAGCCCGGCACTCTGAATGTTGAGCAGTGCCTGTCCAAGTAGATCGCGCGCCGCGCTTTGGCAGGCGTAATTGACGACGCTGTAACTGCGGTCCCGATCCAGAGGGAGCCGGCGGCCCGTGGCGGAGATAAAGACCATGCCGTTTTGGAAAGCCTGTCGCTGCCACCGCGAGGATGCACGCTTGATCTCGGGAAAGGCGCGGTCATACGCGGCGACCGCTTGCGCAATCTCCGCTTCGGTGGCTCCGGTCTGCCTCGAAATCGTCCGGATGCCGCCCCCGTATACCTTTCCAAATCCGGCCCCCTTGAATACCTTGCGGTCTTTCGTGGTGGCTTGGTCGCCCTTTATGAGCCGCGCGGTGTATGCGTGAATATCGAACTTCTCACCACCGCTTAGGAATCCCTCTTTCATGCGGCGCACGTTGGCGAGCGCTGCGAGGACCCGCATTTCCACTGCCTGAAAGTCGGTGGAGACAATGACGTGTCCGGGCTCGGCGAGAATCGCGCGGCGGATGACGTGATCCGAACTCGGGAGCTGGTGCAACCCGTCCGTAACACTCATGCGGCCCGTGCGTGCGGCGAGAGGGGAAATCGTGCTGTGAATGCGCCCGTGCGCATCCAGCTTGGTCATGAAGCGTTCGGCATAACTGACGCCCCACTTTGACGCTCGCTTCGCTCTCAGCACCGCATCGGCAAGCACGTTCGGCTCTCGGGCCCCGATGCGCTGCCAGTCCCGGTCAAGGTCGGCGAGGGGCAGCAGGACGGCTTTATCCACCTTGAGCGCGCCCGAGTCGGTCCGCTCGGTCAAGGTCTCGCCCATGCCCAAGAGGGCTTCCGCCACCTGCGCGGGGCTGCCGACCGACGCGACTCCGTAGCGGGCTGCCACCGCCGCGTAGGTGTCGGTTTCCTCGGCGAGCCGGCGAGCGAGCGGGCCCGCGTAGTCCTGGTCCACCAGCAGCCCCGTGCGCTGCATGACCGCGCAGATACGCGCTAGCTCGTGCTCGTACATAACGAGCTGGTCCCGCACGCCGAGCCGCGCGAGTTCCCGACGCAGCACCGGGCCGAGCCGCGCCGTGAGGATCACGTCAAGTCCCGCGTATAGAAGGTAAGTCGGGTGCGTGAGCGAGATACCGGCCCACCCGGTTGCCTTAGTCAGCCCAAGGGAGTTGAAAACCTTTGTGAGTCCGCCCTGAGTGTCGGGGGCGGACGGGTCGACCCACTTCGCCGAAAGGGGCTTGAGTGCGGTTCCTGCCCCGCCCTCGGAGGGCTGCCGAGGATCAATAAGCGCCGCAAGGATGCGGGTATCCGTGGTGAGCGGTGCCAGGTCTTCCAAGGGAATACCGGCGCACTGGCCGAGGACGAGCCAGTCAAAGGCAGCATTGTGGATCAGGATTTCCCGGCAGCGCAGCAGCGCGTCATGGGCATACTGCGCGTGGTGGCCCCCACGTTCATAGAGGATCACCCATGCGTCCCGCGCATCACCGAACTGGACCGTGCGCAAGCGAAACGAAGGGCTAAAGATCTCAAGGCCCGTTGTCTCGGTGTCAATGGCGATAGGGCCCCGGGCACGGGCGCGGTATAGCCACTTCCAGAATTCTCCGAGGTCTTCCGTCGTCTCGGGAACGTGCACGGTCACCGGCTCGCCGGCTATCTCGTGCCGTAGCTCGATCATGCTTCCCCCTTGAAACAAAAAAAGGGGCCGCCCACCTGGTCAAGGTGAACGGCCCCGCGTGCTTGGTGCTAGCTCCCGAAAATTCCCGGGCCGGTCTGTTCGGGGCTCTCGTCGGCAAGTCGCAGACCACCGAGGGAGATACCCCGGTTGGTTCGCCTTTTGATCGCTCCGCGTTCCTCCATGGCGGAGTAGAAAGCCTGACGCGTCCAGCGCTCCCGACCGGGGAGGTTTTCGGCCTCACACCAATCCAAATAGCTGTTGAAAGCATCGTTTCCGCTCATGGTCACCGAGTCGTCGGCCCATTCCAGAACGCCCGGCAGGAAGCCGGCGAGCGGGTCCGAGGTCTCGCGGTACTCCTGACTTGCACCCGTGATGACCTGCGGGTCTCGCAGTCCCTCGCGGTACCAGGACACGGCCCCACGGACCGCCCACGCGGCAATCCCCTCGGCCTCGGCGAGCAGCTTCCTATCGAGCGCAGGGTCTCGCTCCTCGGGAGCAAACCACCTGGTGAAAGGAAGCAGCTTGACGCGTCGCCAAAGTCCCTCGTCCTGACTCTTAAACTTGGGCTTGTGGTTCGTCGCGAGCAGCAGCAGGAACGACGGTCGGAACTCGAAGAATTCCTGTCGCAAGAACCTTGCCGAGATCATGTCCTTACCGGTCACCCGCTTGAGAATCGACTCGGACATGGGCTTTCCGGACTCACCCTCGGACGCCATTACCAGCCTTGCACCCCGAAGCGCTGCGATGTCATTCGGAATGCCGCCGCTCTTGCGTTCCTCGAAAGTGGAGAACGGAGTAGTGCGCGAGATAGCCCGGAACACCGACGTGAGAGTGTCCACGAGCACGCTCTTTCCGTTGGCTCCCTTGCCCCACAGAACCGCGAATGCCTGTTCCGTGGTGTGCCCCGTGATGCCGTACCCGACCATGCGCTGAATGTACGCAGGCATGTCCGGCATACCGGGGAAGATTTCCTGTAGGAATGCCTCCCAGCGGGGGCACTGTGCGGCGGGGTCGTAGTCGATGTCGAGTGCGTACGTGAGTAGGTCGGCCTGGTCGTGAGGGCGCAGCCGGCCCGTACGCAGATCAACGGTCCCGTTACGGAAGTTCAACAGGTCGGGACGGTCGTCAAAGTCGGTCGCACTGATAGATACGTTGGGAACGGAACAAAGCTCGGTCAGCAAAGCGTCAATGCGACTGGTCATGGTGAAGCCCCGAGCAAGCTGGTTTTGACCCGCAAGCACCAGGGCGGCGCCCATGCGGTGGATTTCCTGCCTCACTCGCATGTCGGACCGGACCCACACCCGCCCGTCCCACGTATAGAAACCGAGCCCGGACGCGTAGCGAATGCGTCCCCCGGACCACGCCACCAAAGCGTGTGCGTTCATCGCGTCGGATTCGCCGTACGTGCTGACGAGCTTGGACAGGATCTCCGCAGCCTCCGCGCCCTGGTCGCGCGACACGGTGTCGGCACCGGTCCGGTGCGTCAGCTCGGCGGTACGGGCCGCCGCTTCCCGCTCAGCGGTGTCCCTCGCGGGACGGGCCGCCTTGACCGCACGGTGCAACTCGGCGGGGAACGCGACAGGGTCCCGCTCGCGCCAGTCGGTCAGATCGTCGCCCGGGTGCGGGACATCGAGCACCAGGGCAGCGACCCCATGGGCTGTCAGCCCCTCGGCGAGACGCTGCGAGAATCCCGAGCCCGCTCGGTCGGCGTCGCCGCAGATGATCACGAGCTGTCCGCGCAGCCCCTCGGCAAGCTCGGCAACCAGCTCGGGCGAGCCGGCGAGCGAGGCACCACGCACCACCACCGCGTCATAGCCCACCGCCACGGCAGTAAGACCATCCCCCGGGCCCTCGGTGACCAGGACCGTGCCGTATCCGCCCTGGCCCCGCATGACTCCGTACGGAGCCCACCGGTACCCGCGCGGATTCATCAGTGAGAGCCACCGCCCCGGACAGTCGCCGGTCAGGTCTCGCCCCTGTAGCCCCTGCGTCGCTCCGTTGAATCCACGGAGTGGAACGGTCAGCCGCGCAAATGAGCGGTACGCGCGGGACAGGTGGGGGAAGCCCTCGCCCTGGTGCCCGTCGTCGACACCCACACCGAGTTCAACGGCGGTGTCCAGGTCGAGCCCGAAGCGGCCCGTGAGGTACTTCCGTGCGCGCTCGGGCCACTCGCCGGCGTAGTCCCCAGCTAGGGCGAGTGAGCATCGGTCTGCGTACGTGGCGAGGGCGGCAGTGTGGGCCACGGACACCAGCTCGGGGCGTCCAGCAGCCACCACGGCCCCGGGGCCGGTCGCGTCGAATAGATCGGACCAGCCGAGCCGTACGGCGGCGATCACGTCCCCCGTGTCGCAGCCGGCCCGGCACGTAAGCCTCACCTTGTCGTCCTCGCCCCGCCAGATACGCAGCGAGGGCCGCGAGTCCTGGTGAGCGGGGCACAGCGCGGAGTACCCGCCGTCCGCCTCGCTGGACGCCGACTCGAACCGGGCAAGCAGATCAGCGAACAGCACGCGCGCTCACCCCCGAGGGAGCGTTACGGCGGTAGTCGCCGATCAGGTGGGCGAAGTCCCGCACGGTGGTGGTCAGATACCAGCGGGACGTGTCGAGCCCGCGCAGCGAGACCGACCAACCGTAGAGAGCCGCGAATTCCTGCGTGGGCATTCCGAGGGCGAGGCGGATGCGGGTCCAGGTCCGTACGGAGACATGTACGCGCCCCATGGCGACTGCGGACCCGCGTACCTTCCGGACGACCACGCCGAACGGGAATCCCGCGTGTCCCGCCTCGGTCTCCGCCTGCCGAATCCACGTCGGCACGGCGGGTGTTGCGGTGTTCTTCGCCTCCAGGACGAACGGCGCACAGTGGATGTCGCCAACGTCGCGTGCACCTTCCTGCGCAGCTCGGCGAACGTTCGCCCCGTTCATCGGGTCAAGGAACTTTCCGTGCGCGTCCACCAGGCCGAGGAAGCTATTCAGATAGTCGCGGATCGCGCTTTCCCACTGCGTGCCGCGTGCCTTGTTCGGGTTAGCCAATTTCGGCCCCCTGACGAATCACGCAACCCCGCCCCATGGCGTGTGCCGCTGCGGCGAGATAGCGAATCCAGTCCGGACGCGACTTCCAGCCGTCGTAAAGGTGTAGTTCGTCGCCTGCCGACAGTTCGCGTACGTCCCCGATGGGGGGCGCACAGTCGGCGGATATCTCGTAGATCATTCGTCCCCCCACACAGCAGAGGGCCGGGCAACCTGTAATTGGTCGCCCGGCCCTCTGCCTGGTCGTACTTTTACTTTCGTTCGCCGGCTGCACCCGGAATGATGAGCCGGACATGCTCCGCAGAAATCCACTCCTTGCGGAGCGACCGGCGCTTGGTGAATCCGGATTCAACCCCGGTGGGCTGCACGCGCAGCATTGCCCGCAGACGCCCGTCAACAAGGCGAGTGGTCACCCGATCGACGATCGCGTCGACCATGCGCACCCGGTTCCCCTGCCGTGCCGCGTAGGCCACGAGATCGTCCCGGTAGAGCTCTTCGCCGCTGTAGTCGGTGACTACCCCTCGCTTACCCATGCCCGTCCCCCTTGTAGTTCAGTAGATGTAGATAGGCTGCGAAAGCCTGTTGCGACACGACTCCGTTACCAGCTGCCTTTAGCTGCCGAGCCCGATTGAGGCCCGGAACGTGCGTGACCCAGCCACGGGGCAACCCCATGAGCCATTCCGCAAAAACGGACGCGAGCCGACGACCACCGCGAGGCCCAAATTCGACCGGGATCGGTGCGGGGGTGCCCATGAGCACTTCCCAGCGATGCACAGCCGGCGCATAGTCCGCCCACCACTCGCGAGGGCTGTGAAAAGCCCCCGGAGTCTCCTCAGCAACTTCCGGGTCTACGGGCAGCAGATAGGAAACCTCATCATCGAGCGTCGGCCCGTGCCCGCCCGCCTTCCGCTTTTCGGGATGCTGCGGAGCGCCATTCGACCCCAAATTCGCGGTCGGTGTTTTGAAGAGCTTATGCGCGCGGTCCTTGTCGAATAGACGGGCTACTGCGGTAACGAGATCCTGCCCGCCGCTACCGTCCCGCTCGTCCCGCGCGAAATCAGGGCCCTTCGTGGCGTCGGATGCCAGCGGAGTTGGCAGCAGGGGTAGCGACGAGAAACCATCTATCGCGGTGGTGGGCGGCTCCAACTGCGGAAGCCCGATGGCAACACCATCTTGTGTCGTACCGTGCCTCGGCCAGTCCCGCGAGTATGTGCGCGAGGCCCCTGTTTCGGATGGCGGATACGTTCTCCAAGAAAACGAGCCGTGGTCGAAGAACGCGAATGGCCCCGAGTACGCTTTCCCAGATACCCGACCTCTCACCGTGAATCCCCGCCCGCTTTCCCGCATTGCTGATGTCCTGGCAGGGGAAACCCGCCGTAATAATGTCTACTTCGCCCGCGATGGCGGACCAGTCGTACGTAGTGATGTCGCCTAGATTTGGTGCGTGCGGATACCGGTTGGCGAGGATCAGGGACGCGTAAGGGTCTACCTCCGCTACGTATCTGATTCGTTCCCCGGTCAGTGCCTCTACGGCCCGGCCGATTCCCCCGTATCCGGCGCACAGTTCCAGAATCGGAATGTGGATACCTCCGTGATAGAGGGGCCCGAATCGTGCCGGGCCCCTCGGCCGGCTAGAACGGAGTCGGCTCCGCAATCGCGTCATTCCAGGACTTGAGCACGCGGATAACCGGCTTGCGGTATGAAACTTCGCGGCCCTTCTTCGTGGTGAACTCCACCAGCTCAAGCTCAAGCGTGCACAGCGCTTCGCCGTTGACCTTGTCCAGGGCGTCTTCCACCTGGTAAAGAACCTCAGCGAGCTTCCAGGAGCCGGTCTGGAGCTTGAAGATGCCAAGGTCGTAATCCTCGGCGAGACGGAAATTCACGGCGATAGAAGGAGACGGGCCACGCTTGGCCTTCGCAGCCGCCTTACGGTCTTCCATGAGCGCGGGGCAGCGGCACGGCTTGCCCTTGTCCTCATCCGGAGAAAGGAACTCGACACCATCACAGTGGTGAATGAGAGCCGAGCCGTTCCAGAGCTTGAGATCCGAGGAAATCGCGTCCGCTCCGGAAAGAACCACCTTGGTAAGCGACTTCTCCGTCAGAACCTCAATGTAGTTCTCGGACGTGGAATCGGTCTCGACCGGAGTTCCGCCCATGAGCTGAGAAATCGATTCGGCAACCTCAGGATCGCCGGTCGTCACACGCCACTCGGAAAGGGCAACAGGAATGCCGTTCTCCGCCTTGCCGCCGTGAAAGCGGCCCACCGTGTCATCAGAGAACGCCTGCTTCGGCTTGGCGTTCGGGTCGGTCTCAAAAATTCGCAGAGCCATACTGTATCCCCCTGGTTTTGGGCATGAAAAAAGACGAGTCGCCTAGTTGCGCTCGTCCGTGCTTAGGTGCGTTTGGTTTTGGCTAAGAGGCTCGCCGCTGCGTGCCGGTGACAAGCCGGCGGACGCTCTCGGCAATCGGGACACCGAAAACGGTCTTGGACAGATCGCGGTCCCAGTGGAAGACGTGGCGCAGCGTCAGAAAGACATTGAAGATCTCTTCATCGATACGGACCGGCTTGAACACCCACCCCTCGGGCGTGATGTGGAGTACCGCAGCCCCGTCAATCTGCGGCATCGGCTCGGACGTGCCGTCAGGGGAAATCAGACGGTCGGCGTGCGCGTATGCGGCGAGCTGTAGCGCCACATCCGGATATGCGCTCTTGCTCGTCTTCCAGTCGACAACGAGCGTGTGCCACTCGCCGTTCTCGTGGTCGGGCTTACCGTCCTCACCGAGCCTCACGCGCACAATGGCATCAAAAGAGCCCGCGTACCGGTGCTCATCCGACCACGCCACGTCTTCGGCGCGGACGAGCTGCGGGCGCACAGCCGTAAGGAACTCGGCGAACCCGATTCGGTACGGCTCTAGATCTGGGTGCACGCGGCCGATCTCTTCCAGGCGAACCATGCGCTCGAACATGTCGTGCGCATCGCTACCCACCTTTGCCCGGAGCTTGGTGTATCGCGTGTGAGCGTTTCGCAGGAAATCCACGGCGCCCGCAGGATCGCGCTCGGCGATAGCCCGTACGGCTTCCAGGTTCTCCACTGCGGTTTCCGCAGTCATCCGAGCAGCCCAGAAAGTCAAATAAGGCTTTGGGAGCATCGAGACGATAGAAGTAACACCCGGCACCTTTTCTGCGGTGGACGGGTTGACATAGAAGCGGCTGCCGCCGCGCTTAATGGTCCGGATGGCTCCGGGCATGGTTCCCCCTCGTAGTGCTTGCGTGGATGCGACCAGCGGGCGAGGAGTGGCGAAGTGACGAACTTGTCTTACTTTCTTGGTGAACAAGAAAAACCCAAGAAAAAGAAGGACAGGGGCCACATTCGCCACCCCGTCACCCGCTGGTCGTCAGCGCCGGACGGCGAGCCGGTCCGCGAGTGCGTACAGCTCGTCCACGGACCCGCCGTTGGTCAGCACGGCGTCCGCTGGGTATCCGTCTAGCTCGGTTTCGGACCGGTGTTCGCGCTCGTCCCGTCCGATCGATGTGCGGTCGGGGCGTTCCACCCGGACCAGCAGCGCGCCCCGTTCACGGAGTGCGCGGGCTTCGTTCTCGTACCGGCAGTCCGTGACGACCACGGGCAGCCCCCACCGGTCGGCTACGTCGAGCTTGGCGAGGGCGAGCCGGAGCCAATGCCCCTCGTCCTGGTCCCGGACCCCCTGCCCGAGCCGTTGGAGCGTCCGGCGTACCTCGGGCCGCCGCTTCGCCCGGTCCCACCCCTCACGGCGCAGCACATCGGACAGCCGCAGCGGCAACGAGCTGCCCCCCGCCGGCTCGTGTCCCACGATGGGGTCCACATCGAGGGCGAGGGCGCGCAGCGGGTCCGCAAACGCCACCCGCACAAACTGAAAACGGCTCACGAGCCGAGCGGCTGTTGTGTCCTTCCCAGACCCCGCCCGGCCCATGAACGCGACGTGCCGATAGGTCACGCGGACAGCTCGTCGGCCTGGTCGTCGGCCTGGTGCTCCTCGATGTCGTCGGCCTGGTCGTCGCCCTCGCCGGCCGCAGCGGTCTTGCCGTTCTCGGTGCGCTGGACTGCCTCACCGACACCGAGGACAGCAGCCACCAGACCGAGGACGAGTGCGCTCGGCAGATCGGGCCGGTAGTGGGCGACCAGGGCGAGGGCGGCGACCGCCACGGCATAGATACGGGCGGGATGGGCAGAAACGAACGTATGCATGGGATGTCCTAGGAAATCTCGATTCGAGGACTTGCCCCAAGCGGGGCAGTAGCCTCGGAAGATGGATCGCTTAGAGGTGGCGTACGCCAATGGAGTCCCGCAGTGGATGACTGGTTGTGGGACATGCAGTGACCTGCTTCGCCAACTTGCGGATATCCGATCCGCAGGGACGGACCTGATGGACGAGTGGCGGGAAGTGCAGCGCTGCACATACGAGTTGATGGAACATCAGGTAGATCACGTCGCGGAGCGCGGTGTGCGTCCCCCGCCCCCGTGGGTACTGGGGTGCTCCATCTGCCGCGTGTCCCTCGGTCGCTACTACGTGTCCCTTGACCACAAGGCGCGCGCCATTCGGGACGGCAGCGCCGGTTACTGGGACCACGACGAAGGCTTTATGCGTCGGCATCTCGTGCAGGCGCATAGCGCAGCGCTACCCGACTTGGATCTGACAGGCTGCTCGGTCTGCGCAATGTGGTCGGGCGATGCTGGCCAAGATGTACCCCCGTGGGAGGCGCTTCTCATCCTGGAGCACCGGGCCGACCACGCCTTTCGGATGCGCTGCTAGCGGATGGTCAAGCGGCGGGAACCCGCAGGGCGTCCCACGTGCTCTTGCCGGGCCAGCCGTCTGCGTCGGCACCGCCGAACCCTCGCTTGCGCTGCCATGCCGCGTAGCTCTTGCGGTCCGCTTCGGTCCACTGCGGACCAGGCCCGGACGCGTAACGCCCGCAGCCCTCGGCTGTGAGCCTCTTGCCCATGGCCGTGATCAGAGGGGATCGGGGGTGACGGCGGAAGTAGTCGACCCCGGGGAACGGGGCATAGACCGGCTTCGGCTTGTCCGCCGGGGGCGAGCCGGCGAGCCGCTTGGCCCGAGCGACGATCTCAGGGAGCTGCGCAACGATCCGGGGGCCGGGGCAGCTCGTGTGCCCGCCCCACGCGGCCCCGCCCATCGCGTGCCAGCCGAGCCCCCTGCCGGACGGCCCGGACGCCACCTGTAGCGGCACACCGTGCGTGCGGTGCAGCCACGCGAGCACGTCGGCAATCCGGTCCATCTGCGCGGACGTGAGGGTGTCCCCGCCCTTTCCCTCGTTCTCGATGCTGAGCCACGACGAATTGCCGTCCGCCTGAGCCCATGCCCGGTCGGCCGTGTCGACCCACTGCGTCAGTGCGCCACTCTTCCCGGTGCCGAAGTGGCTCGATGCTCGGGCGGCAGGGTTCCGGAACCAACTGTCCGTACCTGTGAGGGTGCCCGCCATGATGTGCACGACCAGACCGCGTACGGAACTCTGGCCGCCTGGACGGTAGTTGCTTGCAATGGGACGCCATGTCGCGCCCTTGAACTTCGCCATGCTTCCCCCTGATTTCGGGCATGAGAAAGCCCCGTCCGGTTGGCCCGGTACGGGGCGTGTGCTGTGTGTGGTGGGCTACGCGCCGAGCTTGGCCACGGCTAGGCCGGCTGCAACGACGGTTGCCACGGCAGTGATCAACGCAACGGGGAGCACGTACTTTGCTCGCTCGGACTCCAGCCCCCGGATACGGGTCTCGTGGTCCTCCAGCGTCTCTGTCACGCTCTCGCCCTCCTGGCCGAGCCTCTGCACGTCTCCGCGCAGCCCCACCACTTCGTCGTAGATCTCCCGCGCGCCGATACGTACGCCTAGCGGGTCATCGTGTTCGTCCATGCGCCCCTTCTAGGTCGGCGGTGATGCTCCTGGTCGAGTGGGAGGGTCCGGTACCAGTCCCGTATCCGTTGGGGCCCCGGTGCCCTTCGCTCCGCGCAGTGCGAGCGTCTGCCGCACGGCTGTGCCGCTTCCCTCTGTGCGCACACCGACTACCCACGCGAAGGTGTCTAGTTGGGCGCCGGTGGTGTCGGCGACGCGGACAAGGTCCCCCAGGTCAATGCGAGGGTCGGGCAGAACCTCCACGTTCTGAAGCTGCGGGGAGGGGTACGCCCCCGCCCTGATCAGCGCTCGGGCCACTTCCGTTCCCGTGCTCGCATCCTGAATCCATGGAGAGCCCTCGTGTGTGTACGACTGCACCCCGTACGCCGCTTGGCTCGCAATGTCCCTCTCTACCGCAACCGAGATCACGGGGGTGCCCGTACTCTGGGACGGTTTCACCGCCGTGAGGCTGGACGCGTGATAGTAGAACGTGGCAGTTGAACGGTTGCGGATTGTCAGATGGGCCATTCCGCCATCACGCCGCACACTGAACTCCGCAGCGCCATGCACAACAGGCGCCGTCGCACTGGCAGTTGTGCGGATGACCAGCCGTCCATAATTGAGGATGTCGCTGGTCACAACCGGATTGGTCGGGTCGTAGCGGTCCTCGCTCATGGGCATACTGCGGGTGATCGAAGCGCCCGCCGCTACCGCTATGGGACTGGCAGGTGTATCCGTAATGCCGTCCGGTTCGTAGTCGTGGCCTGCCCAGTTCTGCCACCTGACAGTCACGTCATTCCGACACGCGTCGATTTCCTCGGTTACCGTGAGGCTGCCGAGTTCCCGAGCGGACGAGATCGTCAGAACGGGTGCGGTTGGTTCTGCCGCCCACCGGGTGAAGTCCTGCCATCTGACAAATCCGTCTCGGTCGATCTCAATGGTGGACAGTGTGGCCCGTGCAATATCGGTGAGCACCGACCACGTATCGCCCGAGACGGACGGGAAAGCAGCCATGGGAAATGCAGGCGTTCCGAGCGTCGCCCCCTTGGACCACGTTCCCGTCAGGGTCCGTTCAGCGTCCGTGGCCGGCTTGGCAGTCAGCTGCGAAATCTGCATTGCCTCGATGCGCAGATTCGTCACCACGAGATTCACGGTACGGAGCTCTCCAGGAGGTGACGGAGTCGTTGACAGACTCTGATCCGCGCCCACCCAAGCAGTGCCGCCGCTCTTTGTCACCACGGGTGCGATAGTCGGCACGCCGGTAGAGCTCCAACGAAGCCACCATCCGAAATGGTAGGTACCGGGACCCGTGATGGTGGAAGTGGTCCACGTGACCCTCTGATTCAGGGCAGGGTCGGCATTCGCCCCATGACTCGCGGTCAGTGTTCCACTGAGGAAGTTGACATCAACCGCGACGTAACGCGAGTCGGTGCCCGTGTCGTACTGGAGCTTGTAGCGGAGAACCTGGTCGGTGTTGGGGTTGCTGAACGTGGTATTGGCCCACCCCTCCAGCCAAAGCCCGTCAGCAGTGCGATTGACCGTCGCAACCGCCGGCCGATAGGTAGCCTCGGCCGTAGAGAACGTTCCATTCATCGCACTTTCAAAAGGAGCGCCATTTTTAGTCCAGAACGTCCACAGTCCGCTCAGCCGATCCAGATTTCCGACTGTCGGGGAAGCACCTCCATGCATGGGCGCATAGAAAATGGCCGAACTTCGCGGCGGCGGGCATGTATGGATTCCCGCAGCCCTCAAAAGGTGATCCACAACCCACGTGCTAGATGCGACCCAATAGAAGACCAAGCTGCTTTCGGTAACGGCTTTCAGCGGGATGTCGGGGTAGGGGAGCCGGGCCGGCTGACGTAGCCGCTCGGCCCCGTCGAGCGCGGACACACGCACCACGTCTGTCCCGGACTCCGCCGAGCGGCTACGCACCCGCCCCCGGAAGGAGTCGAGCGTCTGGCCCCCGACGCCCCACCCGTGGACTACGGACTGTCCCGGCCGGACAGCATCTCCAGTACCGCGCGGGGACCATGGGCCGTACAGCGCGGGCCCGCTCTTGCCGCCGGCCCCTGTCAGCGTCACGTCGAGCTGCGCGCTACTGGATCCGCTGAACGCCCTCATCGAGTCGGGCAGGTCCGTGGAGTACGCACGGTCCAGCGACCAACGTTCGACCTGCGACGTCATGTCGCGGCCCCCGCACCGCAGTGTGTGTGCTGCGGTGCGCTGTCCGATAGCGAGAGCAGCGGTAAGGGCTGCGTTAGCCGGTTGCACTGTTCGTCACCTCCACCAAGTCCAGGCCGATATCCCGGTAAGAGCCGTCCCCAGGTGTGGCCGAGGTCCGGTACCCCGTGATGCTGTACGCAGGGCTGCCCTCACCTATCGGGCGCGAGCCGGCGAGTAGCGCAGCGGATGTATCTCCGAGACTGAGAGCTGCGTAGCCCGTAGGGAAGAGTCCAGTTGCCTTTAGACGCACGGCGGGCCGCATGAAAGCCGCATTCGCCGGGCTGGTTGCGACCAGTGGCCGAGCCGTATCCGTCTGCACGGCGGAGCTAATGAGCGTCTTAGCGCGGGTATACCAGTGCAGATACACCCCTTCCACCTTTGACGAGTAAGTGGGAGAGGAAGCCGTCTCGGGCCACCAAGTGATCCGCTGACTAGCGGGTACGGGGAAAATTGACCAATTCGGGTTGACCCATGAGAGTTCTGCTGCTCCACTCGCAGGCACGATTCGCACATCGGCTACCTGACGGAACGGCTCCGTTTCGGTAGCCATGAACGTAATTTCTCCCGGCACCACACCCCACTGAGCGGTGCTGCCCCTTCCCTCGGCCTGACGGCTCCCCAACATGTTGGACGAAAGAGGGTCGATAACGGCTAGAGGTTCAAAGCTGTAGCTTTGTCGGGCGAGCAAATCTATGTGGCGGACATCCTCGGGCATCATTGCGGTCCACGTCAGCTTGTACCTGCGCGGCGCATTGGACGGTGTCCATGTCGTGATCCCGCCAGCCAGCGAGCGGAATTCGGTGACGCCGAGATCAGGGCTGCGGTCAAATGAGGCAGCGCCGTCACGGATCTCCCGCAATCCGCCTTCGTTCGAAAATCGGCCCGGCACGCCGATCCACATCTAGTGTCACCTCCTTCCTATCTGCCGTTGCCCCTCGGCCACGGCACGAGCAATTTCCTGCGCCCCGATCTTGACTACGATCTCCTGACGCTCTCGACGTTCAGCGATCATGCGGCCAAATTCTTGACGCCAGAATTGGGTCAGGTCGTCAAGGCTCCGCTTGGGCGCGACCTTCCCCGCAGCCTTGTACGTATCGACTCGGGGAACCGTGACCATGGCCCGGAGACGGGCGTCGAGAACATGCTGTGTCTCGTCGATTCCGTCGACCACACCGGGTGGAATCCATCGGCCAATTGCGTCCCGCATGAGACGCGAGGGAGAGTTGATCCCGAGAGCCGACGCGATGGGGCCGGGGATAGCATCTTTCGCCCAGCCAACGAGCTTGTCTTTGAGCCACCCGGTCATTTTTGAAATGCCGTTCCACAGGCCGTGGATCAGGTCACTCCCCTTGTCGGCGAGCAGTCGGCCGAAGTCGCCGAGCGACTTCTTGATCCGATCAGGCATGCCCTTCAGCCAGTCGACGAACTCGCCAAACTTGGCTTTGGACTTCGTACCGAAATCGGCAACCCACCGCACCGCATCCACGAAAGCCCCGCCCAGCTTTCCGATCCAGCCGATGATGTTTCCCAGCCAGTCGATAGCCGTACCGAGCACCGTGAAAAGTCCGGAGAAGATCGGGCCGGCTAGCCGGATAATCACCGGAATCACCGCACCAAGGATCTTCGCAGCAAGCTGAGCCACCCACGTAATGATGGTCGACACCACGGAAATTACCGGCTGCGCCTTCTGCACGAGCTCGGCCAGCTTTCCGCCGATCATCTGTACAGCAGGGGTGACTCGCGTCGTAACGAACTCTGCGAACGCCGAAAAGATCGGCTGGACATTCTCAAGGACCGTCGTATAGATCCGCATAGCTGCGGGGATGATGGTCTCGGTGAAGATCCGCGCTAGGCTAGTTAGAACCGGCATAACCGAGCTGTAAACCGCGCCGTACAGACCCATAAAAGCGGGGAGGAGCTGAGTGGAAACCACGGCCCACAGGCCCCGCAGGGCGGGTAGCATCGTCGAGTTGAAGAGCTGCCCGAGCGCGGTGAATCCTGGAGCAAGAGAGTCCCGGGCGGTCGCGCCAATACTGGCCAGGGTTTGCCCGAGCCCGGCAATTGACTGCCCGCCGGCCCCGGATGCGAACACCCTGAAGAAGCCACCGACCACGTTCCGCGCAGTCGAGAGCGCGGGGCCGAGAACGCCGCCGACCGTGGAAGCGAGCGACATCAGCGGCGGCAGTACCTTGTTCCCGATGAAATTGGAAACACCAACTTCGAGCGACCGCTTGAACTGGTCGATCCGGGCCGCCGCGTTATTGTGCAGCGCATCACCCATATTGGTTGCTGCCCCCGCTGTGTCCCCGAGCGCCTTAACGGCGGTCTTGGGGTCCATGGCGAAGAGAGCCTGCCCAAGGTCCTCGGCTTTCGTGCCGAAGAGTCCGACTGCCGCCGCATTCTGTTCCGCCGGGTCCTTGATGGCCTTGATGCCGTCTAGAACTTGCTGCAAGCCCTCTTTGGCCCCGGCACCACCACCCGCAATTTTGCGGGTCATCTCCTCGGCATTGAGTCCGATGGCTTTATAGGCGTCCGCGCTGGACTTACTGCCGTCCGTCGCCCGGATCTGGAATTCCTTCAGAGCATCGGCCATTGTGTCCGTGTCTCGGGCGCCAGCCTGGAGACCCTGGGACATGAGCCCCATGGCGTCCGCAGCGGAAAGCCCGAGGTCACGGAATTTGGTCGAATACTCGTTGAACGTGTCGGCCATGTCGTCGGCCCTCGGCCCCATCCGCTGCATTCCAGCGGTGAGGATGTCGAGCGCTTCCGTGCCGTCCTTGGCAAGCCCGTTCTTGAGTATCTGACCAACAGCATTACTGGTCTGGCCTAGGTCCAGCTCGAAAACGTCCGAAAGGTTGGCGACCTTGCCGGTGATCTCTTCAATCTGCGCGTTGGTCGCATCCGGAGGAAGAATGCCCGAGCGCATGACGCCCGAGATTGCCGAAGCCGCTTCCTCCACGGACCCCGTGATGCCGTGCGCGTAGAGCTGTCCGGCGGCCTCGCCGTAACGTTTCGCCTCGGCGGGAGTACTGCCTAGGGACGCCTGTATTCGCCCGTCGATACGAGTCCGGTCCAGGGCATCAGAGAACCCCTTGACCAATAGGGCGGCGGCAGCGATGCCGATAGCGGCGAGCCCGCCCTTGAGGACCCCGCCCATTTTGCCGGTGAAACCTTCGCCGGCTGCCTGCCCGCCCTCGGTGCCCGCGTTCTCGGCGGGGCCGGTCACCTGGCGCTGTAGCTCGGCCGCGAACCCTTGCACTTCTGGAACGATGGACACGTAGCCCATGCCAACTTCAACGGCCATCAGCCTTCACCCCCCGGGCCGGGCTGCCACCGGGCGAGATACGCAGCGACTTCACGCGAGTCCCGCTCGGTCCCACCGATCCGATCCGGGCGAACACCCGGACGCGGAATGGGAGTTGGGCGACGGCTCGGCGTCCGCACCCCCTCATTCGCCCTCTGCCAGTTCGCTTCCGCGAGCCGGTCGTGAAGCGCTGCGAGTAGCTGCGTCTCCAGCGTCCAAGCGGAGTCCTCGCCCCCGAGTGAGCGTCCTAGCGCGGACTCGGCAGGAAGGTTGGTCACCAGGGCCCGCAGCCTGCGCCATGTGAGCCCCGAGCCCGGCCGGAAGGCGTCCCGGATGTCGGCGCGGTAGTAGCGCGCTAGGTCCGCTTCGATGGCCTCTCCGTGCTCACTCAGGAGTCGGCAGAGGCCGGCGATTCCCCCAGCGGCGTACCCTCATGGCGCTGCCACTGACGGAAGAGCTCGCCAAGTGCGGACAGAGGAATCGGCAGCTCGTCGAACACCGGCCACTCGGTACCGAGGCCAGCCCTGAGTAGCGTCTCAATGTCCGTTGCCGACGGGTTATCGACGTTCACGGTCTTGAGAATCTTCTTATCGAGCTCTCCCGCTGCGGGCATCTCGAAAAGGTGACCGGCGGTAGTGAATCGGAAGGGCTCACGGCGAGCCTCGCGGACCCAAACGTCAAGATCAAAAGCAGAAGTAGACAAAAGTCCCCCTGTGGAGTTGCTGAATGCGGTTAAGCTGCCGCTGCGGCAGACCAGGCAGGGTCATTGCTGTACTTGAATGCCACCGTGTTGTCCGGGCCCGGATAGGCCGTAATGGTGAGCTCGTACGCAATGGCCTTGTCGCCCTTGTATGTGATGTCACCGGTTTCGGTGACTTCGCCGTCCGGAATGACGATCCGGATATGCGAGTCACCGTCGATGACGTCGAACCCGAAAACTCGGCGATCCGGCCCCGGAGCCTTGACGGCGAGCACGCTCTTGCCGGAAGTCGTGACCACCTTTGAGCCCTTGTGGTACAGCTCAAGCACCGTCCTGCTGGTCTCGATGGCCGTAAAGGAAAAGGTCATCTCGGACGAGCTGATTACCTTGCGGACTGTCTGCCCGCCCTGCCAACCCTTGATCTCGGAAGAGTCGGAAGAGTTCGACTCGGTAATACCGTCATCGGCGATCCATCCGATATCGGTGAATGCTGCGCTCCACGTGGACTCGGAATCGGTCGGGACCGTGGTCTTGGGCGGTGCCACATACGCGGCGCCGGTCACGGCAACGCGAACAGCGTTGGCGGAAAGAGGCATGGGTGTCCCCCTAGTGAGTTCTTGGAAAAGGCCAGCGACGCGACATCAGCGGCAGTACAATGCGCGCCATGGACGCAGGATTGGCCGCTGTATGCGGCGCATTAGCAGGAGCGGCAGGCGCCGTTGGGGCGGCTTTCATGACATCCCGGGCGCAGTGGAAAGGTGCCCGGCTTGCGGCCAGAGCCGAGCATGTCCGACAGCGTCGAGACGAACGAGCCGAGCGCTATCGGGACTTCCACAAATCCGCTCTAGAGTTCGGTCGCGTGCTGAACCGACTTTCGTACAACTATGACCCGGCTGTTTTCACGAGCAGATTTGGGGATGCTGTAGTTGACGCGAATGAGCTGTGTCAGGTGGCAGGAATGGAGGTCCACTTTTCAGGGCCTAGGTCAGTCGGGAAGGCCGTACGCGCGACGCTTGCAGAAATGAACTGGATAACGAACCAGGTGAGATATCTCTGCGTGACGTCTAGAGACGGTATGCCGTCGGGAGGGCAAGAATCTTTCGCCGAAATGCAGCGCGCCATTGAAAAAGTGGAAGACCTTTTTGAGGCTTTCTCTCTAAAGGCGGCGGATGCGCTCGATGATTACGGCGAACGACGGCCTAGATAAGTCGCCCCCGCACATGTACTTCCACGGCGAACGCGTAGCGAGGGGTAGTGGTCTGGTCATCGGGCAGCCACATCGGGCCGCCTACCTCCCGCACGCCGTACACCGTGACCCCTTCCCGGACGCCCGGCATCGCGTGCACCAGGGCGCGGACCAGCTCGGCAAGATCGGCGGCGGCAGCTTCGGTCTCGGCCCATGCGTGGATGTCGAGCCGGGGCCGGTCTGACACGACCGTCTGACGCGTGCCCCCGACCCGTTCCACCCGGACGAACCGAGGGGGGCGGGTAGCGGGGATGCGGGAGACGACCGGGACCGGTTCGCCGGCTGCCGCGAGAGCGGAGCGGAGATAGGTGGTCACCACGGCCACGGCGTCCGGCATGACGACCACGGGTCGGGTGTTCAGTCGGCACCGTCCAGCCCGCGCAGCAGCGCCCGGCGGGTCCGTTCGGCTGCCCGCATCCGCTTGTAATCGCCGATCACAGCGGCACGCCAACGGCGCGTCCCGAGGGCCGAGTCTGTGCGGAAGTCGCCTCCGTCTGAGCCCGCAGCGGACGCGATGCGCTCGGCCACCCGTCGCACCTCGGCGCCAACGTCGGTCGTCTTCATGAGGAAGTTGATCCCGGACCTGTTCGGGCGGAACTTCATCCAGTTACCTCCTTTAGCCGTGCTTCGGTGTGGTGGTGTCGTCCTGCGACGGTCCAGCGCGCCGCGTCCCCGTCGACGTCGAGTAGCCGGCCGAGCGTCGCCACCCGGTCCCCGGGCTGTAGGTCGACATCGACACCGCGACGCGTGGTCAGGCGCCATCCGGTGACGACCACGGGGCGGTCCCCGGTGGCTTCTGTGGACACGTCGGGCTGGACGGACACGCGGCGGACGGTCGTCCTGGTTGCACGGGGCCAGTCGCGTTCCGAGGTCTCGTTGCCGTACCGGTCGACGATGTACGGCGCCCGCAGGATGACGACCGTCTGTGTGTAGTGCAGCGCGGTCACCAGGGCCGCCCCTTGCCGAGCTGCACCACGGCAGCGCGGGGGCGGTATCGGGCGAGCTGGTCCCGCTCGATGGGGGCGAGGCTCGCGCCGATGGTCTCGGCCGCGTACGTCACGGACACGCTGCCCACGGACTCTTGCCGGAGATCGTTCGGGTTGGTCAGCACCCGTCCGGCGAGGGTCAAGACGATTGCCCGCACGGGGGCGGGAACGTCTGCATACCCGTGGGAGTAGGTGACGACTACGGACCCGTACTCGGCTGGGAGCCACAGTTCGTCCCGCCAAAGCCGGTACTCGTCCGGGCGTAGCTCTCGGCCTCCTGCGCGAACCAACTCGACTGACACGACAGGCCGTTGGGGAAGGTTGACCACGTGGTCCCGGGGGGAGAGGGCGACCGTGCTCGTCCCCCTGGTGAACCTCTGCCGTGCCTCGCTGCGGACGATCGCGCTTGCGGTGTCGAGCACCAGGGCGGCGCCCTTGGGCAGCTCGTCCGGCTCGCGCTGCATCCACGCGGCAAGCTCGTCCACGGTCGCCAGTGCGGGGAGTGCCATTACGCGTTACCTCCCTTGGTCACTTCACTGTCTGAGCGCCGCACGCCAGACACCGCGAAACGGTCCGAGGGGCCCCGTAGGAATCGAGAACGGGAAAGCTCTCGACTCGGTCCGGGACGCCGCACGAATCCGTGTGCGGAATCTTCGGGGCGGACGCTGTCCGCTTACGCGGTGGCATTCCGTCCCTTTCCGTTACTTGGCGAGCACGCCGTTAAGGCGAGCAGCGCCACGACCGCCGAATACTGCGAGTCCGGTGTAGAACTCGATTCGCGTGCGGTAAGCCGGCTTGGACTCCAGCTCGCCGAGGTCGGTTACCTGAATTCCACCGTTAGTGAGACCGGTCACCGCGCGGTCGTCCTCGGCCTGACCGAAGCGGACGGCGTAAATGGAAGACGCGTCCGTTGCGGTGCCCTGCGTCTCCGTCTGCGGAAGGATGTCCGCACCGGCAGCAGTCTGGCCCGGGTCGAGCAGGGGAATCCCGTTGTACGTCGGGACGGTCTTTCCGGTCAGAGACTC
Source organism: Streptomyces sp. NPDC093111 (assembly GCF_040683955.1). Taxonomy (NCBI): domain Bacteria; kingdom Bacillati; phylum Actinomycetota; class Actinomycetes; order Kitasatosporales; family Streptomycetaceae; genus Streptomyces; species Streptomyces sp. NPDC093111. The sequence continues at coordinate 211,192 of NZ_JBFBNW010000007.1, read as the reverse complement.
GCGGACCATCTCGTAACCGCCGATCCGGCGAGCAGCCGACTTGATCTTTGCGATAACCGCGCGGTTCGCGTAAAGCGCGCCGTTGGCGTTGGTCAGACCCGGGACCTGCGCAATCAGCGCGTCCAACAGGTCAAAGAACGCGTGCGAGTCCTTGCCGTCGGTGCCCACGATCGGAGCGCCGTTGGTACCCGCAGAAATGACCTGCGCGCCCACGAGCCGCTTACGCAGACCGTCGAATCCCTTGGGCTCGGTCGCGACGTCGCCATTGAAAAAGGAATCCTGGAACTTGTAGGCGGCGGCCTTGATCTTCATGCGCGTCTGAACGGCACGCTGATCGTTCAGGTTGCCCCTGGTCTTAACAATGAACTTGTCCACGTCGGCGTCACCGCCGAGGATGACCAGGCTTTCCGACTTCTGGTTTACCGTGCCCGTGCTCTCGGCATACGCCTCATTGACCGCACGGAACTGGACGCCGGGCAGGGTGCCTTCCTCGTTGTAGGCGTAGGAATTGCCCTCGATGGTGAGTAGCGGAAGCCGGTCCAGGATGCTGGATTCCTGAACGAAAGTCTCGATGACGCCGCGCTGTAGATCGGTGTTCGAGAGCTTTGCGGCCTCGGGAAGGGTAAGTGCCATGTGCTGAGTTCCCCCTTATTTTGGGCATGAAAAAGGGGACGGCGTCATTTAGGCGCGTCCCCTGGAATAGGTGGTGAAGGGTGCGGGTGCTACTCGGCGTAGGCCCGACGTAGACGGTCGAGCGGGGTCGCCGGCTCGGGCTCGGCGGTGTCGTGCTGACCGGCGCCCACGTCGCCCCATGACGGAGCGGGAGTGCTCGGGGCGGTCTCGGCTGCGAGATAGGGCTTGGCCTTGAGCAGTGCTGCCACTGCCTTGCCGATCGCGTCCGTATCGATGTCGCCCCCGGTATCGACCAGGGCCGCGACGTCCACCAGGGCGAGGGCGTCCGCCGGGTCGCGCAGCTTGCCCGCCGCAGCCGCACGCAGCTCGGCGCGGACGAGCTGCGCTGTGAACTCGCCCCGGATCTCGTCGCGGAGCGCGTCAAGGTCTCCGGGCTTCTGTGCCGCATTCGACCGGCGGAGCCGTGCCGCTTCCGCTTCGGCGGTCTCGGCTCGCTTCTCGGCGGCCTTGACCGCGTCGACCTGGTCGCCCTCGGTGCCCGTGCCCTGGTCGCCCTGCGGTGAGTTGGCATTGCCCGTACCGGGCGTGTTCTCGTTCTCGCCCTCGGGACCGTTGCCCGGGGCATTCTGCGGGTCGTCTGCCATTGGTGTTCCCCCTACACGATGTATCCGTGTTTCTTGAGCATCGCTATTTGGTGCTCGCGGTCGTCTCCCGCGAGTTTGAGAATGGTCTCGGGCATGAGTCGGGCCTCGGTGGCGCGCTCATACCGGGTGCCGCCGGGAACCTTCGCGAACGGGCCGAGATTCTTGCCGCCGATTCCGCGTTTGGTCGTTCCCTCGGTCGTGACTTTCATGGGCCCTCGCCCAGTGGCAGCAGTAGCCAACCCCCGGCGCGCGTTGATCAGTTGCCCGAGGTCTGCGCCCGCTTCCAGTGCCTTGACCCCTGCGGCCCCGAGCCGCTTCCGCTGTTCGGCGGGGCTCATCTCCCGAAATAGATCCTCGGGTGTCTTGGTCTGTTTCCATTCGGCATCGGTCATCGGCTCCATTCCGCAATCGCAGCGGGGATGCCGTTTGAAACCAGTGGAATAGCTGTACTGCCGCCCCGAAAGGATGATGCAGCGAGCGCAGGCCGGCAGCCTCACCACTCGCACATACGAGACGCACCGAGGGTGCGCGGCCATGCCGATGGACGTAGCTGTACGGGCCGTGTCGGCTACCTGCGTGCTCGCCATCATCGCCATTTGCGTTAGGCCACGGAGTGCCGCCACTTCGGCGCTCTCGCCGGCTGCGAGGGCTTGAGCCGTAGTGATGGCAGGGAGTTGCAGCAGCGAGGCGAGCGGGCGCCCGTCCGAAGCGACACCCACCAGGGCGGACGGTTCGAGCAGCCCGAGCGGGGCCGCAACAGCCCCTTGGGCCGCCATAGCGGCACCGACGAACGCTTGGGCCCCCTGCGCCGCAGAGAGCTGCCCTGCGGTTACCGCTGCGAGGATCTGCCGCCCCGCTTCCCCTTGCATCGCGGACAAGATCCGGTCGGCCGGTACGTCACGCCAGATTCCCTGTACAGCTTCCACAACCGCCCGGGAAACACTCTGGACTTGCGCGTATCGCTCGGCCGCTAGATCAGCCGTGCTCGGCACTACGAGGCTCCCACGGACGAATCCTCGGGCGCATCGTCGTCGGCCTGGTCGTCGACCTCGGCTCGACCGGGCTTCGGCCCGAACAGCTCGGCGACGTTCCCGCCGAGGATCGCGCCCGCCGCATCCGTACGCATGGTCTTCCACCGGTCGATTTCGTCCGGAGTGACCCCGGGGATTCGCTCCCACAGCGCTTCATCCGGGACGCCAATGGACTTGAGCTTGACCAGCGCATCGGAGTATTGGGCGTCAGACCTGAACTGCGGGTCCCGCCAGACCACGGAGCCAAGCGCAAGGGATTCCGCCCGCCGCGCCTCGCCCTGCGCGAGGGCTTCAAGGCGCATGATCTCGCGGAGCGCCGAGCCGAAGTGCCGTTGCATCTCCGATACCTTGGCGATTAGCCCCGCTTCCGATGCGGCGAACCCGTCGGGGCTCACGTTGACGAGCTGACCCGCCAAGTACGAAGGCGGGGTGCGGGTTTGGGCCGCAATGTGCTGCACCGCCACCTCAATAACCTTGAGATAGTTCTCAAGATCAGCGGCGGAGAACTCGGCGATTTGCGCGCCCTGCTTCTCAAGCCACAGCAGACGGTCAGAGCGGAAGCGGTCTAGCGGTAGATCCTCCTCGCCGACGACTTCACCCGACTCCGGGTCCACGATTTCACGGACGGGCCGATCCATCCCGAGCACCGCCCGTGCGGGCAGCGCAAGACCGTCCGACGCGGTCATTAGGTGTGCCCACAACGTGTTCACGGCATCCTGTAGCGGAAGGACCGTCGCAATCTCGGACCGGGGTTTTCCGTGTAGCCGCGAGCGGTTCGGCAGCTCGACCAACGGCACCACGCCGAGGGGATTCGGAACGTGACTCGGCTCGCCCCGGGAAAGCCCTGCGGTGCGGCCCGTCCACTGCCCGCCCTCGCAGATCGGGCGCTGCCACCGGTAAACCATGCTCGGCGTGAACAGCGTTGCAAACTCGGTGTCGTAGTCCCGCCACGTCATAAGCCCCGCCTTACGAAGCCGACGGCGACCAGGGACGTATTCGACTATCGCGCTCCCAGCGTGCTGAAAGGTGATCTCAACTGCCATCGTTATTCCAGACCAGGGCATAAGACCGCCCCGTGATAAGAGCCTCCAGCAGAGCTAGGCCGATCTCAACATCGGCTTCCGAGCGCTTCCACGCCTTACCGGCACCCTTGTCAATCGACCCGTCTTCCAGACGGAACCCGATCGGCATAAGACGTTCAACCGTCGCGTCGGGCACCACCGCGCACCAGTTATCGGAGAATCCATCAAAGAGCCCGCCTGTCTGCGTGCTGAATTCTGGCGAGGCAAACAGTAGAGGACGGTCACCCTCGTATGCGTCGCTCCACTTTTTAGCTTGGTGCCTACGTCGCTGCACCTTGCCGTACAGCCGTTCCGTCATCTGTAGCGGTGTTTCCGCCATGCGTCCCCCTTGTACTACGCGCTCGCCGCACGGGCACGCTTGATCGGCCGACGGACATATCCATCCAGAGCCATAACCGCCGCAGCGATACCGTCAATACGGGCGCTCGACTTTCCCCGGTCAGGTTTCACGGGGCGCAAATTGTCGTTCCCGTCCCGGTACACCTCGACTACCGACGCATTCCAACGCAGGATCGGGTTTCCGCCGTGGTGTATTCGGCCCTCGCGGAGCAGCCTTTCAAGCTCTTTACTGCCGGGGCTCATCCCTAGATAGGTCTGCGCGACCGGCACCACGTCCACACCACGGGTTTTCTGTTCGATGCGCTGGACGAGCTGCCCGGCAAACATCCGGTCGTAACTGATTCGCTGTACGTCCAGCCGGCGACAGTCCGCGATTATCTGTTTCTCGATGGCGTCATAGTCGATCGCGTCACCCTCGGTAAGGGTCAACAGGCCATCGGCAGCCCACTGTCGTAGCGGGACCTGTAGCTGTTGCTCCAGCTCGTCTACGCGTTCCTCAGGCAGCCAAAAGCGAGATATGAGTTCCAGCTCGACCCCGGGCTTGCGAGACTCCACAGCGAGAACCCACGCGGAAAGGTCCGAGACCGCCGAGAGGTCCACCCCGCCCCACGCCCGCCGGAACCGAAACGTCTTGTCGTTCACCGGGCCGTTGTTCTCGTCCCACAGCGAAAGCGGGAGCCACCGCGAAGCGGCCCGCATCCGGCGGTTGAGCGACAGACGACAGAACGTCGGGAAGTAACTCGGCGTCGAACGTGCCTTGTTCGCCTCACGCCGCATATACGCGAGCGAGGGAGACGCCCCCAGACCCGGGTTCGCTTTTCGCCACGTGCTCTCTGCGAACGGGTCGTCTTTCTCCTCGGCTGCCCAAATCACGCCGTAATGACCGGGATCCGAGATCACAGCGTCCGCACAGCGGCGCGTGTACGTGTGTTTCTCGTCGTAAATGCTGCCCTCGGTGCCCTCATCAGCCGTCGTGATGTAGATGATCAGAGGCTGGTCACGGGCACCCGTGCCCGTCTCGATAGCGTCGATGAGATCACGGCGCTTGTGCACGTGGACCTCATCCACGATCGCGCCGCTCACATTCAAACCGTGGGCAGTCTCGGCAATCTTGGACAGCGCGCGGAAGATGCCACCGGTCCTCGGCACCCGGATAAGGCCCCGCAGTACCTCTACACGGCCCCGTACGGCCCTACTGGTGAGAGCCATACGCTTAGCGTCATCAAAGACGCGCTCGGCCTGTGGAAGCGAACCGGCAGCCGCGTACACCTCTGCGCCGATTTCGCGATCTGCGAGCAACAGCACCAGGCCGATGCCGGATGAAAGCGTGCTCTTGCCGTTCTTGCGAGGAACTTCGACCCACGCCGAGCGGATCACGCGGACAGCGCGCCCCAACTCGGCGTCATGGGCGAGCCATCCGAAAATCGGGGCGATTACCCAAACGATCTGCCACGGCGAGAGCTTGAGCCGCGAGTTACCCCAACGCCCCTTGGTGTGCTTGAAGGTCTGAATCGCATCAACGGCCCGCCGAGCGGCTGTTACATCGAAGTAGGCACCCGGGGCACTCTGCGCTTGGGCCGCAACCACCAGGGGGCGGGATTCGAGCGCGTCGGCTATCTCGTCCTCGGACAGCCCGAGTTCGCACAGTGCGTCCAGCGGGACGGGGAGGACATCAGTCGAAGATTCCGTCATCCTCGCCCCCGCGATCGTCCGGCGGAGTCAACCGGCCACGCGCAGAGGGAGACAGACCGAGTTCACCGATGTACCGGGCAAGCTGCGTGCGGTACTGGCCGACGATCGTCGTCGCACCGTTCTTCTGCCACCCGCGCTCGCCCTGCATAAGGATTCCGTTCGCGGAAATCTCCCGCTCGCACTGGTCGATGCGCGCAACGCAGACGCAGTAGTCCGTGAGCGTCGCGGTGTCCACCGTGCCGATACCGGCCGTGAACTCCAGAACCGGAACAACACGGCGCCACTCGCGGGAAGCAACGTTTCTGCACCGCTCGTTCACCGGGCCCTGATCTCCGGGCACGTCCGCGAACGTGTCCGTCCAGTCCGGTTCGGACAGCTCGGCAGGCGGCACCCGCACCCCCTCGGAGATCGGGCGCTTACCGGGGTTACCCTCGCGGACCACCTGCAACGGCGGTGTCTTTCGTGTCGGGTCGGCCATTCCTTCACCCCTTCCACGGGTCGTGAGCCGGCCGCGTCGGCACCATGCCGTCGCGGATGAGATTGGTGGGGGTCATCACCCCGGCGAAGAGCAGGAAGAACGCCATGGCAGCCCGCGCAAAGGGCGGTAGCTGCGGCGCTAGCTTTTTGCCTCCCTGCCGCTCAGTTGGCGAGAGGGTCGGGGGTACCCCCCTGGTCAGAACGGCGGGCGCTCCAGCGACTCACGCCGCGAGCGAGCCTCAGCAGCCCAACCACCAGGCTGGTGCCGTGCCGTCTCCCCGTTGTGGCACGACGTACACAGCGGACGCAGATGCTTCGCCGCATCCGGATTTGCCTCACCCCGAGCGACCAGCTCTCGCCGGCTCAGAGGGAAGTGGTCCGCCACGTTCGCCGCTCGACCGCACAGCACGCACCACGGGTTTGCGTACAGGTACGCCTTCCGGATGCGCTGCCACCGCGTCGTGTACACCGAGCCGCCACGCGACGCACGGTCCTGGTTCGCCTCACGCTCGTGAGCGGCACAGCGGCCACCACGGGCAGTCAGCTCGGGGCACCCGGGTACCGAGCACGGGGGACGGGGTCGTCGGGGCACGGATCACCTCCCAGGGGTGGCGCAAGCACCAAGGGCGCGCGCGGATCGTGTACGCCAGCTCTACATACCGCTCGGTATGCATAGCTGAGCAGGTAGAGGCAAATTCGCCAGGCTGCGCCAGGGCTCGCCGCCTTCCCTGCCGCACGGCGCGTCAGGTGGGATAGGGCTCCACGGCACCGGCACAGGAGATGTAGCCATGACGCTTAAATCCGAGACCCGCCCTGCAATCGAACTACGCTTAGGTGGGCTGCACTTGACCGTGCAGCGCATCCCGTCATGGCTCGTCGCCCTGATCACCACCGCCGGCGGGGCAGCGGGGACGTGGTGGGCGCAGCGGTAGGAAGTCCGATCGCCGGTCGGGCCCGTGCGGTCAGTTCGTGGCACATGAGCGTCAAGCACAGAGACGTAAGCCGCGCAGGCGAGGCCGCCCTCAGCCCCGAAGCCCAGGCCGTGTCGGTCGCGACGGCTAGACTCCGGGCGTACGGCACTCAACCCGTGGGGAGGTGAAGTGATGGAGCCAAAGCGCAAGATTTGGGCGGATACCGGTGTGGACATCGATATTCTTCCAATCCTTGCATCGATCGAAGATGTGGACGGAAGCCCAGACGTTTTCCGAGAGCAGATCTGGCGACTCGGGACTCTCGCCCACGACCGTTCGAAGGTCTCAATCCGCCTCTGGGGCGATGCTGACTTCAAGGCGGCCGAGGCGATCGCTCGCCTGGGGGACCTCCGTCAGCCTCGCGGCACTCGCGACCGGCTTAGGGGTGCCGCTGAGGATCTGCGGTCAGCAGTCACCGTGACTGAACGACGTTCGGCGGTTCGCGAGTTTCGTGCGGCTCTCGCCGAGTTTCTTGACTGCCTGCTGCGGTTCCTCGTGCGGGTGCTCATCCTGCTCCTGTCCCGCATGTTGGGCCGCGTAGGAGCCGACGACGTTCCCGTGTGGAAGCCGGACCCCATCGACGCAACGCCACAGATCACACCCCGAGGACCGAACACTGCCTTCCCCGTGACCACCTACCGGGGCGGGCGTCGCAGCAGCGCGCAGGGGAGCGCCGTACTCGCTGCCTAGACAGCCCGTCGACCAAGCACGGTCGAAAGGCTCGAAGATCATGTTTAGCCTGCCGGAAAACGCCCCTTGGTGGGCGCTGCTGGCCGTATCCGCGTTCCTCGCTGTTGTCTTCGGTGGTATCCAGCTGTGGCGCCACACGTGGCCGCAGAACAGTCGGGACCGACGCATTGTCATCGAAGGATGGCAGCGTGACCGCGCCGAGCGGCGTAAGGAGCTCGGCCGCAGGAACGATCAGCAGAACCGATAGCCGCTGCGGGACCGGGGCCGTTGTCGTACAGCACCTTCACGAAGTGCGGCACGGCCCAGCAGCGCCGAACTCCGTACGCGTCTTCAGCGCGTGGCACCCCCGGCACAGCACCTGAACGTTGCCGTCCGTGTCGGTCCCTCCCATAGAGAGGGGCCGCACATGGTCCACGTCTACACCTGCCGTGGGGAAGTCGCTTAGGCACCAGTCGCACCACGCGGTCCCCTTCCGCTCGATGATCCGGCGGAGCCGTGCAGCAGCATCGTTCCGGGCCGCCCGTCGTCGACTCCGGGCTCGACGGGTACGGACCGTCGGGCGTTCCTCGTACGCCCCGTGATGGGTCTTGCAGCGGCCCCGATGGGTCGCCGGCTCCGTGCAGTCGATACAGCGCATGGCGCCCCCTCGATGTCGTCGGCCTGGTCGTCGTTCTCTACGCGCCCACCCCCGGACTCGAACCGGGGACCTCTGCGGCCGATATCCCGGACGAGCCGGGCCGGTACCGCGCACCTCTGCCGTTGGGTCAGTGGGCTTGGTCGTCCTCGCCGGCGGGGCCGGTCCGGACACGGTGGGGACCGCACGCGCTTACGACCCCTTTCGGCGCCCCCGGTCAAGGGGCGGTTACTCATGGGAGGTGCGGTCCCCGCGCTCTGCCACACGACCCCTGCGGCCACCCCCGTAATGGCGGGGTGCGTGGTGCACGGGCAGAGCTGCGAGAGAGCGGGCACTCAGTCCGCCAGGTTCCCCCTCGGGGTGGGTGCGCGGTAGTCCCGCTCTCTCTTGCCCCAGTAGTAGGGACCGAAGGTGTCCCGCGCCCTCGCCGCTTCGTGCGGTGGACGGTCGGGGTTCGCTCGGTTCCTCCCTGGTGCCCCAGTAGTAGGGACCGAAGGTGTCCCGGGGGTGCCGAGCGGTGTCGGTGGTGACGACAGAGACCCCGGTTTCTCTTTCTCTGTATTTTTTCTATGCGTTCTAAAAAGTGTCGAAAGTCGTCACTCTCAACACCTCCTTGCCCCGCTGGTCGGCCTCGCCGGCGAGCGCCCCACAGCCCCGAGACGGGCAGCAGAAAGCCCCGGTGGTCCGCGAGGGACTACCGGGGCGGGGCGGGCTGGTCGTACTGCATTTCCGGGCTCTAGAGACCGTCGTGCACCAGCCCTACCCCGCACACTCCATGTCGGCACGGGGTACACCGAGCCTATCCGGGGCCACGGGTGCCCCCCCCTGCGGGCAGCAGAAAGCCCCGGCAGTCACAGGGACCGACCGGGGCTCTCTTGGGCCTACACGGGGCTTACGCGGCTTGCTCGAACTCGTCCGTGTCGGGCTCGGCCCCTTCCGGGTCGGCCCACACGACGGTCACGCGCTCGTCACCCACGAACCGCTTCCCCTTCCCCGGGGACTTGGACACGATCACGCGGTCTATCGCCAGTCCCAGCAGATCCCGCCGAAGCTGCGGGGCGGCTGCCTCCCACGTCTTCGCTGCCTTCCCCTCGATAAGGAACGTGATGTCTACACGGTCCTCGCCCGTCAGTTCCCTCACCTTGTCTTCGGCAGCGTCGAGCCGCTTTTCCGCAGCGATCTTTGTAGGGATGCGGTACTTAGCGGACCGGCCCGAGTAGAACCCCGCTCGGTCGTCGGCGTGGAACTTGTCAAGCTGCGCCGACGCGGCTTTCAGCTCGGCCCGTGCTTCCTTGACCTCTGCCGTCTCGCTCGGTCGCTGTAGCTGTTGCCAACGCTCGGCAACAGCGATCAACAACGGGTCGTCGTCGTCCGACGCGTGCAACCGGGTCGACCAGAGATCGACTACGTAGGCTTCCAGGGGCTTTTGCATCACGTACGTAGGCGCCGCACAGACCCCGCCCTCTGCCGTGAGATCGCAGCGATAGCCCCGTCCGCTCTTCGTCATCGCACCGTTGCAGCCCGCGCATATGAGCTTCCCGGAGAGAGCGTGTACGGGGAGCCCGTCTTTCGGCTTGGGCTTCGTCCACTCGGCACCAGCGAGAACGCGCCGTGCCTTGCTCGCGAGGGCCGAGGGGATCATCTCGGGCAGCGTGCTCGGTTCCACGCAGCGGACAGGGGACCCGTTCGCGTCCATGTAGCGCGTAGCGGTCTCGGACGCCCCGACTGCGACCGTCAACCAACCCTCGTACACAGGGTGGTGCAAGATCTTGAGAATCTGCGGGGCACGCCATTGGGCCCCCGTGATCGTGCGGAGCCCAATCCGATTGAACATCCGCGCGAGTGCACGGGCGGCGGTTCCGGCCGCTACCGCGTTGAAAATGCACTCAACAACTTGCCACGGGGTGACTTCCTCTCGGGTGCTGACGAGACACGTGTACGGGGTGTGGTTGGGGCTCAAGCGGCGCGTGTCAGGGTGTGCCGTGAGGCCGAACGGAGCTTTAGCGAGCCACCGTCCTTCGTTGCGCTGACGCCCCTTGGTGGTGGTCACGTTGTGGCTCAAGCGCTGCGAGTATTCGCGGGCGTTCTCGGCACGGTCGATGATCCATCGGCGGTCTCGCTCGTCCATCGAGTCGAGCCGTTCGTAATCGAAGATCACGCGGGCTTTGCCGAGGATCGGCACCACCGACTCAGCGCCCTTCCGGCTGAACCGGTCGAGCGCGTAGCACCACAGCGCGGGTACCTCGCCGTTTAGTACGGCGGACATGGCGGCGTCGTACTTGGGGCGCCGCACGTCGCTCCACGCCGACAGGTTCTCTTTCCAGACCTTACGCACGCAGTATTCGTGCTCATCCGCCCACGCTCGGCCCCGCTCTTCCTGCGCCCGGATGGAAAGGGCGCGCTCGCCCTCACGGACCACTTTCGACTTGCGGAGCAGCAGATCAGCCCACGGTCGTCCGTGGCACGCGCAGGCCCCGCCCTGAGTGGGTGTGTTCATGTCTCCGGTAGGGACCGAAGGTGTACGTGCGTTGCGTGTCAGGGTGGCCGTTGCCATCGAGACCCCTAGTGAACTGCGGGTTCGGCCCGCTACCGGTAGGTGTCAGGGTGTTTCGCCTACTGGCATCGCGGTGCAGCTCACCTTCGGCGTCGTGATGGGCATCTTCTTCCTGGTCTGGACGCTCTACATGCAGATCGGCCTCGGCTGGACCCCGCTCCACGCGGGTCTGACCGGTGTGCCGTTCTCGATCGCGGTCTCCATGGCGGCGGGCCTCTCGGTGCAGCAGCTGGTGCCGCGCTTCGGCCGCAAGGTGCTCCAGGCCGGCGCCCTGACCATGGCCGCGGGCATCCTGCTCTACCTCTTCGAGGCGGGCCGGTACGGGACCGGGATCCACTCCTGGCAGATGATCCCGCCGCTGGTCGTGATGGGCCTCGGCATGGGCCTGATCGTCGCCCCGCTGACCGACGCGGTCCTCTCGGAGGTCCCGCGCGAGCACGCCGGTTCGGCCTCCGGCCTGATCAACACGACCGGCCAGATGGGCAACGCGCTGGGCCTCGGCCTGGTGTCGGTGGTGTTCTTCGGGACCATCGACGACGAGCGGCTGGCCCGCTTCCCGGCGGAGACGGGCGCGGCGTTCACCGACGCGTTCCAGAACTCGCTGGGCTGGGCGGCGGCGGTGCTGGGCGCCATCTTCCTGATCATGTTCGCGCTGCCGGCCAAGCCGAAGCAGCACCTGGAGGGCGGGGACGACGGCGAGGAGCCGACCACCGCCCCGACCGTGACCACGGTGGAGAAGGAGACCGCGCTCGTCTCCTGATCGGCGACGAGCGGCGGTCGGTGGCCGACGGTCGGTGGCCGGCGGTCGAGGCAGGCCGTGGGCACAAGGCCCCGGCCCGGGATTCCCGGGCCGGGGCCTTCGGCATGCGCGGGGAGGGCCCTTCGGCCCGAATGCCCGCGCGATGCCCGTTCCTGCCCGTATCGATGCCCGATCGCGTGTACTTTCCCGAAATCCGGGCGTAGCGTGACGCTGAAACCACAGGTTCGGGCATGGAACGGACGTAAACCCACATGTACGCACCGGAACGCCAGCAGGCGATCCTCAGCCTCGCCCACGAGAGGGGCCGGGTCGACGTGCTCTCCCTCGCCGAGGAGTTCCAGGTCACCGCCGAGACCGTACGGCGTGACCTCAAGGCACTCGACCGCGCCGGGCTCGTCCGCCGCGTGCACGGCGGCGCCATCCCGGCCGGGCGGCTCGCCTTCGAGCCTGACCTGGCCGAGCGCGAGTCCACCGCGGCCGACGAGAAGGAGCGGATCGTCCGCGCCGCCCTCGCCGAACTCCCCGAGGAGGGCAGCGTCGTCCTCGACGCGGGCAGCACCCTCGCCCGCCTCGCCGCCGAGTTCCCGCTGGACCGGGACCTGACCGTCGTCACCCACGCCCTGCCCGTCGCCGCCCGGCTCGCCGACCACCCGGGCATCGACCTGCACCTCGTCGGGGGCCGCGTCCGGCACCGCACCCGCGCCGCCGTCGACGCCTGGGCGCTGCGCGCCTACGGCGAGATCCGCGCCGACGTCGCCTTCCTCGGCGCCAACGGCTTCTCGCCCGAACACGGCCTGACCACCCCCGACCTCGCCGAGGCCGCCGTCAAACGGGCCGTCATCGGCGCCGCCCGCCGGGTCGTGCTGCTCGCCGACTCCGCCAAGCACGGCCAGGAACACTTCGCCCGCTTCGGCGACCTGACCGACATCGACCTGCTCATCACCGACAGCGGCCTCGCCGCCGAGGACGCCGCCGCGATCGAGGCGGCCGGAACGGAGGTCGTCCGCGCGTGATCCTCACCGTCACCCCCAACCCCTCCCTCGACCGGACCTACGAGGTCCCGGCCCTGGAACGCGGCGAGGTGCTGCGCGCCTCCGCGGAACGCGTGGACCCCGGCGGCAAGGGCGTCAACGTCTCCCGCGCGGTCGCCGCCGCCGGACACCGCACCGTCGCCGTCGTCCCCCTCGGCGGGGCGCCCGGGGCGCTCGTCGCCCAGCTGCTCGCCGGGCAGGGCATCGAGGTCGCCCCCGTGCCGGTCGCCGGACAGACCCGGTCCAACATCGCGATAGCCGAACCCGACGGCACGCTCACCAAGGTCAACGCGCCCGGCCCGGAACTGACGCCCGAGGAGTCCGAGACCGTCCTCGCCACGGTCTCCGCGCACGCCCCGGCCGCCGACTGGATCGCCTGCTGCGGCAGCCTCCCGCGCGGCCTCGCCCCCGAGTGGTACGCCGAGCTGGTCACCCGCGTCCACGGCGCCGGAGCCCGGATCGCCCTCGACACCTCCGGCCCCTCCCTGCTCGCGGCCCTCGCCGCCCGCCCCGACGTCGTCAAGCCGAACGCCGACGAACTCGCGCAGGCCGTCGGCCGCCCGCTCGCCACCGTCGGCGACGCGGTCAAGGCGGCGCAGGAGCTGCGGGAACGCGGCGCGGGCGCGGTCCTCGCCAGCCTCGGCGCCGACGGCCAGCTCCTCGTCACGGCGGACGGCGTCCACTACGGCCGGGCCGCCGTCCCCGTGGTCCGCTCCAACGTCGGCGCGGGCGACGCGTCCCTCGCCGGCTTCCTCGCCGCGGGCGGCTCGGGCCCCGAGGCCCTGGCCGCGGCGGTCGCCCACGGGGCGGCGGCCGTCCAACTCCCCGGCAGCGAGATGCCGACCCCGGCGGACCTGGACCCCGGCCGGGTGACGGTGACCGCCGACGTACCTCTGGACTTCGTCCTCAGCGAGCAAGGGAGCCCGCGATGAGCAGCATGATCGCCGCGGACCTGGTCGACCTCGACCTGTTCGCCGCAACCAAGGAGGCGGCGGCCCGCTCGCTCGCCGAGCGGATGGTCGCGCGGGGCCGGGTGACCGACCTCGACGGCTTCCTGGCGGACGTCGCCGCCCGCGAGGCCCAGATGCCGACCGGCCTCGACGGCGGCATCGGCATCCCGCACTGCCGCAGCGCGCACGTCACCGAGCCGACCCTGGCCTTCGGCCGCTCGGCCACGGGCATCGACTTCGGCGCCCCCGACGGCCCGGCGGACCTGGTCTTCCTGATCGCCGCCCCGGCCGGCGCGGACGACGCCCACCTGACGATCCTCTCCGCCCTGGCCAGGCACCTGATGGACCCGGATTTCACCGCGGCACTGCGCTCGGCGACCTCGCCGGAGGAGGCGGCGGCACTGATCGCGGGGGAGGAGGGGGCGGGGGAGCCGGAGGGGGCGGCTAGCCCGGAGGGCGGGGGCGGTGCGGCCGGTCCGGACGGTGCGGCCGTGGCGGCCAGCCTGGCCAGTCCGGCCAGTCCGGCCAGTCCGGCCAGTCCGGCCAGTCCGGCCAGTCCGGCCAGTCCGGCTGGCCCGGCGGTCTCGGCTGGCCCGGCGGTGCTGGTGGCTCCGGCTGGCCCGGCGGCCCCGGTGGCTCCGGCTGGCCCGGCGGCCTCCGCGGCCCCGGCGGAGACCTTCCGTATCGTCGCCGTCACCTCCTGCCCCACCGGCATCGCCCACACCTACATGGCCGCCGAGGCCCTGGAGAAGGCGGGCGGGGCGGCCGGCGTCGAGCTCGTGGTCGAGACGCAGGGTTCGGCGGGCTTCACCCGCCTCGACCCGGCGACCGTGGCCGCCGCCGACGGCGTGATCTTCGCGCACGACGTCCCCGTACGGGACAAGGAACGGTTCGCCGGGAAGCCGACCGTCGACGTCGGCGTCAAGGCCGGCATCAACCGCCCCGCCGAACTCATCGCCGAGGTCCGCGACAAGGCCGCCCGCGGCGAGCTCACCGGCCCCGCCCCGGCGGGCGACGCGGCCGGGGCCACCCCCGTGGAGAACGCGGGCGAGCCCGACGAGGGATACGGCACCAAGCTCCGCAAGTGGCTCATGTCCGGCGTCAGCTACATGGTGCCGTTCGTCGCCGCCGGCGGCCTCCTCATCGCCCTCGGCTTCGCCCTGGGCGGCTGGGACATCAACAAGGCCCCCTCCGTCGCCGAGCACTTCGACTGGGGTCAGGTCGACAGCTGGGCCGCCCTGATGTTCCAGATCGGCGGACTGGCCTTCGGCTTCCTCGTCCCGGTCCTCGCCGGATACATCTCGTACGGCATGGCCGACCGCCCCGGTCTCGTCCCCGGCTTCGTCGGCGGCGCGATCGCCCTCACGATCAACGCGGGCTTCCTCGGCGGCCTCGTCGCCGGTCTGGTGGCCGGCGGCACCGTCCTCGCCATCCAGAAGGTGCGGATCCCCGCCGCGCTCAGAGGCATCATGCCGGTCGTCGTGATCCCGCTGCTCTCGTCGATCGTCGTCGGCTTCCTGATGTTCCTCGTCATCGGCAAGCCGATCGCGAGCCTCCAGAACGCGCTCACCGACTGGCTGTCCGGCCTCTCCGGCGCCAACGCGGTGATCCTCGGCGTCATCCTCGGCCTGATGATGTGCTTCGACCTCGGCGGTCCGGTCAACAAGGTCGCGTACGCGTTCGCCGTCGGCGGTCTCGCCACCCCCAACGAGGGCTCGCTCATGGTCATGGCGGCCGTGATGGCGGCCGGCATGGTGCCGCCGCTCGCGATGGCGCTGGCCACGACCGTCCGCGGCCGGCTCTTCACCAAGACCGAGCGGGAGAACGGCAAGGCCGCGTGGGTGCTCGGCGCGTCGTTCATCTCCGAGGGCGCGATCCCGTTCGCCGCGGCCGACCCGCTGCGGGTCATCCCGGCGGCGATGGCGGGCGGCGCGGTCACCGGCGCCCTGTCGATGGCCTTCGAGTGCACCCTGCGGGCCCCGCACGGCGGCCTGTTCGTGATCCCGCTGATCGGCAACCCGCTGCTGTACCTGCTCGCGATCGTGGCGGGCACGGTGGTGAGCGCCTCGCTCGTCATCCTCCTCAAGAGCGCCCGGAAGCCGGCGCGGTCGGCCGCCGCCGGCGAGGAGGCCCCGGCCGGGACGAAGGTGCCCGTCACGGCCTGACCGGTGTGACGGTGGAGAGAGGGGCCCCCGGCCGGGGGCCCCTCTCGGCGTCAGCGGTTGACGACGCCGTCGCCGTCCCCGCCGTCCGTCGGATCCCCCTGGGCCTTGTACCGGAACGCGCGCGGCCATGGGCGGCTGGGGCGAGGAGGTCGCCTACGCGCTGCTCCAGGCCGGGGTCCTCGCCGCCGAGCACCCGGAGGTGGCCGACGGCGGCTGGCCGGCCGCCCAGGACTCCCTCGTACGGGCCTGGGAGGCACGGCCGCAGCGCCTCGAAGCCTGCTGCGAACTGGCCTCCCGGCTCCGGCGGATGAGGCGGCACCATGCCGCCCACGCCCTCCTGTCCACGGTCCTCGACCGGCCGCAGCCCGCCGACGACCTGCTGTTCCTCCAGCCGTGGGTGTACCGGTGGGGGCTGCTGTTCGAGTACTCGATCACCGCCTACTGGGTCGGCGACCACGCCGCCTCGCTCGCGGCCTGCGACCGGCTCCTCGCCCTGCCCGAGCTGCCCGCGCCGTACCGCGAGCAGACCAGGACCAACCGGGAGTTCGCCGTGGCGCGACTCGGCACCGCCGCCGCTCCCGTCCCGGCCGGCTGAAGTCCCCCGGACGGGAGCCCCCTCGTACCGGAGGGGGCGTGCGGGGTCACCGCACCCGGGAGCGGGACTCCATCGCCCCGCGGGCCGCGCGCTCGTCCTCGTACACCTCGCACATGTGGCGCCCGTCGGGCGTCGCCGTGTGCTCGACCTCCCAGAGGCTGACCTCGCTGCCGTCGAGGAGCAGGAACTGGTGCTCGTAGAGGGTGAAGCCGGCGTCCCGGCCGCCCTCCACGGCGCACTGGCGCCCGAAGGCCTGCGTGATGTGGTGCGCGAACGCCAGCCGCAGCCGCCGCACGGTCGGCTCGCCGGGCCGGTCGGCGTTCTCCGCGCGCCGGAGCACCCGGCGGGCGTGGTCCGCGGAGTTGTCCGGCACGTACATCCTGGGCTGGGCGGGTATGGGGCGGGCGAGGAGCGCGCTCAGCACCTCCAGGTCGTCGTCCTCGTCGGCCGCCGTGCCGTCCGCGCGCTCGACGCTCCAGCCGAGCGAGGGGCCGGCAGGCAGGCGCGAGGCGGCGAGCCGGGCCTCGGACTCCTCCACGTACAGCTCGTGCTGCTCGGTGCCGTCGCGGCCGGAGTTGTGCACCAGCTCCCAGAGGGTGAGGGCGGTGCCGTCGGCCAGGAGGTAGGTGTGACGGTTGGTGGTGCGGTGCAGTGAGGCGCTGTGGTGCGAGGAGTGCAGCGTGCTGGAGTGGGCGAGCGCGGACGCCAGGCGCTCGACCGTGGAGTCGGGCAGGTCGAAGGAGTTGAGCGCCCGGCCGAGGAGCCGCTCAACCTGGGTGTCGGTCGTCTCGTACGGATCGTGCGAAAGATCCTGCGGATCGTGCGGATCGTTCAAGGGGGTCTCCAGGCCGTCGCCGCATGTCACTTGGTGCTTGCTAAACGTAGTCCCTGGGTCTGACATCGTGTCCGGCGTTCGGGAAAACGAACGGGGGCGCATATGGAGTTCCCGCGCCCCCGCACGAGTTCGTCAACTCCCTTTGGTATACCGGGAGTCGCTTCAAGGGGCTAGTCGTCGGACACGGTGCCGTACAGCTCGCGGTACGCGGGGTGGTCGCCGCCCGGTCCCGTCACACCCGTCTCCGGGGCGAGAACTGCCTGGACAATGGCCCGGGTGACCACGTCGGCGCCCGCCGCGAGGATCTCGTTGAGGGCGAGCGGACCGGCCTCGGCGGACAGTTCGCGCGCACCGGTCGCGAGGGCGAAGACCGTGTCGCCGTCGTTGAGAAGATGCACCGGACGGACGGCGCGCGCGATGCCGTCGTGCGCCGTCCCCGCCAGCTTCTGCGCCTGCGCCCGGGTCAGCGCCGCGTCCGTGGCGACCACCGCGAGCGTCGTGTTCATCGGCGGCGCCGCCCGCTTCGCCCGGGCCTCGGCCAGCCGGCGTCGCGCCGCCTCGTGCACGGCCGGGTCGGGACGGTCGGGCCACCCGCCGGCGAAGTACCGCCCGTACGGCACGCCGGTCTCCGGGTCGACCGCCGAGCCGACCGCGTTCACGACCACGAGCACCCCGACGGTGATCCCCGACGGCAGCACGGTGCTCGCCGTCCCCACCCCGCCCTTGAGCCCGCCGACCACAGCCCCCGTGCCCGCGCCCACCGTGCCGGTCGCCACCGGCGCGTACGGCCCGGTCGAGGCCGCGTCCTCGACTGCCGCCCGGCCGGTCGAGGCGTCGGGGCGGGCCGCGAAGTCGCCGCCCCTGCCGAGGTCGAAGAGGCAGGCGGCGGGGACGACCGGCACCACGTGCGCGGGGTCGGGCCCGACCCGCACCCCGCGCCGCCGCTCCTCCAGCCAGGCCATCACCCCGCCCGCGGCGTCGAGGCCGTAGGCGCTGCCGCCGGTCAGGACGACGGCGTCGATCCGCTGGACCAGGTTGCGGGGGTCCAGCGCGTCCGTCTCCCGCGTGCCGGGCCCGCCGCCGCGCACGTCCACGGCGGCCACGGCCCCGCCCTCCGGGGCGAGGACGACGGTGGTCCCGGAGAGCGCCCCGGCGCCCGGGACCCGCGCGTGGCCGACCCGCAGGCCGCCCACGTCGGTGAGTGCGTCGTGCCGATGCAGTGTCATGTCCCCTGCGTACCACGCGGGTCAGCGCTTGGGCCCGAGGCACGTGCCGCCGGGAGCGGGCGCGCCCGCGACGGTGAGTGGGCCGAGCGGCCGGAAGATCGTGCGACGCGTCGCGGCTCAGGCGGCCTCGCGGGTGGCCGGGTTGGTCGCGGTCAGGGTCACCCCGACCGCGACGGTGGCCGCGGCGACCAGGCCGGCCGCGAACACCGCCCATTGCCCGGCGAACGTGCACATGAGGACGGCGAGCGCGGAGCACGGGAGGACCGCCTGCTGGGCGAGGCCGACCTTGAAGTAGCGGGCGTGCAGGAGCCACACGCAGAGGAGGAACACGGCGGTCGGGATGGTGACGGCGGAGGAGGCGGCGAGGGTGGAGATGTGCGCCTTGCCGACGGCCTGCTCGACGGCGATCTCCAGGCCGGCGCCGATCGCGGCGGCCGAGGTGAAGATCAGGAAGTGCCCGTAACCCCACAGGAAGCCCTGCCGGGTGGAGGCGAGCCGGTCGTGGGCGGGGACGACGAAGTAGACCCACCAGGCGGCGAAGACGATGAGGAGCCCGCCGGCGGCGATCGGCAGCAGCTCGCGCAGGGCGTCGTTCTCGGTGATGCCCGACTTCACGGCGACCGTCGCGGCGGCGATCGACTCGCCGAGCACGATGATCGTGAACAGGCCGTAGCGTTCGGCGATGTGGTGCGGGTGCCACTGCGTGGTGATGTCCTTCTCCGCGAACACCGGGACGGCCATCTCGGCCAGCGCCATCACGAGGAACACCCAGGGCCGTACGTCCTCGGGCACCAGGAGCAGCGCGGCCCAACCGACCTGGCAGGCGATGACTCCGCCCGCGTACCGCCGGCACATCGTCCGTTCGGCCGGATCGGTGGCGTGGTGCGCGGCGCGCAGCCACTGGGAGGAGAGCGCGAGCCGCATCACGACGTAGCCGATGTAGACGACGAGGAAGTCGTGGTCCTCGAAGGCGCGGGAGACCCCGGCGGCGAGGATGAGGACGCCGGCGATCTGGACGAGGGTGACGACCCGGTAGAGGGCGTCGTCGTTGTCGTAGGCGGAGGCGAACCAGGTGAAGTTCATCCACGCCCACCAGATGGCCCAGAAGACCATCGTGTAGTTGATGACCCCGCTTCCGGCATGCCCTTCGGCGACGGCATGCACGAGTTCGGCACCCGCTTGGGCGACGGCGACGACGAAACACAGGTCGAAGAAGAGTTCCAGCGGCGTGGAGGCGCGGTGTGACTCCTCGATGGACCGGGCGGTGAGCGGCAGGAAGGGTTGTCTCATGCCCCAAAGCACAGCAGATGGGGGGTGAGGGATCGCGGTTCAGGGGGGTGGGGGAGGGGCGTGTCCGGGCCCCCGCTCCGGCCTCCGGGCACGGCACGTCTGTGGCTAGGGCTGGGCTCCCGCTCCGGCCTCCGGGCCCGTTCGCGGCCGGCGCCGCGGCTAGCGCTGAGCCCCGGCCACGGCCACCGGTCGGCCCGCGGGCGTCCGCATGCGCCTGTCCGGCTGAGCCCCCGGCGCCGTCCCCGCCGCCGCGCCCGCGTCCCCGGTCGCGTACCTCTCGTACCGCTTCGCCACCGCTCCCGCGACCCGCGGGTGGTCCGCCAGCGGTGCCGAGACCGCCCACACGTCGGGGAGGGCCGCGAGGGCCTGGGTGAAGCGGCCGGGGGCCAGCAGGTGCGCGGCGACCGCGATGCGGCGGAAGCCGCGGGCGTGGAGCGCGTCGACGGCCTCCGCGACCGGTGGGGCGGTGGGGCCCGTCGCCGAGCAGTACGCGGCGGCCACCGGGACGGGGAGCAGGTGCTCCAGGTGGTCCACGGCGTGGAGGGTGCCGTCGTTGCCGCCCGGCCGGGACGAACCGGCTCCGGCGACGAGGACCGCGTCGGCCGGCCCGCCCGCTGCCCGCTCGGCCGCGCGCAGGCGGTCGTACAGCGCGAGCCCGACCCCCGGCTCGCCGCTCAGGCCCCGGGTGACGGCGCAGTCGAAGTGCTGGGCGACGGAGGGGATGTCGACGGTGCGGTGGTAGCCGTCGCCGAGCAGCAGCGGGACGACGACGGCGCCCGGCCGGTCGGCCAGCACGTACGGGAGCGACGGCTTCTGGTGGTCGAGGTGCGCGACGGCGACGGGCGCTCCGGTGAGCCGCTCGACGGCGTCGGCGAGCCGGGCGACGGTCTCCCCGGCTTCGGGCACGGCGCTGCCGTGCACCGCGAGTACGAGATCCCGCATGACTGCCTCCGTGATCACGCCGATCCAGGGGCCGCGTCCCGGCGCGTTGCGACACGCTCCGGCACGACATTCCTGGACGGCTCCGTCCTGGCCCCCTGGTCTCCTGGTGCGGTCCTGGCCCCTGGTTCGTGGCCCGGTCCTGGCCCCTGGTGCGGTCCTGGCCCCTGGATTCCTGGCCCGGTCCTGCTCCCCGGCCCGCCCCGGCCGCCCAAGGAGCCCGCCGCGCCAAGTCCCCGTCCATGGCCGCGCCGCCCCAAACCCCGTCCGGGGCCGCGCCGCCGGTGTCGTTCGGCGTCGCGGCCCCCTCACCGCTCACGCTATGCCCGCGTTCCCGCCACCCGGCCCCGCCGCAGGTCCCGTCCCGCAGGGCCGCAAGTCCCGGTGCCTCGGGTCTTTTTCGGGGCGGGTCGGGCGGTCGGACCGCCCTACCGTCGAGGTGACGGAGCTCGGGAACCCCCGCTGCCCCACCCGCACCTCCCACCCCACACGGAGACCGCCATGGCTGCCGCCCCCGCCGGCCCCGCCCAGCAGACCCGGAACCTCGTGCTGATCGGCCACGGCATGGTCGGGCACCGGCTCCTGGAGGCGCTGGCGGAGCGGGACGCGCTCGCCGGTCCCGACGGCGGGCCCGGCTGGCGGGCGGTCGTGCTGGGGGAGGAGGACGTCCCCGCGTACGACCGCGTGCACCTGTCCTCGGTGTTCACCGGCACGGAGCCCGGGGACCTCGGGCTGCCCGCCCTCGACGACGGCCTCGTCGACCTGCGTCTGGGCGACCCGGCCGAGCACGTCGACACCGCCGCCCGCACGGTCACCACGACCTCCGGCGCCGTCGTGCCGTACGACGTGCTGGTCATGGCCACCGGCTCGTACCCGTTCGTGCCGCCCATCCCCGGCGCCGACGCGGCCGGCTGCTTCACGTACCGCACGCTCTACGACGTCGACGCCCTCACGGCGTACGCCGGCGCGGGCGACGGCATCCGCACCGGCGTCGTCGTCGGCGGCGGGCTGCTCGGCCTGGAGGCGGCGGGCGCGCTGCGCACGCTGGGGGCGACGACGCACGTCGTCGAGTTCGCGTCCCGGCTGATGCCGCTCCAGGTCGACGACGGCGGCGCGGCGGCGCTGCGCGGCACCATCGAGTCGATGGGCGTGGCCGTGCACACGGGTGTCGGCGCCGTCGAGGTCGACGTCGACGCGGACGGCCGGGTGCGCTCCCTGAAGCTGTCCGACGGTACGCGGATCCCCGCCGACCTGGTGGTCTTCTCGGCGGGCGTACGGCCCAGGGACCGCCTCGCGCGCGAGGCGGGGCTCGCGGTCGGCGACCGCGGGGGAGTGGTGGTCGACGAACACTGCCGGACCAGCGACCCGTACGTGTACGCGGTGGGCGAGTGCGCCCAGACCTGCGACGGACGGGTCTACGGTCTGGTCGCGCCCGGCTACCAGATGGCGGAGGTGGTCGCGGACCGGCTGGCGGGGCCGGGCGGTTCGGTGTTCACGGGCGCCGACACGTCGACCAAGCTGAAGCTGCTCGGCGCGGACGTGGCGTCCTTCGGCGACCCGTTCTCGGACGTGCCGCGGGCCACCGAGATCGTGTTCTCGGACGGGCGCGAGGGCGTCTACAAGAAGCTGCTGCTCGGCCCGGACGGGCAGCTCCTCGGCGGCATCCTGGTGGGTGACGCGGAGGCGTACGGCTCGCTGCGGCCGCACGCGGGACGGCAGCTTCCGGCGCCGCCCACGGCGTTCCTGCTCCCGTCCGGGGACGGCGCGGGGCAACTGCCGGGCGCCGACGCGCTCGCGGACGACGCCGTCGTCTGCTCGTGCCACAACGTCACCAAGGGCGCGGTACGGGAGGCGATCGCCGAGCACGGCCTCACCGACGTCGGCGGCGTCAAGCGCTGCACCAAGGCGGGTACGGGCTGCGGCGGCTGCGTGAACACCCTCCAGGCGGTCCTGGACGCGGCCGGGGTGGAGAAGCGGCGCGGACTGTGCGAGCACTTCCCGGAACTGGGCCGCGCCGAGCTCTACGAACTGATCCGCACGGAACACATCCGCTCCTTCACCGAGTTGATGGAGCGGCACGGGACGGCCGACGGGGACTCGGGCGCGGGCGCGGGCACAGGTGAGGCTTCCGACCTCGGCTCCGGCTCCGGCTCCGCCCCCCGCCCCGTCTCCGGCTGCACGGTCTGCAAGCCCGTCGTAGCCAACGTCCTCGGCACCCTCGCCCCCGAACTCGGACTGCGGCACGTCCTGGAGGGCGAGCAGGCCGCGCTCCAGGACTCGAACGACCTGTTCCTCGCCAACCTCCAGAAGGACGGCACCTATTCGGTCGTGCCGCGCGTCCCGGGCGGCGAGATCACCGCCGAGCAGCTCATCGTCATCGGCGAGGTGGCCCGCGACCACGGCCTCTACAGCAAGATCACGGGCGGCCAGCGCATCGACCTGTTCGGCGCGCGCAAGGAGGAGCTCCCCGGGATCTGGCGCCGGCTGATCGCCGCGGGCTTCGAGTCGGGGCAGGCGTACGGGAAGTCGCTGCGGACGGTGAAGTCCTGCGTCGGGTCGAAGTTCTGCCGCTTCGGGCAGGGCGACTCGGTGCAGCTCGCGATCGACCTGGAGCTGCGTTACCGGGGCCTGCGGGCCCCGCACAAGATCAAGGGCGGGGTGTCGGGCTGTCTGCGCGAGTGCGCGGAGGCCCGCGGCAAGGACATCGGTGTGATCGCCACCGCCGGCGGCTGGAACCTGTACGTCTGCGGCAACGGCGGCACCAGCCCGCGCCACGCCGACCTGCTGGCCTCCGACCTGTCGGCGGCGGAGCTCTTCGCGCTGATCGACCGCTTCCTCATGTACTACATCCGGACGGGCGAGCGCCTGGAGCGCACCTCGGCCTGGCTGGAGCGCCTCGGCGGGACCGGCGGGGGCATCGAGCACCTGCGCGAGGTCGTCGTGGAGGACTCGCTGGGCATCTGCGCCGAGCTGGAGGCGCAGATGGAGCGGCACGTGGCCGCGTACCGCGACGAGTGGCAGGCGGTCCTGGAGGACCCGGCGGCCCTGGAGCGCTTCGGGCCGCACGTGGCCGGGGTGGAGTTCCTGGAGCCCGGCCGGGGCCGGGCCACGGTGCTCGCCGACGGGACGGAGGCGGCGCTGTTCAAGGACGGCGCGGGCGAGGTGTACGCGGTGGGCAACCGGGACCCGTTCTCGGGCGCCGACGTCATGGCGGACGGGATCATGGGCACCCGGGGCGGCGTACCGGTGGTGGCCTCGCCGATGCACAAGCAGGAGTTCGACCTGCGGACCGGCGTCTGCCTGGACGACCCGGAGGTCGCGCTTCCGCTGCTGCCGGTCCCGGAGGGTGCGTAGGGCCCGGGAACGACGGGACCTAGGCCGCTCGCTCAGCCGACCATCGACCCTCCCGTACCCCTGATGCGGCGCCGCAGCCTGGAAGGGCAAGAACGTCTCGAAAAAGTCAGGGGAGCGCCATGAGTTCCGTGGTCCACGACAGCAGAACGAAGGGCGGGCCGTCACCCGCCTCGTACGACCCGGAGCAGTACCGTCCCGGCAGGCCGATCACGGACTGGGAGCCGGAGAACGAGCTGTTCTGGAAGTCCGTCGGCAAGAAGGTCGCCAACCGCAACCTGTGGATCGCGGTCCCCGCCCTGCTCGTGGCCTTCGTCGTCTGGCAGGTGTGGTCGGTCACCGCGACCAACCTGAAGGACGTCGGCTTCTCCTTCTCCACGTCCCAGCTGTTCTGGCTGACGGCCATCCCCGGTCTGACCGGCGGCACGGCCCGGATCTTCTACACCTTCCTCGGCCCGATGATCGGCCAGCGGCGCTTCACCGCCCTGTCGACGGTGGTGCTGATCGTGCCGCTGATCTGGCTGGGCATCGCGATCCAGGACCCGTCGACCTCGTACGGCGTGATGGTCGCCATCGCCGCGCTCTGCGGCATCGGCGGCGCCAACTTCGCCTCCTCCCTGGCCAACATCGGCTTCTTCTTCCCCAAGGCGAAGAAGGGCAGCGCGACCGGCATCAACGGCGGCCTGGGCAACCTGGGCGTCTCGGTGGTCCAGCTGCTGACGCCGATCGTCATCACCTGGTCGACGATCGCCATCGGCTCCGCCCAGCACAAGGCGGACGGCACCCCGGTCTACCTGCAGAACGCGGCCTTCATCTGGGTGCCCGTGCTGCTCGTGCTCGCGGCCGTGGCCTGGTTCGGGCAGAACGACCTGAAGGTGGCCTCCACCCCCTTCAGCCGCCAGAAGATCATCTTCAAGCGCAAGCACAACTGGCTGATGACCTGGCTGTACGTCGGCACCTTCGGCTCCTTCATCGGCTTCGCCGCGGCGCTCCCGATGCTGATCAAGACCACCTTCCCGGACTACTCGGTCGCCACCTACGCCTGGATGGGCCCGGCGGTCGGCGCCCTCGCCCGGTGGGCGGGCGGCTGGATCGCGGACAAGTGGGGCGGCGCGCGCGTCACGATCCTGTCCTTCGTGGGCATGGCGATCTCCATCATCGGCGTGATCAACTTCCTGCCCTCGGGCGGTGACGGCGGCTCCTTCTACGGCTTCTTCTTCTGCTTCCTCGCGGCGTTCCTCTTCTCCGGCATCGGCAACGGATCGACCTTCCGCCAGATCCCGGTCATCTTCCGCGGCACCCACCTGAAGGGCCTGACGGAGGGCACCCCGGAGTACGCCCGGGCCCTCAAGCAGGCGGAAATGGAGTCCGGCGCGGTCACCGGCTTCACCTCGGCCATCGCGGCCTACGGCTTCTTCTTCATCCCGGCCCTCTTCGGCTCGGTGGCCGTGACCAGCGCGATGTGGGGATTCGTCGCCTTCTACGCGAGCTGCACCGTCGTGGCCTGGTGGTTCTACGCCCGCAAGGGCGCCGAGGCCCCCAGCTGACCGGTCCTGCCTCCCCCTCATCGAAAGGCCCCGCCCCGGCGGGGTCTTTCGCCGTTCCCCGAAGGGGACCTACGGCCATCGAGTGGTGACCATTGCCGCCCCCTTTGATCGATCAAACGGAGTGCAATGGAAGCAAGCAACGATGCGAAGTCGAACGATCGAGAAGGCGGTGCGGGCAGTGACTGCGACCCCTGCTGAAGCGACGGTGAACGAGGGAGCCTGGAAGGGCTTCAAGGGCGGCCTCTGGCGCGACGCCATCGACGTCCGTGACTTCATCCAGCAGAACTACACGCCGTACGAGGGCGACGACTCCTTCCTCGCCGGCCCCACCGAGCGGACCACCGCCGTGTGGAAGGCCATCACGGACAAGTTCCCGGAGGAGCGGGCCAAGGGCGTCTACGACGTCTCGTACGACATCCCCTCCACGATCACCGCCCACGCCCCCGGCTACATCGACCGCGACAAGGACCTGATCGTCGGCCTCCAGACGGACGCCCCGCTCAAGCGCGCGATCATGCCGTACGGCGGCTGGCGGATGGTCGCCGGCGCCCTGGAGACCTACGGCTACCCGGTCTCCCAGGAGCTGGAGAAGGTCTTCACCGAGTACCGCAAGACCCACAACGCCGGGGTCTTCGACGCCTACACCCCCGAGATCCGCGCCGCCCGCAAGGCCGGCATCGTCACCGGACTCCCCGACGCCTACGGCCGCGGCCGCATCATCGGCGACTACCGCCGCGTGGCCCTCTACGGCGTCGACCGCCTCATCGCGGTGAAGAAGGAGGAGAAGGAGGAGCTCAACTCCCTCCCCGCCGGTCACCGCTCGCTCGAAGAGACGATCCGGCTGCGCGAGGAGCTCTCCGAGCAGATGCGCGCCCTCGGCGAGCTGAAGGCGATGGCCGCCTCCTACGGCTACGACATCTCCGGCCCCGCCACCACCGGCCGCGAGGCCATCCAGTGGCTGTACTTCGCCTACCTCGCCGCCGTGAAGGAGCAGAACGGCGCCGCGATGTCGCTGGGCCGCACCTCCACCTTCGTCGACGTCTACCTCCAGCGTGACCTCGACGCCGGCCGCCTCACCGAGGAGCAGGCCCAGGAACTGGTCGACGACTTCATCATCAAGCTGCGCATCGTCCGCTTCCTGCGCACCCCCGAGTACGACGAGCTGTTCTCCGGCGACCCGACCTGGGTCACCGAGTCCATCGCCGGCATGGGCGAGGACGGGCGGCCGCTGGTCAGCAGGACCTCCTTCCGCTACCTCCAGACCCTCTACAACCTCGGCCCGGCCCCCGAGCCGAACATGACCGTCTTCTGGTCGCCGCAGCTCCCCCAGGGCTTCAAGGAGTTCTGCGCCAAGGTCTCCATCGACACCTCCTCCGTGCAGTACGAGTCGGACGAGCTGATGCGGCCGCGCTTCGGCGACGACACCGCCATCGCCTGCTGCGTCTCGGCGATGCCCGTCGGCAAGCAGATGCAGTTCTTCGGCGCCCGCGTGAACCTCGCCAAGACCCTCCTCTACGCGGTCAACGGCGGCCGCGACGAGAAGTCCGGCGCGCAGGTCGGCCCCGAGACCGGAGCCATCACCGCGGACGTGCTCGACTACGACGAGCTCATGCGCAAGTTCGACGAGCAGATGGAGTGGCTGGCCGACGTCTACGTCCACGCCCTGAACGTCATCCACTACATGCACGACCGGTACGCCTACGAGCGCATCGAGATGGCCCTCCACGACCGCGACGTGCGCCGCACCATGGCCTGCGGCATCGCCGGCCTCTCGGTCGCCGCCGACTCGCTGGCCGCCGTCAAGTACGCCAAGGTCACCCCGGTGCGCGACGAGACCGGCCTGGCCACCGACTACACGATCGAGGGCGACTTCCCGGCGTACGGCAACAACGACGAGCGCGTCGACGAGATCGCCGTGTGGCTGGTCGAGGAGTTCATGCGGAAGGTGCGCAAGCACCCGACCTACCGCAACGCCGAACACACCCAGTCCGTCCTGACGATCACCTCCAACGTCGTCTACGGCAAGAAGACCGGCAACACCCCCGACGGGCGCCGCGCCGGCGAGCCGTTCTCCCCGGGCGCCAACCCGATGAACGGCCGCGACACCCACGGCTACGTGGCCTCGGCGATGTCGGTCGCCAAGCTGCCGTACGAGGACGCCGAGGACGGCATCTCGCTGACCAACACCGTCACCCCCGACGGCCTGGGCCGCACCCCCGAAGAGCGGATCAAGAACCTCGCCGGTGTCCTCGACGGCTACATGGCCAGCGACGGCTTCCACATGAACGTCAACGTCCTCAACCGGGACGTCCTGATGGACGCGATGGAGCACCCGGAGAACTACCCGCAGCTGACCATCCGGGTCTCCGGATACGCGGTGAATTTCGTCCGCCTCACCCGCGAGCAGCAGCTCGACGTCCTGAACCGCACCTTCCACGGGTCCCTGTGACCCCCGGGCCGGCCCTCACCGGTCGGCCCGCCCCAGATTCGCGCGGCCCCGGGGCCCGATTCCTCGACCCTCACCCGGGTCCCGGAGCCGCGCGTGAACACCATCCCGCACCCCCGCCCCCGCATCCCCGCCCCCGCACCTCCCCCACACCACCTCTTCCATCCGCCTGGACAGGAGGCCCTGCCATGGCCGTGCTCCTCGGCTCGGACATCCCGACCGCTCCCCTCACCCCGGCCGCCGCGGCGACCCAGCGGCCCTCCGAGGGCTCCGTGCACTCCTGGGACCTGTCCACCGGCGTCGACGGCCCCGGTACGCGCTTCGTGACCTTCCTCTCCGGCTGTCCGCTGACCTGCCTCTACTGCCACAACCCCGACACGTGGCGGATGCGGAACGGCAAGCGCACCTCGGCCGACGACGTGATCGCGGAGGCGTCCAAGTACACCCGCTTCATCTCCGCCTCCGGCGGCGGCGCCACCGTCTCGGGCGGTGAACCGCTGCTCCAGCCCGTCTTCACCGGCGAGCTGCTGCACCGGATGAAGCACGAGCTCGGGCTGCACACCGCCCTCGACACCTCGGGCTTCCTGGGCGTGCGCGCGACCGACGCCCTGCTGCGCGACACCGACCTGGTCCTTCTCGACATCAAGTCCTGGGACCCGGACACGTACAAGGAGGTGACCGGCCGGCCGCTGCGGCCCACTCTGGACTTCGCCCGGCGTCTCGCCGACCTCGGCCAGGAGGTCCACGTCCGCTTCGTGCTCGTCCCGGGGCTGACCGACGACCCCGCCAACGTCGAGGGAGTCGCCGCCTTCGCCGCCGGTCTCGGCAACGTCTCCCGCGTGGACATCCTTCCCTTCCACAAGCTGGGCGAAGCGAAGTGGCAGGCACTCGCCAAGCCCTTCTCCCTCCACGACACCCCCTCGCCCACTCCGGAGCAGGTCACGGCGGCCCGCGAGGTGTTCCGGTCCCACGGCCTGTACGCCGTCTGAGGGACAGCCCCGGGAGCCGGCACCACACCGGACGCCCGGTCGGCACCACGCTCACCCACCTGCGTGGCAAAACAGGACAAATCTGAATCATCTTGCCTACGGTGACCGCGTGACCGAGCCACCGCAGGCCCCCGCCGAACCGCCGCAGGCCCCCGCCGGGACGCCGACCGCCTCCGCCGACCCGCCGCCGCAGACCCCCGCCCAGGTGCGCCGCCGCGCGACCCTCGCGGGGGTCGTCGTCTCCGCCCTGCTGATCGTCGCGATCGTCCTCGGCAGCCGGCTGCTGCGCGACTTCGACTCGGCCCTCCTGCCGTACGCGGTGGCGACCGTCTTCCTCGCCTTCGGCGTGGCCTACCGCTACACCGTGTGGATCTCGGCGCCCGGCGCCCGGCGCCTGTTCAAGCAGGGCTGGCGCGCCTTCTTCTCCGTCGAGAACTTCCGCCGGGCCCCCACCGCCCTGCCGAAGATGATCGCCACCTACCTGGGGTTCCAGAAGTTCCTCGGCGCCCGCTCGCACGCCCGCTGGGCCGCCCACCAGTTGATCTTCTGGGGCTGTGTGCTGGCCGCCCTGATCACCTTCCCGCTGACCTGGGGCTGGTTCACCTTCACCTCGTCCACCGGCTCGGGCCCCGGCTACGAGATGCGGATCTGGGGCTTCAAGGTCCTCGGGTTCGACTCGCTGAACGTCATCGGCTGGCTGATGTTCCACGGCCTGGACATCGCCGCCGTCCTCGTCATCCCCGGCGCCTGCTACTTCCTGTGGCGCCGGATGAAGGACCGCGGGGCCAGCACCGGCCAGCGCTTCGGCTACGACCTGGTCCCGCTGATCGCCCTCATCGTGATCGCGGTGACCGGCCTGCTGCTCACCTTCTCCTCGATCTTCCTGCACGGCGGCGGCTACGAGTTCCTGGCGATCCTGCACATGGTGTCGGTGGTCTTCACCCTGATCTACATCCCGTTCGGGAAGTTCTTCCACATCGTGCAGCGGCCGGCCGCCGTCGGCATGCAGCTGTTCAAGTACACCTCGCGGAGCAAGGCCGGCACCGCCGCTGCCGCCGCTACCGGGACCGCCGCCGCTGCCGGTACGGCCGGTATTGCCGGTATGGCCGGGGCCGCCGACGGTGGGGCCGTGGCGGGTGCCGAAGCGGGGCTCCTCGCCTGCCGCCGCTGCGGCGAGCCCATCGACGCCGCCCCCTACGTCGAGAACCTCCAGGGCACCATGCGCGACCTCAGGCTCGACTTCGACGAATGGGCCGAGTACTGCCCCCGCTGCAAGCGCGTCCTGCGCGGCAACGCCTACCTCACCCACGTCAAGAAGGGCTTCAAGTGACCCACCCGCAGGCCGGGCAGCCGCTCCCGCTCGACCCCTCGGTCGCCCCGCCCGGCACCCGGAACTTCCGCGACGCCGGAGGCATCCCCGCCGACCGCTGGCACGCCGACCAGAACGGCGAGACCCTCGTCCCCACCCACTGCTGCTTCTGCGGCGTGCAGTGCGGCATGTACCTGCGGGTCGACCACGCGGGGAAGGTCTTCGGCGTCGAACCCCGCAACCACGACATCAACCGGATGCGGCTCTGCCCCAAGGGCATCAACGCCTACCAGCAGGTCAACCACCCGGACCGGCTCACCTCCCCGCTCATGCGCCACAACCGCGACGAGCCCTTCCGCGAGGTCAGCTGGGAGGAGGCGCTCGACTTCACCGTCTCCGAGATCCGCCGCATCCAGGGCGAGTACGGCAACGACGCCTTCGGCCTGCTCGGCGGCGCCAGCCTCTTCTCCGAGAAGACCTACCTGGTCGGCAAGTTCGCCCGCGTCGCCCTGAAGAGCAAGCACGTCGACTACAACGGCCGGCTCTGCATGGTCTCCGCCGCCGGGGCCAACAAACTCGCCTTCGGCATCGACCGGGCCGGCAACCCCTTCTCCGACATCCTCCTCACCGACTGCCTGCTGATCGCCGGCTCCAACGTCGGCGAGTGCTTCCCCGTGATGACCCAGTACCTGTGGGGAGCCCGGGACCGGGGCGCCACCCTGATCGTGGTCGACCCCCGCGAGACACCCATCGCCCGCACCGCCGACCTGCACGTCGCCCTCAAGCCCGGCACCGACTCCGCCTTCTTCAACTCCGTCCTCCACGTCGTCGTCACCGAAGGACTCACCGACGAGGACTACCTCGCCGCCCACGCCACCGGCTGGGAGGACGTGAAGCGGACCGTCGCCGAATACCCGCCGGCCCGCGCCGCCGAGATCTGCGGCGTCCCCGAGGAGCAGATCGTCCAGGTCGCCCGCATGTTCGCCGGGGCCGACAAGGCGATGGCCTGGCACGCCCGCGGCGTCGAGCACCACTCCCAGGGCGTCGAGAACTGCCTGTCGATCATCAACCTCTGTGTCGCCGCCGGACACATCGGCCGCCCCGGCGCCGGCTACGGCACCATCACCGGCCAGGGCAACGGCCAGGGCGGCCGCGAGCACGGCCAGAAATCCGACCTGCTGCCCGGCGGCCGCTCCATCTCCAACCCCGAACACCGCCGCCAGATCTGCGAGATCTGGGGCATCGACGAGGCCGACCTGCCGGCCGCCGGCACCTCCATGATGGAGATGGTCTGGCAGATGCAGCGCCGCGAGATCCGCGGCCTCATCGGCATCTGCAACAACCCCTTCGTCTCCCTCCCGAACTACGCCACGGTGAAGGACGGGTACGACACCGCCGAGTTCCACGCCCAGTTCGACTTCTTCCTCTCCGAGACCGCGGCCAACGCCCACGTCGTCTTCCCCGTCACCGTCTGGGCCGAGGACGAGGGCGTCATGGCCAACGCCGAGGCCCGCGTCGTCAAGCACAACAAGGCCCAGGAACCGCCCGCCGGCGTCCGCACCGACACCTGGGTCATGTGCGAACTCGCCCGACGCCTCGGCGTCGCCGACAAGTTCGACTTCCCCGACTCCCGCTCCGTCTTCGAGGAACTCCGCGTCGCCTCCGCCGGAACGGTCAACGACTACTACGGCATCACCTACGAGCGGCTGGAGGAGACCGGCGGCATCGTCTGGCCCTGCCCCGACACGGAGCACCCCGGCACCCCCCGCCTCTTCGAGGACGGCCGGACCTACCACCCCGACGGCAAGATCCACATGCAGGTCGTCGAATGGCACCCGCCCATGGACCCGTACACCGAGGAATACCCCCTCTCCCTCACCACCGGACGCACCGTCGCCCACTTCCTCTCCGGCAACCAGACCCGCCGTCTGGGCGCCCTCGTCGAGC
Source organism: Streptomyces sp. NPDC093111 (assembly GCF_040683955.1). Lineage (NCBI taxonomy): Bacteria > Bacillati > Actinomycetota > Actinomycetes > Kitasatosporales > Streptomycetaceae > Streptomyces > Streptomyces sp. NPDC093111. Next base: position 179,065 of record NZ_JBFBNW010000007.1, on the reverse strand, counting down.
AGACCCCCCGCCCCTGGGTCGAGGTCCACCCCTCCCTCGGCTTCCGCAACGGCGACCCGGTCCGCGTCGTCACCCGCCGAGGCAGCGAGGTCCTCCCCGCCCTGGTCACCGAGGCCATCCGCCCCGACACCGTCTTCATCCCCTACCACTGGCCCGCGCCCACCGCGGCCAACGTGCTGACCATCGACGCCCTCGACCCGCGCTCCAAGATCCCCGAGTACAAGGTCTGCGCCGCCCGCGTCGAGCCGGCCGAACGGATCGACGAGGTCCCCGCGCCGCCCACCGCCCCCGGCCAGGTCGCCTACCCGGAGACCCAGGTCTCCCGCGCCGACCCCCTGCCCCCCACGGCCCCCCAGGGCCGTGGCACCTCGGAGAGGAGCTGACGCCGCACATGATGGGCCGCACGATCTTCATCGACCCGGGCCGCTGCATCGGCTGCCAGGCCTGTGTCTCCGCCTGCCGCGAATGCGACTCGCACCGCGGCAAGTCGATGATCCACCTGGACTACCCCGAAGAGGGGCGCTCCGTCGCCTCCCTTCCCACCGTCTGCATGCACTGCGAGGACCCCGTCGCCCCGTGCGCCGAGGTCTGCCCCGCCGACGCCATCCTGGTCACCGCCGACGGCGTCGTGCAGCAGGCCGACACCACCCGCTGCATCGGCTGCGCCAACTGCGTCAACGCCTGCCCCTTCGGCGTACCGAAGATCGACCTCCAGGCGAAGCTGCAGATGAAGTGCAACCTCTGCTACGACCGCACCGCCTACGGCCTCGCCCCCATGTGCGCCACCGTCTGCCCCACCGGCGCCCTCTTCTACGGCACCCTCGACGAGCTGCGGGCCGAACGCCCCGGCGTCCAGGTCGCCGACTCCTTCACCTTCGGCTCCACCACCGTCTCCACCGGCGTGGCGATGGTCGTCCCCGCCGACAAGGTCCAATGGCCCGTCCCCGGCGGTCTTCCCATCGTCGAAGTCAACGGAGTGGACGTCCGATGAGCCTCACCGAGCAGCCCTCCGACAACGGCGCCGAAGCACCCGACGCCGCCCAGGCCGCCCTCCACGACCGCATCTCCGCCGACTCCCTCACCACCCGCCGCGACTACCTGCGGATCGTCGCCACCGTCTCCGGCGGCCTCGCCGTCGGCGGCATCGGCGTCGCCTCCGGCATCCTGCACCGGCACGGCGACAGCGACGGAGCGCCCCAGCCCAAGAAGATCGCCGACTCGCTCCCGCCCGGCGAGTCCCTCGCCTTCCGCTACCCCGAGGAAGAGGACCGCGCCGTCGCCGTCCGCCTGGAGGACGGCACCCTCGCCGGCTACTCCGCCGTCTGCACCCACCTCGCCTGCGCCGTGCTCTGGCGCAAGGACCGGGGGGACGAGGGCGAGCTGTACTGCCCCTGCCACGAGGGAGTCTTCGACGCCCGCACCGGCGAGGTGACCGCCGGCCCGCCACCCCGGGCGCTCCCCAAGGTGCTCCTCGTCGAGGAGGCCGACGGAAGCGTCTGGGCCGTCGGCACCACACGCTCCGGCGAGAGCGTCCAGCAGGGCCTCTGCCGCCAGCTCGGCGAGACCCGCCCCGAACTCGCCGGCCGCCTCGGCTGCCCGGGCGCCACCGAAGGCAGCCCGCTCGGCAGCACCCTGGAGAGGAGCCGCCGGACATGACCGACACCCCCTTCCCCAAGGACCCGGCCGCCCCCGCCCATCCACCGGAGACCCCGCAGGAGCTCCCGCCCCGGCCCGCCTACACCCCCGGCAGCGCCCAGCCGCGCCTCAACCGCCCGGTGCACGAGCGCTACCCCCAGATCCGCCCCACCAGCGGCTACGGCGACCCCCGGATCCGGCACACCGGCCCCGGCCCGGGCGCCGGGACCGAGCAGGAGCCCGAACGCTCCTCCAGGCTCACCGCTCGTCTGGTACTGGCCCTCACCGTCGTCGTGGGCCAGCTGTGGGGACTGACGGTCGTGGTCGACGAGTGGATGTCCGGCGACACCGGGACCGCCTGGTGGGGGGCGGGCTTCCTGGTCCTGTCCTTCCTTGTCGTCCTCGTCCTGTGGATGCTCGACCCGAAGGACCGCTGACGGGGCCACCGTCCGGCCCGGTCCGGGGCGGTGCTCCCGGCGTACCCTGAAGGCATGAGCACCGCCCCCGCCCCCGGACCGCGAGCAGCGAAGCAGTCCGACTCCCGACCCGATCCCCGACCCAGGCCGGCACTGATCTTCGACGATCCACTGGACCAGCAGTCCGCGGACGACACGGACCGAGGATGGGGCGAGCGGCCTCCGGCCGGCGGCGACAGCGCCGCCGACCTCGCGCGCTTCCTCGACGAGAAGCCGCCGCACCACCTCTGACGCCGGCGCGAGCCGTCGGTCAGGAGGTGGGGTGCGCCCCGGTGCTCGAACCGGAGGACGGGCCCCGCTGGGCGACCAGGGTGTCGCGGATCTCCTTGAGGACCTCCAGCTCGCTGATCTCCATGGTCTCCTGCACGCCCTCCTTCGCCTTGTCGTGCGCGGCGCGCTTGGCCAGCACCTTCGCCATGGGCAGCACCATCAGGAAGTAGACGACGGCCGCGGTGATGATGAAGCTGAGGATGGCGCTGAGGACCAGGCCCCACTCCAGCTGGATGCCCTGCATCTCTCCGTTCACGATCTTGCAGGGGTCCTTGAGGCAGGACTTGTAGCTCTCCAGGTTCTTGGTGCCGAAGGCGCCGACGATCGGGTTGATGATGCCCTTCACCACCGAGTTCACGATGTTGGTGAATGCGGCACCGATGACGACCGCCACGGCCAGGTCGATGACATTGCCCCGCATGAGGAAGGCTTTGAAGCCGTCCAGCACGCTTTCCTTCTTCGCGCTCACCGTGGTGCCCTTCGTCTTGTGTGCAGTGTGCTGAGCCATTACGCCGCGACCGGCGCAGAGGCGTCCAATCCGTACACACGGGACGGTGACTTGACAGTCCGTCAGTGCGAATCAGCACAGCGTCACCGCGAGTTGGGACGTCATGCCCGCACCGGCGAGCTCCGCCGCCGTGGGCCGTGGGACGGACAGGACGACCAACGCCCCGCCGTCCGAACGAGTCTCGCCCGGTCCGGGTACTTCGGCCACTCGGACGCCCGAGGCGACCACGCGCGCCGCGCCGCTCCCGCCGGCCCCGAGCGTCGTCATGCCGGGCGCCGCGATCACGTCCACCAGGTCGCCCGGCCGCAGCAGCCGGACGGTCTCCGCGTCGGCGATCCGCACCGGGGCCGACACGAGCGGCACTGCCGGCGGCCGGTGCCGCTCCTGCGCCGCGGGCCGGGGCGACGGCCGGGCGACCAGGTCGTCGGCCCCCGCCACACCGGCCGCCGCGAGCGTGGCGGCGGTCACCGCCAGGACCGCGGCGGGGGCCCGCCGCCCCCGCCGCAGCACCCGGCGCAACCGAAGCCTTCCGCCGCGCACGCGCAGCGGATCGAACGGGGGGACACCACACGGCGCGGGGACCGAGGTGCGGGTGTGGGGGAGGCAGGAGTCTGAGGTCATCGCGGATACCGCCTGTCGTGGGACGAGCCGTCCGCCGGACCGTCCGGCGAACCGCTCACACCATCCCGCTCTCGCCGCGATCCCGCTCCGGCCTGTGGACAGACGGGCTTCTGTGGACAACTTCCTCACCCCGGCGAGCGATTGCGGCCGTGCGGCGACGTCCGCGACGCTTGAGGCAGTCCGGTCCACGCGGTGCGTTCCTCACCCCGCCGCGAGGCTCAGGGCAGTTCGATCCCCAGGTCCCATCCGTCGTGGGCCCGGGAGCACAGGCAGTCCCGGTCGGTCGTCGCGGGGAGCGCGCCCACCGCGTCGAAGAGCACGTCACGCAGCCGGCCCAGGTTCTCGCCGAACACCCGCAGTACCTCGGAGTGTGAGACGCCGTCCCCCGTCTCCGCACCCGCGTCCAGGTCCGTCACCAGTGCGAAGGAGGTGTAGCAGAGTCCCAGTTCCCGGGCGAGGACGGCCTCGGGGTGGCCGGTCATGCCGACCACCGACCAGCCCGCGGCCGCGTGCCACCGCGACTCGGCGCGTGTGGAGAAGCGGGGGCCCTCGACGACGACCAGCGTGCCGCCGTCGACGGGTTCCCAGCCCCGCCCCCGGGCGGCCTTCAGGGCGACCTTGCGCCCGTCGGGGCAGTAGGGGTCGGCGAAGCTGACGTGGACCACGTTCGGGACGGCGCCGTCCGGCCGTGGCTCCCCGTCGAAGTAGGTCTGAGCGCGGGTCCTCGTCCGGTCGACCAGCTGGTCAGGCACGACGAGGGTGCCGGGGCCGTACTCCTCGCGCAGGCCGCCCACCGCGCAGGGCCCGAGGACCTGCCGGACGCCGACCGAGCGCAGGGCCCAGAGGTTGGCGCGGTAGTTGATCCGGTGCGGCGGCACGCTGTGGCCGCGGCCGTGCCGGGGAAGGAAGGCGACCCGTCGCCCGGCGAGCTCGCCGAGGAAGAGGGAGTCGCTGGGGCTGCCGTACGGGGTGTCGACCGGCACCTCGGTCACATCGTCCAGGAAGGAGTAGAACCCCGAGCCGCCGATGACACCGATGTCCGCGAACACGTCGCTCGTCATGGCGGTCACCCTAGCCCCCGGAACGCGGAATGCCCCGCCGACGGAAGTCGGCAGGGCAGGCGCGGGAAAGGTGGATCAGGCCGCCGAGGTGGAGCTCGACGAGGCCGCCGGCTTCGAGTCCGAGGAGGACGAAGACGAGGACGCGGGGGTCGACGAAGACGACGACGGAGTGGAGGACGACGACGAAGAGGACTTCGACGCGGCCGGCGAGCTGCTGGACGACGCACCGCGGCTGTCGTTCCGGTAGAAGCCGGAGCCCTTGAACACGATGCCGACGGCCGAGAACACCTTCTTCAGGCGTCCCTTGCAGTTCGGGCACTCGGTCAGAGCGTCATCCGTGAACTTCTGCACCGCCTCGAGGCCCTCGCCGCACTCGGTGCACTGGTACTGGTAGGTCGGCACTTGTCTTCCTCCTGGCACTCACACTCATCGAGTGCTAACGACGATCCATAGTGACGTATTCCGCCGGTTCAGTCCACCGCCACGGGAACTCGGTGACCGATGCCACGCGCGGCGACGCGGCCCGTCGTGGGCGGCAGGAGCCGCGAGCGCAGGGCGAGCAGGGTGACGAGGGCGAGCACGGTGCCCGCCATCGGGACCAGGAAACCGGTGCTCGCGCCGTGGGCGTCGGCCAGTCGGCCGGCGACCATGACGGCGGCGGCCTGGCCCAGGGCCACGGCGGCTGTGAGGCAGGTGAATGCCTCGGTGCGGGAGCTGCGCGGGACCAGGGTCTCGACGATCGTGTAGCCGGTGATCAGCGCCGGGGCGATGCACAGACCCACGACCAGGCCGAGGGCGCCGAGCAGCAGGACGGAGTGCGTGGTCCACAGAAGGGAGGCGGCGATGGTGAGACCGATGTAGCCGAAGATCAGGCGGCGGCGCGGGCCCATCTTCCAGGCGATGGCGCCCATGGCGATGCCGGCGAGCATGTTGCCGGCGGCGAAGATGCCGTACAGCAGACCGTTGGCGCCCGGGTTGCCGATCTCCTGGCTGAAGGCGGTGAGCGAGACCTGCATGCCGCCGAAGACGGAGCCGATGCCCAGGAAGGCGATGGCGAGGACCCGGACGCCGGGGATGGACAGGGCCGAGCGGTGCGGTTCGCCGTTCTGGTCGGCGGCCGCGGCGGTGCGGCCGAAGGCGGGCTGGGTGCTGCGCTGGGCGGCGAAGAACAGGCCGCCGATCAGGGTGAGCGTGGCTTCGGTGATCAGGCCGGCGGCGGGGTGGATGCCGGTGCACAGGGCGGTGGCGAGGACCGGGCCGACGACGAAGGTGAACTCGTCGGTGACCGACTCGAAGGCCGCCGCGGTCGACATCAGGGGCGTGCCGTCCAGCTTGGCGGCCCAGCGGGCCCGGACCATCGGGCCGACCTGGGGCACCGAGGCGCCGGCGGGGACGGCCGCGAGGAACAGGGCCCACAGGGGGGCGCCGGACAGGGCCAGTGCGACGAGGAGGGAGACCGAGGCGGTGTGGATGAGTACACCGGGGACGAGGACGGCCCGCTGGCCGAAGCGGTCGGCCAGCTTGCCGCTCTGCGGGGCGAACAGCGCCATCGAGACGCCGGTCGCGGCGGCGACGATGCCGGCGCTGCCGTAGGAGCCGGTGGTGTGCTGGACGAGCAGCACGATGCCGATGGTCAGCATCGCGAAGGGCTGCCGGGCGGCGAAGCCGGGCAGAAGGAAGGACAGGGCTCCCGGGGTGCGCAGCAGCCTGCCGTATCCGGGCCGCTTCTCGGGGACGACCGTGGACTCCACGGTCCATGCCTTTCTGCCGCCTGGTAGCGGGCCCGTGCACGGGTGGTGCGGGTATCGCCGAGAGCTGTCCTCATGCGCGGAACTGCGGTAGATACCCGGGCCCCACAGGTGGGGGGCTCCGCGGCCGCCATACGGTCGCGCCAGCTCTGCGTCAGGCAGAGTTGGTTCGATCAAGTGTGCCTTCATGGTACAGGGAAGGGCGCCTTCCCGCCTGGGAAAACGCCCCTGCACCTGAATTAATGCCTGGGATTAACCGGATGTTCGCCGGAAGGGGTTCGGAAGGGGGCTTCGGTGGCGGGACGGGGCGGTGACGGCGGTCGCGCCGCCCGTGCCCAGCCAGCCGGCCAGCTTGCCGCCCTGGCCGACCGCGCGCAGCCGGCGCTCGGTGGCGTCCCGGACCGGGTCGGTGGCGACCACCAGGAGCTCGTCGCCGCGGCGCAGCACGGTGGCGGGGCCGGGGACGAAGCTGGTGTCCTCCCGGACGACCAGGGTGACGGCCGCACCGGCGGGCAGCCGGAGCTCGGCGACCTCGACGCCGTGCATCTTGGAGCCCTCCGGGATGGCCACGGAGAGGAGGTGTCCGCGCAGCCGCTCCAGGGGGGCGGACTCGACGCCGAGGTCGGCGGCCTCGGCCGAGTCGGCCAGTTTGAGGGCCTTGGCCAGCCAGGGCAGGGTCGGGCCCTGGACCAGGGTGTAGACGACGACCAGCACGAAGACGATGTTGAAGATCCGCTCGCTGCCCTCGATCCCGGACACCATCGGGATGGTGGCGAGGATGATGGGCACGGCTCCGCGCAGGCCGGCCCAGGACATCAGGGCCTGCTCCTGCCAGGGGATGCGGAACGGAAGGAGGCTGACGAAGACCTCCATGGGGCGGGCGACCATGGTGAGGACGAGGCCGATGACGACGGCCGGCCAGAAGTCGTTGACCAGCTCGTGCGGGGTGACGAGCAGGCCGAGCAGGACGAACATGCCGATCTGGGCGATCCAGCCGAGTCCCTCGGCGAAGCCGCGGTTGGCGGGGGCGTGCGGCAGCTTCGCGTTGCCGAGCACCATGGAAGCCAGGTAGACGGCGAGGAAGCCGGAGCCGTGGGCCATGGCGCCGGCGGCGTAGGCGACGACGGCGATGGCCATGACGGCGATCGGGTAGAGGCCGGAGGCGGGCAGCGCGATGTGGCGCAGGCCATAGGCGCCGAGGAAGCCGACGGCGAGGCCGACGGCGACGCCGATGGCGAGTTCCAGGGCGATCTCGCCGACGAGGAGGTACCAGGCGTCGACGGGGCCGGCGGTGGAGAAGGCGACGACCAGGATGACGACGGGGGCGTCGTTGAATCCGGACTCGGCCTCCAGGACGCCGGTGACCCGGGAGGGCAGCGGCACCTTGCGGAGGACGGAGAAGACGGCCGCGGCGTCGGTGGAGGAGACGACGGCGCCGATGATCAGGGCCTGCTGCCATTCGAGGCCGACGAGGTAGTGCGCGGCCGAGGCCGTGATGCCCACGCTCACCGCGACGCCGACGGTCGACAGCACGACCGCCGCGGGCAACGCGGGTTTGATCTCCTTCCACTTGGTGCCCAGGCCGCCCTCGGCCAGGATCACGACAAGTGCGGCATAGCCGATCACCTGGGTCAGTTCGGCGTTGTCGAAGGCGACGTTGCCGATGCCGTCCTGCCCCATGGCGACCCCGATCCCGAGATACAGCAGCAGGCTGGGGAGCCCGCTCCGGGAGGAGATTCGCACCGCCGCGACAGCGATGAGCAGTACGAGCGAGCAGATGAGCAGGAGTTCGTTGAGCTGGTGGACAGTCAGTGGCCGATCCTTCCCCTCACGTGCAGCTGGATCGTTCCTCCAGCGCCGGTACTTCGTTACCTTACCTAATCTTTAACGTTTTCTTGACGCCTCCTTGGTGTTCCATCGCACATCCGTGCGTATAAGTACGGATCTCTTCCTGACACCGCGTCCAGGCCCTCCGGACGCTGCGCCTAAGGTTGCTCCCGTACTCCAGGACCACCCTGCCCCTCGAAGGACAGCGATGCCCTCCAACACGACCGCGCCTCCCGCCAAGAAGAAAGGGCGGCGCGCCCGCCTGATCGTTCTCGTCCTGGTCCTCGCTCTGGTCGCGGGCATCGGGTACGGGGCGTACTGGGGCGTCAGCACCGTCCGGGGCTCGTTCCCGCAGACCACGGGCACCCTCCGGATCGACAAGCTCTCCGGACCGGTGGAGGTGAAGCGCGACGCCTACGGGGTCCCGCAGATCTACGCCGACAACGAGGCGGACCTCTTCCGCGCCCAGGGATTCGTCCAGGCCCAGGACCGCTTCTACGAGATGGACGTCCGCCGTCACATGACGGCCGGCCGCCTCTCCGAGATGTTCGGCAAGAGCCAGGTCGACACCGACGCCTTCCTGCGCACGCTCGGCTGGCGGCAGGTCGCGCAGCAGGAGTACGACAAGGTCCTGTCGGCGGACACCAAGAAGAATCTCCAGGCATATGCCGAGGGCGTCAACGCCTATCTCAAGGACCGGGACCCGTCCGACATCTCGGTCGAGTACGCGGCCCTGGCCTTCACCAACGACTACGCGATCGAGCCGTGGACCCCGGTCGACTCGGTGGCCTGGCTCAAGGCGATGGCCTGGGACCTGCGCGGCAACATGCAGGACGAGATCGACCGCTCGCTGATGGCCAGCAGGCTCACGGCGCAGCAGATCAAGGACCTCTACCCGGGCTACCCGTACGAGCTCCACCAGCCGATCGTCCCGCAGGGCGCCGTCGACAAGATCACCGGGAAGTTCGACCCCCAGGCCGAGTCCCACGACTCCGACGGCGGCGGCAACGGCGCGGACGCGCTCAGCGGCACCCGGTCGCAGCTCTCCGCGCTCTCCGACGCCCTCGACGAGATCCCCGCGCTGCTCGGGCCCAACGGCAACGGCATCGGCTCGAACTCCTGGGTCGTCTCCGGGAAGTACACGACCTCCGGCAAGCCGCTGCTCGCCAACGACCCGCACCTCGCTCCGATGCTGCCGTCCCTCTGGTACCAGATGGGCCTGCACTGCCGTTCCGTCTCGGCGACCTGCCGCTACGACGTCGCCGGCTACACCTTCTCCGGCACCCCCGGCGTGATCATCGGCCACAACGACTCCGTCGCCTGGGGCTTCACCAACCTCGGCGCCGACGTCACCGACCTCTACCTGGAGAAGGTCGGCGATCAGGGTTACGTCGTCGACGGCAAGGTCAAGCCGTTCCGGACCCGCGAGGAGACCATCAAGGTCGCCGGCGGCGGCGACCGCACCATCACGGTCCGCTCCACCGAACACGGCCCGCTGGTCTCCGACCGCTCCACCGAGCTGGAGAAGGTCGGCAAGAACGCCCCCGTCGGCAACGCCGCCCCCGACCGTGGCACCGGCTACGGCGTCGCGCTCCGCTGGACCGCGCTCCAGCCCGGCAAGTCGATGGACGCCGTCTTCGAGCTCAACCGGGCCAAGGACTTCAAGAGCTTCCGCGCCGCGGCCAAGGACTTCGAGGTCCCGTCCCAGAACCTGATCTACGCCGACACCGAGGGCCACATCGGCTACCAGTCGCCCGGCAAGATCCCGGTCCGCACCAAGGGCGACGGCACCCTGCCCGCGCCCGGCTGGGACTCCTCGTACGACTGGAAGGGCTACATCCCCTTCGACGAGCTGCCCTACGAGTACGACCCGGCGCGCGGCTACATCGTGACCGCCAACCAGGCCGTCATCGACGAGAAGAAGTACCCCTACCTGCTCACCAAGGACTGGGGCTACGGCTCGCGCAGCCAGCGGATCAACGACCTCATCGAGTCGAAGATCAAGGACGGCGGGAAGATCTCGCCGGACGACATGCAGACCATGCAGATGGACAACCGCAGCGAGATCGCGACCCTGCTCAACCCGCTGCTGCTGAAGATCGACATCTCGGACCCGCAGGTCCGCGAGGCACAGAAGCTGCTGGAGGGCTGGGACTACACCCAGGAGCCCGACTCGGCCGCCGCCGCGTACTTCAACGCGGTCTGGCGCAACGTCCTCAAGCTGGCCTTCGGCGAGAAGCTGCCCAAGGAGCTGCGCGTCGAGGGCGAGTGCATCAACGTGCGCCGGGCGGACGCCACCGGACCGGTCGACGAGCAGAACAAGCTGGTCCGCGAGTGCGGCGAGCGCGATGCCGACTCGGCGCAGCCGGACGGCGGCGACCGCTGGTACGAGGTGGTCCGCCCGCTGCTCAAGCAGGACAAGAACGACTGGTGGAAGACGCCGGGCGGCCGGCTCGACGCCCCCACCGAGACCCGTGACCAGCTGCTCGCGCAGGCCATGAAGGACGCCCGCTGGGAGCTGACCGCCAAGCTGGGCAAGGACGTCTCGACCTGGAGCTGGGGCCGGCTGCACCAGCTGACCCTGAAGAACCAGACCCTCGGCACCGCGGGTCCCGGCTTCGTCCAGTCGCTGCTCAACCGCGGCCCGTGGAACCTGGGCGGCGGCGAGGCGGCCGTCAACGCCACCGGCTGGAACGCGGCCGGCGGCTACGACGTGATCTGGGTGCCGTCGATGCGGATGGTCGTCAACGTCGGCGACTGGGACAAGTCCCGGTGGATCAACCTCTCCGGCGCCTCCGGCCACGCGTACAACAGCCACTACACGGATCAGACCGACAAGTGGGTGAAGGGCGAGCTGCTGGACTGGTCCTACGGGAAGGCGGCGGTCGACACCGCCACCAAGGACACCCTGACGCTCCAGCCGTAGGGCCTCCGGAAGTCTTTACGGGAAGTCTTCCCAGGAAGGCTTCCCGGGAGGACCTCCCGTAAAGATCAGGGCGCGAAGCGCCGGACCCCCTGCGGGGTCACCACCGCGTGCACGGGGTGGTCGTGCGGCTCCTCCGGGACCCGCGTGACCACCTCGTTCGCGTAGAGGAGCACCACGAGGGCCGGCTGCGCCCCGGCGCGTACGAGCCGGGCGAGGACCCGGTCGTACGAGCCGCCGCCCCGCCCCAGCCGCATGCCGCGCGCGTCGACCGCGAGGCCCGGCAGGAGGACCGTGTCCGCGGCGCACACGGCCTCGGGCCCGAGGCGTTCGCCGACCGGTTCGAGCAGCCCGCGGCCCGCCTTCGCGAGCCGCTCGGACCCTTCGTAGACGGCCCAGTCGAGGTCGTTGTCGGGCAGGAGCACCGGCAGCAGGACCCGTACGCCCCGCTCGCGCAGCGCGTCGAGGAGGGCGCGCGTGCCCGGTTCGCGCCCCACGGAGACGTAGGCGGCGACCGTCCCGGCCCCGGAGAGCTCGGCGAGCTCCAGGGCGGAGCGCGCAAGGAGCTCGGCGGCCCGTGCGGTGGCGTCGGGGGTCAACTCGGCGCGGGCGCCGAGGAGCTCGCGGCGCAAGACGGTCTTCTCGGACAGTTCCGTACGCGGATCCTGGCTCAACGCGACTCGAATTCCTCTTGTATCGGGTGGTAGCGGTACGAGGTCGAGAAAGCTCACGGGATGCTCATCTTCCTCCCATACCGAACGGCTAGGGTGCAGCGCATGACGCAGACGCCGCCCCTCACCAAGGCTGTCATCCCGGCCGCCGGCCTCGGTACCCGGTTCCTCCCGGCGACCAAGGCGACGCCGAAGGAGATGCTCCCGGTCGTCGACAAGCCGGCGATCCAGTACGTCGTCGAGGAGGCCGTCGCGGCCGGGCTCTCGGACGTCCTGATGATCACCGGCCGCAACAAGCGGCCCCTGGAGGACCACTTCGACCGGAACTACGAGCTGGAGGAGGCGCTGAGTCGCAAGGGCGACGAGGAACGCCTCACGAAGGTCCAGGAGTCCAACGACCTGGCGACCATGCACTACGTGCGCCAGGGCGATCCGCGCGGCCTCGGTCACGCCGTGCTGTGCGCGGCCCCGCACGTGGGCGACGAGCCGTTCGCCGTGCTCCTGGGCGACGACCTGATCGACCCGCGCGACCCGCTCCTCGCGCGCATGGTCGAGGTGCGGGAGCGCTTCGGCGGCAGCGTCGTCGCGCTGATGGAGGTCGAGCCCTCCCAGATCCACCTCTACGGCTGCGCGGCGGTCGGCCCGACCGGCGACGCGGACGTGGTGAAGGTGACCGGCCTGGTGGAGAAGCCGGACCCGGGGGAGGCGCCCAGCAACTACGCGGTCATCGGGCGCTACGTCCTGGACCCGGCCGTCTTCGGCATACTGCGCGAGACCGAGCCGGGCCGCGGCGGGGAGATCCAGCTCACCGACGCGCTGCAGAAGCTGGTCTCGGACGAGCGGGCCGGCGGCCCGGTGCACGGCGTGGTCTTCAAGGGCCGCCGCTACGACACCGGGGACCGCGGCGACTATCTGCGTGCCATTGTCAGACTGGCGTGCGAACGTGAAGATCTGGGACCGGACTTCCGGAACTGGCTCCGCAGGTACGTCAACGAGGAGATGTAGCACCTTGAGCAGCAGCACGGCACCGTCGGACCACGGCCCGTCCGACCCCTGCGCCGGCCCCGCCCGCGGCCTGTGGTCCGTCGACGAGCACCTCGGCGACATCCTGGCGGCCGTCGCCCCGCTCGAACCCATCGAGCTGCAACTGCCCGAGGCCCAGGGCTGCGTCCTGGTCGAGGACGTCACGGTGCCGGTCTCGCTGCCGCCCTTCGACAACAGCTCCATGGACGGGTACGCGGTCCGTGTCGCCGACGTGGCCGGGGCGAGCGAGGAGTTCCCGGCCGTCCTGACCGTCATCGGCGATGTCGCCGCGGGCGCGGACGGCCTGCCCGAGGTCGGCCCCGGCCAGGCCGCCCGGATCATGACCGGCGCCCCGCTGCCGCCGGGCGCCGAGGCCGTCGTCCCGGTCGAATGGACCGACGGCGGTACGGGCGGGGGAGCGGCCGGCGCGATGCGCCCCGCGAGCGCCGCCCCGGAGGACGCGGCCGGCGAGGTCCGCGTGCACCGCGCGGCCGAGGCCCGCGCCCACGTCCGGGCGCGCGGCAGCGACGTCCGGGCGGGTGAGCTGGCGCTCGCGGCGGGCACGGTCCTCGGGGCGCCGCAGATCGGCCTGCTCGCGGCGATCGGCCGCGGCACCGTCCGGGTGCGGCCCCGCCCGCGCGTGGTCGTGCTCTCCACCGGCAGCGAACTGGCGCAGCCCGGCGAGCCCTTGGCCGAGGGCCAGATCTACGACTCCAACAGCTTCGCGCTCGCCGCCGCCGCCCGCGAAGCCGGAGCGCTCGCCTTCCGCGTCCCGGCCGTCGCGGACGACGCCGAGTCGCTGCGGAGCGCGATCGAGGACCAGCTGATCCGGGCCGACCTGATCGTCACCACCGGTGGGGTGAGCGTCGGGGCGTACGACGTGGTCAAGGAGGCGCTGACGGCGGACGGCGAGGTCGACTTCCGCAAGCTGGCCATGCAGCCGGGCAAGCCGCAGGGCTTCGGCATGATCGGCCCGGACCACATCCCGCTGCTCGCCCTGCCGGGCAACCCGGTCTCCTCGTACGTGTCGTTCGAGCTGTTCGTCCGGCCCGCGATCCGCGCCCTCATGGGCCTCTCCGACCGTCCCGACACCGCGCGGCCGACGGTCCGGGCGGCGCTCAAGGCGGACCGGGCGCTGTCCTCCCCGGACGGGCGGCGCCAGTTCCTGCGGGCGGCGTACGACGCCGGGTCGGGCACCGTCACTCCGGTGGGCGGATCCGGCTCGCACCTCATCGGCGCGCTCGCGCAGGCGGACGCGCTGCTCGTCGTACCGGAGGAGGTGACGGCCGTCGAGCCCGGCACCGAGCTGGACGTGGTCCTCCTCGGCTGAGGAGGCCCAGGTGGGGGTACCGTGTCGTCCCACACAGCGACCGGGAGTGTCACCGCCATGAGCACGCAGCAAGGACTCACCCACATCGACGAGGCGGGGGCGGCCCGCATGGTCGACGTCTCCGCGAAGGACGTCACGGCCCGCACCGCCCGCGCCAGCGGCCGCGTCCTCGTCTCGCCGCGCGTGATCGAGCTGCTGCGCGGCGAGGGCGTGCCGAAGGGCGACGCGCTCGCCACCGCCCGGATCGCCGGGATCATGGGCGCGAAGAAGACCCCCGACCTGATCCCGCTCTGCCACCCGCTGGCCGTCTCGGGCGTCACCCTGGACCTGTCGGTCGCGGACGACGCGGTCGAGATCCTGGCGACCGTGCGGACGACGGACCGCACGGGCGTCGAGATGGAGGCCCTGACGGCGGTGTCGGTGGCGGCGCTGACCGTCGTCGACATGGTGAAGGCGGTCGACAAGGGCGCGGTCATCTCCGACGTACGGGTCGAGGAGAAGACGGGCGGCAAGTCGGGCCACTGGACGCGGAGCGAGGCGTGACGCGCGCCGGCCGGGTGGCGGGGGCGCACGACCACGAGCAGGCGCCCGCCCCGGCGGCGCCCGGCGCCGGCCTCGGCGGTGCCCTCGCCGCCCCGTACTCCGCCCTCGTCGTCACCGCCTCCAACCGGGCGGCGGCCGGGGTCTACGAGGACAAGGGCGGCCCGCTGATCGCCGAGGCGCTGCGCGGCCTGGGCTTCGCCGTGGACGGCCCGCGGGTCGTCCCGGACGGCGCGCCCGTCGAGGCGGCGCTGCGCGCCGGGGTCGCCGCCGGGTACGACGCGATCGTCACCACGGGCGGTACGGGCATCTCGCCCACCGACGAGACCCCCGAGGTCACCCGCCGCGTCCTGGAGCGGGAGATCCCCGGCATCCCGGAGGCGATCCGCGCGTACGGCCGGGAGAAGGTGCCCACCGCGGCGCTCTCCCGCGGCCTCGCCGGGGTGGCCGGCGGGACGCTGATCGTGAACCTGCCGGGTTCGACCGGCGGGGTACGGGACGGGCTGGCCGTCCTGGAGCCGCTGCTCCTGCACGCCGTCGACCAGATCCGTGGCGGCGACCACCCGAGACCCGCGCCGGAAGCGGGCCCGGAGTCATGATTCCGACCTGGCCCGTGGTCCTGGTGGACGGCGACGTGCTGCTCCGCCCGATAAAGATGCGCGACCAGCGGGCCTGGCGCGAGGTGAACCGGCGCAACCGCGACTGGCTGCGCCCCTGGGAGGCGACCGTGCCGCCGCCCGGGCCCGGCGGGCCGGTCGCGCAGCGCCCCACGTACCGCCAGATGGTGCGTCATCTGCGGGCCGAGGCGAACGCGGGGCGGATGCTGCCGTTCGTGATCGAGTACCAGGGCCGCCTGGTGGGGCAGTTGACGGTCGCCGGGATCACCTGGGGCTCGATGTGCTCGGGGCACGTCGGCTACTGGGTGGACAGCGAGGTGGCCGGACGGGGTGTCATGCCGACGGCGGTCGCGCTCGCCGTCGACCACTGCTTCGGCGCGGTGGGGCTGCACCGCATGGAGGTGTGCATCCGCCCCGAGAACGGCCCGTCGCGGCGGGTCGTGGAGAAGCTGGGCTTCCGGGAGGAGGGGCTGCGCCCCCGTTACCTCCACATCGACGGCGCGTGGCGGGACCATCTGGTCTTCGCGCTGACGGCGGAGGAGGTGCCGGAGGGGCTGCTGCGCCGGTGGCACCAGGCGCGTCGCCAGCACCACTGAAATGACATAAGTGTTCGAATTTCATCCCCAGTTGGCACCCAAAGCGCTCAATCGGTCTGAACAATCACAAAAAAATTCAGTGATATCAGCCAGATCGTGCGACACACCGGCCCAATTGGCCGATGCCTCCACGCGAACCCCTCTACGGTGTGAGGCGTGAGCAGCAGCGGCCTCATCTACGCAGTCATCGTCGGGGCCTGGGCCGCCTACCTGGTGCCGATGTGGCTCCGCAGGCAGGACGAGCTGAACGAAGCCCGTCCGACGGAACGCTTCAGCACCGCCATCCGGCTGCTGTCCGGACGGGCGGGAATGGAGCGCCGGTACGCCAAGGAGCTCAAGGGCCGGGATCGTGCGGTTGAGGGAGTGGCGCCCGAGGTGGACCCGGACGCGGCGACGGAGCAATTGAGCTCGGTCGACGTCCGGGGCTTCAGCGCGCCCGCGGCCAGGACGGAAGCCCGCCTGGAGATCCCGGACCCGGCACCCGCCCAGGCCCAGCCCCAGGCACCCGCCCAGGCTCAGTCCCCGGCACCCGCCCCCGCGCCCGCCCGGCGTGCGCCGAGCGCGGCGGCCGAGCGGGCCCGAAGAGGGAAGGCCCTGGCCCGCCGCCGGCGCACCACGGTCCTCCTCTTCCTGGCCTTCACCCTCGGCGCGGTCGTCGCGGCCGTCGGCGGCCTCGCCTTCCTCTGGGCGCCCGCCGTCCCCGCCCTGCTCCTGAGCGCGTACATCGTGTACCTGCGGGTCCAGGAGCGGCGGCGCTTCGTCTACGTGATGGACCGCCGCAACGCCGAGGCCGCCGCCGCCCGCCTGCGCGAGAGCCGCCGCCCCGCCCCGACGCCCGAACCGACGCCCGCCGAGACCCCGGCGCCCGCCCCGGTCTCCCCGCAGGAGGCCGGCCGGCGCGCCCTGGTGGAGCAGACGGACCACGCCGAGTGGGTGGACCAGCAGCGCGACCGCGGCCCGGCCCGCGGCGACAGCTGGGAGCCCGTCCCGGTCCCGCTGCCGACGTACGTCACCGCCCCGGTCGCCCCGCGCGCCTCGGGCGGCGTCGACATCACGGACCCGGAGACCTGGAGCGCGGCCCGCTCCTCCACGGCGGCGGACCCGACCCCGGCGCCCGCCCCGGCCCCCCGCCAGCGCACCGCCCAGCCCCGCGCCCGCCGCGACCACGGCCGCACCCCGCTCTTCGACCAGTACGCGGACGACGACCGCCCCCGGGCGGCCAACGAGTGACCCGCCCCCGGGGGCCCGCGACGGCCCCCGGCTGACCTGCGGGGGAGCGGATTTCCAACTACCCCGGTCGGGGTGCTAATGTTTCACACGTCGCAAGGGCCTGTGGCGCAGTCTGGTAGCGCACCTCGTTCGCATCGAGGGGGTCTGGGGTTCAAATCCCCACAGGTCCACAGACACAGAGGATCCCGTCCGGTCGAAAGACCGGGCGGGATCCTCTGCTTTGTGCGGGTGATCACCGCGACCAAGTCGGGGGCGGACGAGTTACCCGGGCATGACTGAAGATTTCTCGTCCGCCCTGTGGCCGTTTCACGTCGGGCCGGTTCTCGCGCTGAGGCCGCGTCGCAGGATCGACTCGCCCGAGGGCTGGGTGCTGGACGTGTCCGCGGCGGAGCTCGTCGGGCTGGTGGAGGGGGCCGGGGCCGCGCGGCTGCTGAGGGCCCGGCGCATGTACCTCGGCGACACCAGGACCAACCGGGTCCTGGCGGAGATCCTGCGGCGGGCGCCGGAGGAGTTCGGGGCGGTGGGGACCGTCGTGCTGGGGGCGGATGCCGTCGAGCTGTCCGGCGGGGACTGCCGGGGGTTCGGCGGGGAGCTGCGGGTCCTGGGGGTGGAGTGCATCGACGGGTTCCAGCGGCTGATGATCATCGCGGGTGTGGCGGCGGCCCTGGGGGTGTCGCACGTCGGGCGGGCCACGGTGCGGCTGGAGGTGCGGTGCGGGCCCGCCAGGGAGGTCGCCCGGCGCCTCCACCGTTCGGCCGGTGACCTCGTCAACGCCTCCACGGCGCAGGACGGGCTGATCCACTGCCCCCACATCGACCGGCTCGTGCGGGCGGACTGGGAGGAGACGGGCTCCTTCGAGCCCCGGCGCGGTGTCGTCCCCGGGCCGCGCCGCCGGTTGTTCACGATGCCGGAGGTCACCCGCGCGCTGGCCTGCCTGTCGCCGTCTCCGGAGGCGGTGAACCTGGTGGCCACGGACGAGGGCCTGGAGGCGTTCTGGGCGGGCATCGGGACCCCGCTCTATCTGAGCGTGTTCCATGACCACTTGAGTCCGCTGGGCGTCGTGCGGGCCGTGGAGGCGTGGGGGAGGGCGCTGGGCGCGCTCAGGGCGATGCCGGGGAGGCTGAAGGGCGGGGCCGGGCATCTCATCCGGTACGCGCCGGAGCTGATCTGCTGGGCCGCCTGCCGTGAGGTGCTGCCCCTGGACCGGTTGCACGAGGAGAGTTCGGTCTTCGACTGGGACGGCGTCATCCGCGACCGGCTGCCCGCGCACACCCAGCGGACGGCCGAGCGCCTCGTGCGGCAGTACGAGGGTGTGCGCGAGGCGCGGGGCAGTACGGGGACGTACGTCGACGAGGCGCCCCAGCTGGACGTCTGGCTCGACGTGCTGGCGTACCGGCGGTGACGCGGCCGGGCCGGGCCGGACCCGGGGGTCCGGCCCGGCCGGGTGGTCAGGCTCGGCAGCGGAGCATGGTCAGGGCGGGGTTGTCGTTGAAGACCTGCCAGAAGTCCTCGCCGTACTCCTTGATGCCGGCGGGGGAGATCTCCAGGGGGACCCAGGTCAGGTCGGTGAAGCCGGCGGCCCGGAGGGTGTCCTCGAAGACCTCGCGGCGGGGCGGGTGGGCGGTGAAGGAGATCGGCGGGTCGAGGAGGGCGGTGAGGCGGATGTGGGGGCCGACCTCGTTCTCGTCGCCCATCGGCTCGCAGCGGAAGCCGTACTTGGCCAGGGTCTCGCCGCCGAGGCGGAACTCGGGGTTCTGGGTGAAGACGAAGAACTCGGCGCCCGGCGCCAGGCTGCGGTGGATCGCGCGGGTCATCCGCTCGATCGTGGCGACGTCGTCGGCGTAGTTGAACGCCTGGACCGCCACCGCGATGTCGAAGGGCTCGTCGAAGGTGCGCAGTTCGGCGATGTCGCCGACCTCGTAGGCGATGCCGAGCGGGTCGGCGTCCTCCAGGGACCGCGCGGCGGCGATCATCTCGCCGGAGATGTCGACGCCGAGGACGTGGGAGGCGCCGCGGCGCTTGAACTCGCGGCTGTAGAAGCCGGTGCCGGAGGCCAGGTCGAGGATCGACTTGCCCCGCACGTCGCCCACCAGGGCGAGGAAGCCGGGCACCTCCCCGTAGCGGGCCAGCGGAAGGGTCTTGAAGCCCTCGAACGCCTCGCCGATCTCGTCGTACAGCTGACCGCTCATCGTGCTGTTCCCCTCAGTCGTGGGCGTCGGTCCGGGTGGGCCGCGGCCTCTGGCGGAGAGTCTTCCGCCGGGTGGCCGGAGGCTGAACAGACGGAAGATCCGAAGATCCAGGGGGAGTTGAGACGTGCGGATCTCGGCGGCCGGGTGGGCGACTGGTGGGATCGTCCAAGGTGGTGAGGGTGGAAGGGTTGGCGGGTCGGACGGGTATGGGGAGGGGGCGGGGTGGGCCGCCCCGGTCCGGGCTAGAGGGGCTTCGCGTAGCAGCGGCTGTTCGGGTAGTCGCGGTAGTAGCCGAACTTCGCGCAGGGCTCGTAGCCGCTCGACGTGTACAGGGCGATGGCCTCCGGCTGGGCCGTGCCCGTCTCCAGGACCATGCGGGTGCGGCCGGCCGCGCGGGCGTCCGCCTCCAGCG
The DNA here is from genome assembly GCF_040683955.1 of Streptomyces sp. NPDC093111. Lineage (NCBI taxonomy): Bacteria > Bacillati > Actinomycetota > Actinomycetes > Kitasatosporales > Streptomycetaceae > Streptomyces > Streptomyces sp. NPDC093111. The sequence continues at coordinate 159,388 of NZ_JBFBNW010000007.1, read as the reverse complement.
TGCCGAGGATGCGGCGGGCCAGGCCGAGGCCCCGGGCCTCGGGGATCACGTACATCCGCTTCAGTTCGGCGTCGCCGTCCGCGTACCCCTCGTCGTCGGCCTCCTGGGAGCGCCAGCCGCCGGTCGCCACCGGGTGGCCCTCGGGGGCGTACGCGATCAGGTAGAGGCCCTGCGGCGGGGCGAACATCGTGGCGTCGAGCGGTGTGAGGTCGCCCTCGCCGTCGCCTTCCTCGTCCTTGTATCGCTCGGCGTACTCCAGCTGCACGGCGTCGTTCAGCTTGACGGCGTCGGGGTGGTCGTACGGCGTGGGGCGTATATCCATGCGCGGTATCGTACATGTATGCGGCATGCGGGTGTCGGTATTCTCCCGGGATGCTCACTGTGACGACTGCGAATGTCAATGGCCTCAGGGCCGCCGCCAAGAAGGGCTTCGTCGAGTGGCTGGCCCAGACCTCCGCCGACGCCGTCTGCCTCCAGGAGGTGCGCGCCGAGGAGGCCCAGCTGCCCGCCGAGGTCCGCGCCCCCGAGGGCTGGTTCACCGCCCACGCCCCCGCCGCCGCCAAGGGGCGCGCCGGCGTCTCGCTCTACACCCGGCGTGAGCCCGACGCCGTGCGCGTCGGCTTCGGGTCGAGCGAGTTCGACGGCAGCGGGCGCTACATCGAGGCGGACCTCCCCGGAGTCGTCGTCGCCAGCCTCTACCTGCCCTCCGGCGAGGTCGGCACCGAGCGGCAGGACGAGAAGATCCGGTTCATGGACGCGTTCCTGCCCTACCTCAAGGAGCTCCGGGAGCGCGCCGCCGCCGACGGCCGCGAGGTCGTCGTCTGCGGCGACTGGAACATCGCCCACCGCGAGGCCGACCTCAAGAACTGGAAGGCCAACCGGAAGAGCGCCGGCTTCCTCCCCGAGGAGCGCGAGTGGCTCGGGCGGGTCTTCGAGGAGGGCGACGGCGGCTACGTCGACGTCGTCCGCGCGCTCCACCCCGACCAGGACGGGCCCTACTCCTGGTGGTCCTACCGCGGGCGGGCCTTCGACAACGACAGCGGCTGGCGGATCGACTACCAGGTCGCCACGCCCGGACTCGCCGGGCGGGCCGTCAAGGCGTACGTCGAGCGCGCCGCGACCCACGAGGAGCGCTGGAGCGACCACGCGCCCGTCACCGCCGTCTACGAGATGTAGGCGCCTCGCGGGCGGTCCGGCGGGGCGGCCTCGCGGGCGGTTCGGCGGGCGGGCTGGCCGGGCGGTCCCGTGGGTGGCTACGCGGGTGATCCGGCCGGTCGGCCCCGTGGGCGGTCCTGCGGGTGGTCCTGCCGGCGACCCCGGCAGGCGCCCGCGAGCCCCCGCCGGACTCAGGGCTGGAGGTGGCGGTCCAGGGCGAGGGAGAGTTCGGCCTCCACCACGCTCTTGGCCAGCGGGCGCAGCCGCTGGAGGTCGCCGTCCGCCGCGTACTTCCCGAGCAGCTCCGTGAAGAGCTCCGCGAGTGCCTCCGCGTGCGCGCGGACCCGCCCGCCGGCCTCCAGTACGGCGGCCAGCGGGACGCCCTCGCGGACCAGCGCGGCGGAGACGTCGAGGAGGCGGCGGCTGACGTGGACGATGTCCTCGCCGTCCGTCGCCAGGTAGCCGAGGTCCAGCGCCGCCGCCAGGTTCTCCGGGGTGACCTGCCCGGCGAAGTGGTCGGCCAGCTCCTCCGGGGTGAGCCGGACCGGCTCCTCCTCCGTGGGGGTGCCGAGTTCGAGGACCTCCCCGACGTCCCGCCCGGACTCGAACGCGGCCGTGAGGTCGGCGATCCCGTTGAGGGTGTGGCCCCGGTCGAGCAGCGCGGCGATCGTCCGCAGCCGGGCCAGGTGGTGCGCGTCGTACCAGGCGATGCGGCCCTCGCGGCGGGGCGGCGGGATCAGCCCGCGCTCGCGGTAGAAACGGAGGGTGCGCACGGTGATGCCGGCCGCTTCGGCGAGCTCGGTCATGCGGTACTCGCGGGGGGCGGGTCCCGTGGCCGCGCCCGCTTCCGCGAGCGCCGAGCCGTCGGCGTCACCGTGCGCGCCCGCCGCTGCTCCCGCCGTCCCCGCCGTCATCGGTCCCTCCGGGCGCTCCGGCCCCTGTGCTCCCACCCGTTGTCCTGATCGTTTCGCCACGCTCGCCAGCCTATGTTGTACCGCCGGTAACTTTCCCCGGCCGTACCCCTACCGCTCGGTATGCCGCTGCTCTACAGTCCCGATTGTGCCAGTGATTGCTGGCGTAATTGGCCGGGCGCACCGGGAGGCGGCATGGCGAAGCACGAGCACGTACGGGTGGCGGTGATCGGATCGGGGTTCGGTGGACTCGGGGCCGCGGTCCGGCTGCGCCGTGAGGGGATCACCGACTTCGTCGTCCTGGAGCGGGCCGACTCCGTGGGCGGCACCTGGCGGGACAACAGCTACCCCGGCTGCGCCTGCGACGTCCCCTCCCACCTCTACTCCTTCTCCTTCGCGCCCAACCCCGACTGGCCCCGCACCTTCTCCGGACAGCGCCACATCCGCGCGTACCTGGAGCACGTCGCCGACACCTTCGGGATCCGGCCGCACCTGCGGCTGGGCCACGAGGTCATGCGGATGGCCTGGGACGAGGACGAGCTGCGCTGGGAGATCGAGACGAGCCGCGGCACCTTCTCCGCCGACGTCGTCGTCTCCGCCACCGGTCCGCTCTCCGACCCCAAGGTCCCCGACATCCCCGGGCTCGCCGACTTCACCGGCAAGGTCTTCCACTCCGCCCGGTGGGACCACGACTACGACCTCACCGGCAAGCGGGTCGCCGTGGTCGGCACCGGCGCCTCCGCCATCCAGATCGTCCCGGCGATCCAGCCGAAGGTCGGGCGGCTCACCCTCTTCCAGCGCACGCCCCCGTGGGTCATGCCCCGCGCGGACCGCGCCATCAGCGCCCCCGAGCGCTGGCTGCACCGGCAGCTGCCGTTCACCACGGCCGCCCGCCGCGGGCTGCTCTGGGGCATCCGCGAGCTCCAGGTCAGCGCCTTCACCAAGCGCCCCAACGAGCTGGGCCTGGTCGAGCGGCTCGCCAAGGCCAACATGGCCAAGTCGATCAAGGACCCGGCGCTGCGGGCCAAGCTGACCCCCTCGTACCGCATCGGCTGCAAGCGGATCCTGCTCTCCAACGCCTACTACCCGGCCCTCGCGCGGCCCAACGTCGACGTCGTCGCCGCCGGGCTCAAGGAGGTCCGCGGGAACACCCTCGTCGCCGCCGACGGCACCGAGACCGAGGTCGACGTGATCGTCTTCGGCACCGGCTTCCACGTCACCGACATGCCGATCGCCCCGCGCGTGGTCGGCGCCGGGGGACGCTCCCTCGCCGACCACTGGAAGGGCGGCATGGAGGCGCTGCGCGGCGCGACCGTCGCGGGCTTCCCCAACTGGATGACGATCATCGGGCCCAACACCGGCCTCGGGAACTCCTCCATGATCCTCATGATCGAGTCCCAGCTGAACTACATGGCCGACTACCTCCGCCAGCTCGACGTGCTCGGCGGGCGCGCCGCCCTCGCCGCCCGGCCCTCCGCCGTCGGCACCTGGAACCGGCGGGTGCAGGCCCGGATGGAGCGGAGCGTGTGGAAGTCCGGCGGCTGCGAGAGCTGGTACCTCGACGCCAACGGCCGCAACACCACCCTGTGGCCGGGCACGACCGGCGAGTTCCGGCGCGAGACCCGGGGCGTCGACCTGTCCGAGTACGAGGTGCTGCGCGCCGCCGCCACGCCCGCCGCCGCCCGCCGCGCCCCGCGCCGGAAGGAGACGGCCAAGTGAACCCGGCCGCGCGCGAGCTGACCGCGCTCTCCGCCGACGGCTCCACCCTCCACGTCGAGGTGTACGGCGCCGAGGGCGCCCCCGCCGTCGTCCTCGCCCACGGCTGGACCTGCTCGACCCGCTTCTGGGACGCCCAGATCCGGGCGCTCGCCGTCGACCACCGGGTCATCGCCTACGACCAGCGCGGCCACGGCCGCAGCCCGGTCCCCGCCCCCGGCGGCAAGGGCTACGCGACGGACGCGCTCGCCGACGACCTGGAGGCCGTGCTCGCGGCCACCCTCGGGCCCGGCGAACGGGCCGTCGTCGCCGGGCACTCCATGGGCGGCATGACGGTCATGGCCGCCGCCGGGCGCCCCGGCCTGCGGCAGCGCGCCGCCGCCGTCCTGCTCTGCTCCACCGGCCCGTCCCGGCTCGCCGCCGAGTCGCTGGTCCTGCCGCTGCGGCCGGGCCGGCTCCGTACCCGGCTGACGACCTCCGTGCTGGGTGCGAAGGCGCCGCTCGGACCGGTCAACGCCGCCTCGAAGAAGATCCTCAAGTACGCGACGATGGGACCGGGTTCCGCGCCCGACCGGGTCGAGACCTGCGCCCGGATCGTGCACGCCTGCCCGCGCGCCGCCCGGGTCGGCTGGTCGCACGTCCTGGCCGGGCTCGACCTGGAGGCGGGCGTGCGGGAGCTGCGGCTGCCCGTGGCCGTGCTGGTCGGCACCGCCGACCGGCTCACCCCGCCGGTCCACTCCCGCGCGATGGCGGCCGCCCTGCCGCACTGCACGGGCCTGGTCGAACTGGCCGGGATGGGCCACATGACGCCGGTGGAGGCCCCCGAGGCCGTCACCGCGCAGATCCGCGAACTGACGCTCACCTACCTGGGCGCGAAGCAGAACGAGGAGGCAGGGGCATGAGCAGGGTGAGCCTGGAAGGACAGGTGGCGGTCGTCACCGGCGGGGCCCGCGGCGTCGGGGAACTCCTCGCCCGCAAGCTGTCCGCGCGCGGCGCGAAGATCGCCCTGGTCGGCCTGGAGCCGGAGCTCCTGAAGGAGGTCGCCGGCCGGCTGCACACCGAGGCCGACTGGTGGCACGCGGACGTCACCGACCACGAGGCCATGGCGAAGGTCGCGGCCGAGGTGAAGGAGCGGTTCGGCAAGGTCGACATCGTGGTCGCCAACGCGGGCGTCGCGGCGGGCGGCCCGTTCGTGGACTCCGACCCCGTCGCCTGGCGCCGGGTGATCGAGGTCAACCTGATCGGCGGCGCGGTCACGGCCCGGGCGTTCCTGCCGGTCCTCATGGAGTCCCGCGGCTACTTCCTGCAGATCGCCTCGCTCGCCGCGATGACCCCCGCCCCGATGATGACCGCGTACTGCGCCTCCAAGTCCGGCGTGGAGGCCTTCGCGCACAGCCTGCGCGCGGAGGTCGCGTACAAGGGCGTGCGGGTCGGCGTCGGCTACCTCTCCTGGACCGACACGGACATGGTGCGGGGCGCGGACCAGGACGACGTCATGAAGGAGCTGCGGCAGCGGCTGCCGTGGCCGTCGAACCGCACGTACCCGCTCGGCCCGGCCGTCGACCGGATCGTCGCGGGCGTCGAGCGCCGCTCGGCCCACGTCTACGCCCAGTGGTGGCTGCGCGGGATGCAGTCCACCCGCGGCTACCTGCCCGGGATCATCGCCTCCGTCGGACAGCGCGAGATGCGCCGCTTCGAACCGCGGCTCGGCTCGGTCTCCAAGGGCCTGGTGGGCGCGGGCGGGGCGGCGGACGAACAGGAGCGCGGCGAGCGGGTGTGACGCCGTGTGACCGGTCGACATGCGCCGGGTGAACCACCGTGCCACGCTGGTCGAGGCCCAGGGGCGGATCCGCCCCGCACCCCTCACACCCTTCTAGGAGTGAACCTTCATGGGCATCAAGGACCAGTTCCAGGACAAGGCGCGGGACCTCTCGGACAAGGCCAGGCAGGCCGCCGGTTCGAAGAAGGACGAGGCGTCCGAGCGTGCCTCGCAGGGCAGGGACCAGGCGCAGCAGGACGCGCAGCGCGCCCAGCAGGAGGCACAGGACCGCTTCGACCAGGACTACGACGCCTGACGCCGTCCTGTGAGGAAGGCGCACCCGGGACGCCGGGTGCGCCTTCGCGCGTATCCGGCCACGGAGCGGCCGGCCGGCCATAAACAGGGGCGCGGAGCCGCCCCCGTTCCGTACGGTGGCGCGCATGCCGGTACTTGAGCGACTGCGTCCCGACCACGCGCCCGCCCTGCTCGCGTTCGAGCGGGAGAACAGGGCCTTCTTCGCCGCCTCCGTGCCCGACCGGGGGGACGCCTACTTCGAGGGCTTCGACGCCCGCCACCGCGCCCTGCTCGACGAGCAGGAGAGCGGCCGGATCGCCTTCCACGTCCTCGTCGCGGACGACGGGGAGATCCTCGGCCGGTTCAACCTCGTGGACCTCGACGGGGACAGCGCGGAACTCGGCTACCGGCTCGCCGAGAAGGCCACCGGGCGCGGGCTCGCCACCCAGGGCGTGCGCGCGCTGTGCCGGCTGGCGCGCGAGGAGTACGGGCTGAGCCGGCTGACCGCCGAGACGACCCTCGGCAACGGGCCGTCCCGGGCGGTGCTCGCCCGGGTCGGCTTCGGGGCGGTGGGGGGCGTGGCGCTCCAGGGCGCCGCCACCGGATCCGCCACCGGGTCCGCCGGGGCGGGCGCCGGCGGTTCCGGCGAGCACCAGCCCGGGATCGCCTACGAGCTGGACCTCGGCGGCAGTTTCGGCCGGGAGTGGTCCGGCAGTCCCTCGTAGCCCGGAGGGCTCGCCGCGGGGGTCTCGGCGAGCAGCGCCAGCGCGATGTGCACGGCGTCGTCGAGCTGGGCGTAGCGGCCCTCGGCCCAGTCGAGCGGGGTGCGCAACACCGCGAGGTCCGGTTCCACGCCGTGGTTCTCGATCGACCAGCCGTACTCGGGGAACCAGGCCGCGTTCATCGGCACGGTGATCTGGGTGCCGTCGCCGAGCCGGTGGCGGCCCGTCATGCCGACGACGCCGCCCCAGGTGCGCTGCCCCACCACGGGGCCCAGCCCGAGCAGCTTGAACGCGGCGGTGATCATGTCGCCGTCGGAGGAGGTGGCCTCGTCGGCGAGGGCCACGATCGGGCCGCGCGGGGCGTTGGAGGTGTACGAGACGGGCTGGGCGTCGCGGGTGAGGTCCCAGCCCAGGATGCGGCGGGTCAGCTTCTCTATCACCAGCTCGCTGATGTTGCCGCCGGCGTTGCCCCGGACGTCCACGATGAGGGCCGGCCGGGAGACCTCCATGCGCAGGTCGCGGTTGAACTGGGCCCAGCCGGAGCCGCCCATGTCGGGGATGTGCAGGTAGCCGCAGCGCCCGCCGCTCAGCTCCCGTACGACCGCGCGCCGTTTCGCGACCCAGTCCTGGTAGCGCAGCGGGCGTTCGTCGACCAGCGGGACGACGGCGACGCGGCGGGCCCGGCCCGCGCTGCCGGGCGGCCGGAAGGTGAGCTCGACGGTGGTGCCGCCGGTGCCGGACAGCAGCGGGTAGGGGCCGGTGACCGGGTCGACGGGGCGCCCGTCGACATGGGTGAGGACCGCGCCCTCGCGGATGCCGGTGCCGGCCAGCGGGGAGCGCGCCTTGGAGTCGGAGGAGTCGCCGGGCAGGATCCGCTTGACCAGCCAGCCCTCGTCCCGGGGCACGAGGTTGGCGCCCAGCAGCCCCTGGGCGCGCTGGTAGTGCGCCGGGCCCTCGTTGCGGCGGGCGGGGGTGACGTACGCGTGGGAGGTGCCGAGTTCGCCGAAGACCTCGCGCACCAGGTCGGCGAACTCGTCCGGGGAGGCGCAGCGTTCGACCAGCGGCCGGTACTGGTCGAGCACCGCCGTCCAGTCCACGCCGCCCATGCCGGGCTCCCAGAAGTAGGCGCGGACGATCCGGCCGGCCTCGTCGAAGGCCTGCCGCCACTCCGCCGCCGGGTCCACCTCGTGCACGATGCGCCGCAGGTCCAGGTAGACGGTCGAGTCGGAGTCGCCGGGCTCGTTGGCGGGGACGGCGCGCAGTTCGCCCTCGTCGACGACGACGAGCCGGGAGGCGTCGCCGCTGACCGCGAACCAGTCGAGGTGGGTGACGAGTTCGGTCTTGCGGGCCTTGGTGATGTTGTAGTGCTCCAGCGTGGGCCGGGGCGAGGGGTCCGAGGGGTTGGCGAAGGTCTCGCCGAGCGCGCCGGAGATCGGCCAGCGCAGCCAGACCAGACCGCCGCCGGCCACCGGGTACAGCGCCGAGTACTTGGAGGCGGTGACCGGGAAGGGCGTGACCCGGTCGGCGAGCCCCTCGGTCTCGACGGTCACCGTGCCGTCGCCGGTGCCCGCCTCCTCGTCGACCGGGTCCATGCCGCCCGCCGCGGGCCGCCCGTCGGGCAGCAGCGCGAACGGGGACGGGGTCGCCGAGTTGAGCGGTACGAGGTAGGGGCGGCAGCCCAGCGGGAAGGACAGGTCGCCGGTGTGGACGTCGTACACCGGGTCGAAGCCCCGCCAGGAGAGGAAGGCGAGGTAGCGCCCGTCGCTGGTGAAGACCGGGTTCTCGTCCTCGAAGCGCCCGTTGGTGACGTCGACGATCATGGGGGCGCCGGGCCCGGAGATCCGGGCCATCTTGATGGACCGCAGGGAACGCCCGATGCCCGGGTGGGACCAGGTGAGCCAGGCGCCGTCGGGGGAGAACGCCAGGTCGCGGACGGGGCCGTTGACGGAGCGGATGAGCTCGGTGACCTGGTCGGGGGCTTCGGGAGCGGAGGCGGTGACTGATCCTGTGCTGGTGCTTGTGCCGGCCGTCTCGGCTGGGGTGGTTGCGGTGGCTGCGCCCGTCACGGCGTCCCCGGCGTCCCCGGCGTCGGAAGGGGTGGCCCCGGCGCGGGCGGCCTCCCCGCCCGCCACTTCCTCCTCGTCCTCACCCTCCTCCTCGGTCGTCGCGATCAGCAGCAACCGGCCGTCGTTGGAGGCGATGGCCAGCCGTTCGCCGTCCGGGTCGGAGACCAGCTCCTCGACGCGGCCGAGCCGGCCCGCGGCGAGCCGGCGCGGCTCCCGGTCGCCGCTGGCGCGCGGGAGGGTCGCGATCTCGATGGCGTCCTCGCCCTCCGCGTCGGTGACGTACGCGACCTGCCCGCCGCTGCCCAGCATCTCGGGCTGCCTGACCCGTACGCCCGGGGTGTCGGCGATGGTGCGGGCCGGGCCGTCGCGGTGGGTCAGCCAGTAGAGGCTGCCGCGCACGGAGACGGCGCTGGCCCGCCCGGTCTCGTCCACGGAGAGCGCGTCGACGTGGTGGGCGGCCGGCACCTGGTAGGGGCGGCGGCCGGCGCGGGGCCCGCCGAGCCGGACCTCCAGGCGGCGCGGCTGCGCGCCGGCGCTCAGGTCGTCGACGATCCACAGTTCGCCGGCGCACTGGTAGACGACCCGGCGCCCGTCGCTGGAGGCGTGCCGGGCGTAGAACTCGTCGTGGTCGGTGTGGCGGCGCAGTCCGGTGCCGTCGGGGCGGCAGGAGTAGAGGTTGCCGATGCCCTCGTGGTCGGAGAGGAAGGCGATCCGGTGGCCGCCCTCGGCCTCGGGCGCGGCGACGAACAGGGGGGCTTCGAGCTGCCCGCCGAGCTCTTCGAGGAGCCGTACGCCGTGCAGCCAGAGCCGCCCCGTCGCGCCGCCCCGGTAGCGCTTCCAGGAGGCCGGCTCGTGCGGCGGGCGCCCGGTGAGCAGCAGGGTGCGGCGCTGCCCTCCGGGGCCCTCGGCGCCGGAGGCGTCCTCGCCCAGGTCGGCGACGGCGATGTCGGAGACCGGGCCCCAGGGCATCCGGCCGCCGGGGGTGCCGTCGGTGGGGACGCTGTAGGCCCAGGAGTAGTACGAGAAGGGCTGCCCGTGCGAGGAGACGGCGAGGATGTCGGACCGGCCGTCCTTGTCGGGCGGCGACCAGCCGCAGACCCGGGTGTCGGTGGACCCCCAGTAGGTCAGCCGCCGGGCCGGGCCGCCGTCGACCGGCGCGAGGTGGATCTCGGGGTCGAGGCTGCGCCAGCTCGTGTACGCGAGGTGGCGCCCGTCGGGGGAGAAGCGCGGGGGCCCGACCCGCGTCCGGTCGACGGTGACCCGCCAGGCGCGGCCGGGGCGGTGGCCCTCGGGCACGAGGGGGGAGACCCAGAGGTCGTCCTCGGTGACGAAGCACAGCAGCTCGTCGTGGAGGTGCGGGAAGCGGAGATACGCGAGGTCGTCACTCACCTCCTCATGCTTTCCGCGCGAAGGGGGCGCGGCAACTCGTACGTGTGGTCGAGTCGGGATTCCCGGGCGGGGAACGGCGGGAGCGGCGGGGTGCCGGTGGGGTCTCGGCGGGGTGCCCGTGGGGTGCCGGTGAGGTCCCGGCGGGTGCCCGTGGTGTGGCCCAGGACACGTACGAAACGGTTTCGTTTCGTAGGGGCGGTGGGTATCGTCGTGGTGTACGAAACGGTTTCGTTCGGGTCCCGCCCGCACGGAACCGCGTCACCGAACCACGTGAACCCCCGTCGGGACAGGAGGCCGGTCATGGCCAGCAGGCTCACCCCCGAAAGGGAGGCCGAGCTCTACACGGCCGTGCTCGAACTGCTGCGCGAGGTCGGCTACGACGCCCTCACCATGGACGCCGTCGCCGCCCGTACCCGATGCAGCAAGGCCACCCTCTACCGCCAGTGGGGGAGCAAGCCGCACCTCGTCGTCATGGCGCTGCGCCATGACAAGCCGGTCAAGCTCGCCGAGATCGACACCGGCAGCCTGCGCGGTGACTTCGACGTGATGCTGCAACGGACCGACGACTGCCGGCTGGAGAAGGACACCGCGCTGATGCGGGGTCTGGCCCACGCCGTCCACAACAACCCCGACCTGCTCCGCGCCATGCGCGAGCTGCTCGTCGAACCCGAGATGGACAGCCTCGACGAGGTGCTCCAGCGGGCCGTCCGCAGGGGAGAGATCGCCGCCGACAACCCGGCGCTCAAGCTCCTGCCCCACATGCTGATCGGAGCGTTCGTCGCCCGCCCGCTGATCGAGGATCAGCCGGTCGACGCCGCCTTCCTCAGCGCCTACGTCAACGCCGTGGTGCTCCCCTCACTCGGCGCCTGACGCACCGGCCTTCCCGGCCGGAACCGCAGACGCGTCCGCACCGGCTCCCCGGCCGGTACCACCGGACCGTCCGCACCCGTACCCCCTGACGCTGCGCACCGCTCACGCCGTCGGGCCGGCTCCCCATGCCCTGTCCCACTCAACACCGGGAGTACGCCCCCGTGGCCACGTTCCTCTACAAGCTCGGCCGTTCCGCCTTCCGGCGCCGACGGCTCGTCGCCCTGCTCTGGGTGGCGCTCCTCGCCCTCGCCGGCGTCGGCGCCGCCACCGCGCCCGCCGCGACCTCCAGCTCCTTCTCGATCCCCGGCACCGAGGCCCAGCGCGCCTTCGACCTGCTCGAAGAGCGCTTCCCCGGCGGCAGCGCCGACGGCGCCACCGCCCGGGTGGTCTTCGAGGCCCCGGCCGGCCAGACCATGAAGACGCCGGCCAACAAGGCGAAGGTCGAGGAGACCGTCGCCGCCCTGAAGTCGAGCTCCTCCCAGGTCGCCCGGGTCACCGACCCGTACACCGCGCAGGCCGTCTCGCAGGACGGCCGGATCGCCTACGTCTCGGTCTCCTACAAGGTCAGCGGGATGGAGCTGACCGACGAGACCCGTGACGCCCTCAAGGAGGCCGGGCACGCCGCGCAGGGCCAGGGCCTGACCGTCGAGATCGGCGGCGACGCGCTCCAGAGCATGCCGGAGACCGGCGCGGGCGAGATCGTCGGCGTGGTCATCGCGGGCATCGTGCTCGTCATCACCTTCGGCTCGCTGGTGGCCGCCGGACTGCCGCTGCTCACCGCGATCATCGGCGTCGGCATCGGCGTCTCGACGATCACCGCGCTCGCCAACGTCCTGGACCTCGGCTCCACCACCTCCACCCTCGCGATGATGATCGGCCTCGCCGTCGGCATCGACTACGCCCTGTTCATCGTCTCCCGCTACCGCGCGGAGCTCGCCGAGGGCCGTGCGAAGGAGGAGGCCGCCGGGCGCGCCGTCGGCACCGCCGGCTCCGCCGTGGTCTTCGCCGGACTCACCGTGGTCATCGCGCTGGTCGGCCTGGCCGTCGTCAACATCCCGATGCTGACGAAGATGGGCTTTGCCGCCGCCGGCACGGTCGTGATCGCCGTACTGATCGCGCTCACCCTGATCCCGGCCCTGCTGGGCTTCGCCGGCGACAAGGTCGTGGGCCGCAAGGCGCGCAAGGGCGCGAAGACGCCCGCCGACGGCGCCGAGGCGGCCGACAAGCCGAACGGCGGCACCCGCTGGGCCCGCTTCGTCATCCGCCGCCCCGTGTTCGTGCTGCTCGTCGGCATCCTCGGCCTCGGCGCGATCGCCGTGCCGGCCGCCTCCCTGGAGATGGGCCTGCCCGACGACGGCGTCAAGCCCGTCTCCGCCACCGAGCGGCGCGCCTACGACCTGCTCTCCGAGGGCTTCGGGCCCGGCTTCAACGGCCCGCTGCTCGTCGTCGTCGACGGCGACAAGGCGACCGCCGACAGGACCGTGGACACGATCAAGGGCCTCGACGGCGTCGTCGCGGTCACCCCGCCGACCCCGAACAAGGCCGGCGACGCCGCGATGATCACGGTGATCCCGAAGGACCGCCCGTCCTCCGTCGACACCGAGACGCTGGTGCACGACATCCGCGGCGCGACCGGCGACGAGGTCCTGGTCACCGGCGCCACCGCGATGAACATCGACTTCTCGCAGAAGATGAACGACGCGCTGCTGCCCTACCTGGCGCTGGTCGTCGGACTCGCCTTCCTGCTCCTGATGGTGGTCTTCCGCTCAATCCTGGTCCCGCTGAAGGCGGCCCTCGGCTTCCTGCTCTCCGTGGTCGCCGCCCTCGGCGCGGTCGTCGCGGTCTTCCAGTGGGGCTGGCTCGGCAGCCTGTTCGGGGTCGAGCAGACCGGCCCGATCATGTCGATGATGCCGATCTTCATGGTGGGCGTGGTCTTCGGTCTGGCCATGGACTACGAGGTGTTCCTGGTCACCCGGATGCGCGAGGCGTACGTCCACGGGGCGCGCCCCGGCGAGGCGATCGTGACCGGCTTCCGGCACAGCGCCCGGGTGGTCACCGCCGCCGCGGTGATCATGATCGCGGTCTTCTCCGGCTTCATCGGCATGGACGACCAGATGATCAAGATGATCGGCTTCGGTCTGGCCGTCGCCGTCCTCTTCGACGCGTTCGTGGTCCGCATGGCGATCGTCCCGGCGGTGCTCGCGCTCCTCGGTCACAAGGCGTGGTGGCTGCCGAAGTGGCTCGGCCGCGTGCTGCCCAACGTGGACGTCGAGGGCGAGGCGCTGGCCGCCCGGGACGCCGGCGGCGCCGACGAGGAGCCGAAGGAGCTGGTCTCCGCCTGACCTCACGCACTCCGGGGCCGCCGCTCGAGCGGGCGGCGGGCCCCGGACCGCGCCGGGACCTGTGGGGACGGGGAGCCGACGCGACCCCGCGCCGTCACCGTGTCGTACGCGACGCGGTGGCGGCGTAGGTGTGCCGGAGGAAGCGCGTCAGGGCCGTCGTGTCGAACTGCACGACGGCCACCCCGTCGACGCTGTGGAACTCGACGACCGTCTGGACCCGGCCGCAGGGCCAGACCTCGATGTCCCCGCGCCGGGTGGGTCCGCGCAGCCCGGTCTCCAGGAGCGCGCGCGGGAAGGACCACTCGATGTCGCCGGGGAAGACGAAGCGGACGGTCGCGGGGGAGAAGCCGGCGTCGTAGCGGAGGACGACCGGTACGGGGCGGGAGAGGGGGGCGTCGGTGACGACCCGCCCCCTGGCGCTCTCCTCGACCGCGTACGCCGGGGAGGAGCGGCCGGTGCGGGTAGCGGGGGTGGCGGGGGTGGCCTGGGAGGCGGGGGCGGCCAGGGCGGTACGGACGGTACGGACGGTGGGGGTGGCGTGGTCATCCGTGGCGCGCGTCATCGAACGGCTCCTCATGCTCATCGTGCTCATCACACTCATCGCATTTGCTCTCTAATGTCCCATATATCCCGGCGCATGCGCCGGGTGAGCCCGCCTCTTTTGTGCTCTCCACGCTCTTGCAAGCTCTTCGCAGGAGCGCTCTATGATGCGGGACGTGCATGTACCTGACGGATTCATCAACGCTCCCGTATCGGCCGTGGCCGGTGTCGTCGCCGCCGGCGCCGTCGCCGTCAGCCTGCGCGGCGCCCGCAAGGAGCTCGACGAGCGGACCGCGCCGCTGGCCGGCCTCGTCGCGGCCTTCATCTTCGCCGTGCAGATGCTCAACTTCCCCGTCGCCGCCGGAACAAGCGGGCATCTTCTCGGCGGGGCGCTGGCCGCCATCCTCGTCGGCCCCTACACCGGCGTGCTCTGCATAGCCGTCGTCCTGCTCATGCAGGGCGTCCTGTTCGCCGACGGCGGCCTCACCGCCCTCGGCGTGAACGTCACCGTCATGGGCGTGGTCACGGTCGTCGTGTCGTACGCGCTCTTCCGCGGCCTGGTCCTCGCGCTGCCGCGCACCCGCCGCTCCGTGACGATCGCCTCCTTCGTCGCCGCGCTGGTCTCCGTACCGGCCGCGGCCACCGCCTTCACCGGGATCTACGCGCTCGGCGGCACCACCGACGTGCCGATCACCAAGGTCCTCACCGCGATGGTCGGCGTCCACGTCCTCATCGGCGTCGGCGAGGCCGTCATCACCATGCTCACCGTCGGCGCGGTCATCGCCGTCCGGCCCGACCTCGTGCACGGCGCGCGCGGCCTGACCGCGCCCCTCAAGCTGCGCGTGGGCGGTGCGCTGATCGACGCCGCCCCGGTCACCACGCCCGCCACCGCCCCGGCCGCCCCCGCCGCCCCCGCCTCCTCGAAGAAGCTGTGGATCGGCGGCGTCGTCACCGCCCTCGTCCTCGCCGGCTTCGTCTCCTTCTACGCCTCCGCCAGCCCGGACGGCCTGGAGAAGGTCGCCGCCGACAAGGGCATCGACAGCAAGGTCCAGCCGCACGCGGCGGCCGACTCCCCGCTCGCCGACTACGGCGTCAAGGACGTCGGCGACGCCCGGCTGTCCGGCGGCCTCGCCGGCGTGATCGGCGTGGGCGCGACCCTCGCCGTCGGCAGCGGCGCCTTCTGGGTCGTGCGCCGCCGCCGGAACGCGAACCCCGCCGTCCCCGCGAACGCGGACGCCTGATGGGCGCGGGGCACGCCCACAAGCTCTACCGGCGGGCCGACTCGCCGGTCCACGGGCTGCCCCCGCACACCAAGCTGGCGGCCGTCTTCGCCTTCGTCGTGGTGGTCGTCTCCACCCCGCGCGAGGCGGTCTGGGCCTTCGCCGGGTACGCCGTGCTGCTCGGCGTGGTCGCCGGCCGGGCCCGGGTGCCGGCCGGATTCCTGCTGAAGCGGCTGCTCATCGAGATCCCGTTCGTGGCCTTCGCGGTGCTCATGCCCTTCGTGGTGCCCGGCGAGCAGACCACCGTCCTCGGTGTCCCGCTCTCCGTCCCCGGCCTGTGGGGCGCCTGGAACGTCCTCGCCAAGGGCACCCTCGGCGTCGCCGCCTCCGTGCTGCTCGCCGCCACCACCGAGCTGCGCGCCCTGCTCCTCGGCCTCCAGCGGCTGCGGCTGCCCCCGCTGCTCGTACAGATCGCCACCTTCATGATCCGCTACGGGGACGTGATCACCGACGAGATGCGCCGGATGTCCATCGCCCGCCGCTCGCGCGGCTTCGAGGCCCGCGGCGTACGGCACTGGGGCGTCCTCGCCAAGTCGGCCGGCGCCCTCTTCATCCGCTCCTACGAGCGTGGCGAGCGGGTCCACCTCGCGATGGTCAGCCGCGGCTACACCGGCTCCATGCCGGTCATCGACGAGGTCACCGCCACCCCCGCCCAGTGGCGGTACGCCGCCGCGCTGCCGCTCGCCGCCCTCCTGATCTGCCTCCTCGGATGGACGCTATGACCACACCCCCCTCGTCCCCCGCGTCGGGCCCGTCGGCCTCGCTGGACGTGCGCGGCCTCGCGTACGCCTACCCCGACGGCCACCAGGCCCTGTTCGGCGTGGACCTCACCGTCGGGCGCGGCGAGCGGGTCGCCCTGCTCGGCCCCAACGGCGCCGGCAAGACCACCCTCGTCCTCCACCTCAACGGCATCCTCACCGGCGGCGCGGGCGGCGTCACCGTCGCCGGGCTGCCGGTCGCCAAGAAGAACCTCGCCGAGATCAGGCGCCGGGTCGGCATCGTCTTCCAGGACCCCGACGACCAGCTCTTCATGCCGACCGTCCGCGAGGACGTCGCCTTCGGCCCGGCCGCCGCGGGCCTCCGGGGCGCGGAGCTGGAGGCGGCCGTCCACCGGGCCCTGGAACGGGTCGGCATGGCGGAGTTCGCCGACCGGCCCCCGCACCACCTCTCGTTCGGACAGCGCCGCCGGGTCGCCGTCGCGACCGTCCTCGTGATGGAGCCGGAGATCCTCGTCCTCGACGAGCCCTCCTCCAACCTGGACCCGGCCTCGCGCCGCGAGCTCGCCGACATCCTGCGCTCCCTGGACGTCACCGTCCTGATGGTCACCCACGACCTGCCGTACGCCCTGGAGCTCTGCCCGCGCGCGGTGATCCTCAGCGAGGGCGTGATCGCCGCCGACGGACGGACCGCCGACATCCTCACCGACGAGGAGCTCATGGCCCGGCACCGGCTCGAACTGCCCTACGGCTTCGTGCCGAGCTCGGTGGCCTGAACCCCGGAATCGGCCGCTCGCCCCGCACGTTGCACCATGGGGGGTCGAACGACGAGAGGAAGCGTGGGTCAGGTGGGTCAGGCGGACGTCCGGGGCACGGTGGGGGCCGGTTTCGAGCCGGTCAGGGACGCGTTCCTGCGCAACTTCGAGCAGCGCGGCGAGCGGGGCGCGGCCGTCACCGTCTACCGGGACGGCGCGAAGGTCGTCGACCTGTGGGCGGGCACGAAGGACGTCGAGGGCGAGGAGCCCTGGACGAAGGACACCGCGCAGGTCGTCCGCTCCGCCACCAAGGGCGTCGCCGCCGCCGTGCCGCTGCTGCTCCACCAGCGCGGGCAGCTCGACCTGGACGCCCCGGTCGCCACGTACTGGCCCGAGTTCAAGGCGGCCGGCAAGGAGCGGGTGACCGTGCGGCAGCTGCTCGCGCACCGCGCGGGCGTCCCCGTCCTCGACCGCCCGCTGACCCTGGCCGAGGCGGTCGACCTGCCGACGGCGACCGCCGCCATCGCGGCCCAGGCGCCCGTCTGGGAGCCGGGCACGGCCCACGGCTACCACGCCCACACCTTCAGCTGGCTGCTCGGCGGCCTGGTCCACCGGGCCACCGGCCGCACGATAGGCCGCTGGGTGGCCGAGGAGATCGCCGCCCCGCTCGGCCTCGACCTGTGGATAGGACTCCCCGAGGCCGAGGCCCACCGGGTCGGGCGGCTCGGCCCGGTCGAGGAGCTGGAGCCGGCCGACAGCGGCGCGCTCAGGCTGCGCCCCAAGCGCGCGGTCTCCGACGCGTACAAGGACCCGGAGTCGCTCACCCGGCGGGCCTTCGGGGTGATCGAGCCCGCGCCCGACGAGAACGACCCGGTGTACCGGGCGGCCGAACTGCCCGGCTCGGCGGGCGTGGCCACGGCCGGCGCGCTGGCCCGCTTCTACGCCGCGACGCTCGGTCCGGTCGACGGCGCCGCGCGGCTCTTCGCCCCGGCGACGACGACGCTGGCCCGCACCGAGGAGTCGGCGGGCGCCGACCGCGTGCTGCTGGTCGGCACCCGCTTCGGCCTCGGCCACATGCTGCACGGCCCGGCCTCGCCGCTGCTCGGCCCGAGCTCCTTCGGCCACCCGGGCCGGGGCGGCTCGCTGGGCTTCGCCGACCCCGAGTCGGGGATCGCCTTCGGCTACGTCACCAACGGCATGCGCAAGACGGTCACGGCCGATCCGCGCGCGCAGGCGCTGGTGCGGGCGGTGCGGGCGGCGCTCTAGCGGATGTACCAGCCCTGGTCCGCGTAGTCCTCGCAGTCGTACTGGAACGGGTTCCGGTCGTTCTCGGTGCCCTGCAACGCCAGGCACTTGCCGCTGTTGAAGTTCTTCAGCTTGAAGACGTCCGGGTTCTCGGTGGCGACCTTCTGCCAGAACTGGTCCGCGAAGTTCAGGCAGTCGAACTGGATCGGGACCTTGCCGTTGTCGGACCCCTGCACGACGAGGCACTTGCCGCTGTTGCGGTTCTTGAGCTGGTAGACGCCCGGGGTCGGGGCGTTGGTGTCGTCGAATATCCAGTACTGGTCGCCGTAGTCCAGGCAGTCCCAGGCGAACGGGATGTTGAGGTTCTCGGTCCCCTGCAGGGCGACGCACTTGCCGCCGTAGGCGTTCTTGAGGTGGAAGGCGGGCTGCGGCTCCACGTACACCGCGGCGGCGGTGGAGGCGGAGCCGACGAGCGCGGTGGCCGTCAGCGCGGCGGTGGCCAGGGCGGTGCCCAGGACGCGCGACCTGATCATGTGATCTCCCTCGTAGGCGGGCGTACGCGGCACGGGGCGGCGTACGCGATCTTGATCAGGAAGATAGGTGGCCGATAAGGGTCTTGTCGTCGAGTTTGGGATGTGGAGTGCGCCTTCCGCTTGACCGCCCGGATTGACCCGAACTCCCCACCTCACACTGAGCCCACGGCCCACTCCGGCCCCGCCCAGCTCACGCGGGCCCACCCGGCGCACCCGCCTCGCCTGGCGCACCCGCCCCGCCTGATCCGGCCTCAGACCCGTCAGGCCCGTCAAACCCGTCAGGCCCGCCTCATCTGGCCCCGCCCGGCGCACCCGCCCCGCCCGGCCCCGCCGCGTAGGCCAGCGGAGGCGCGATCGCCTGGGCGTCCGCCCTCTCGCCGACCCACAGCCCGATGAACAGGGCGGCGGTCGCCTCCAGCAGAGCCGCCCGTTCGAGACCGCCCCCGGCCACGGGCTCGCACCCCACAGCGCGCACCAACTCCCCTACCCGCCGCAGGGCCGCCGCGTCGTCCCCACAGAGCGGCACGGCCAGCGGCCGCCCGTCGAAGACGGGCGGCCGCATGCGCCAGACGTCCTCGTGGCAGAGGTTGAACCCCTTGACCACCCGCGCCCCCGGCGCCGCCGCGGCCAGCGACTCCGCCGCCGACGGCCCCCCGCCCGTCAGCAGCCGGAAGCCCGCCCCGACCGGGTTGGAGCAGTCGAGCAGCACCGTGCCCGCCAGCTCCGCGCGCAGCCCCCGCACCACCTCGGCCCCCGCCCCGAAGGGCAGCGCGACCAGCACCACGTCCTGACCGGCGTCGACGGCCGCACGCAGCCCGCCGGCCCGCGCACCGCCTCCGACCCGGGCCGCGAGCCGCTCGGCCCGGCCGACGTCCCGCCCGCCGAAGGTCACCTCGTGCCCGGCCCGCACCCAGTGCCCGGCCAGCGCGTCGGCCATGTTCCCCGTCCCCAGCACACCGATCCGCATCCCCAACCATCCCTTCCACCACGCCGGATTGCCTCGTTCACACCGACGCTAGAGGGCCGCTCGGGCACCATTCGGTACGTGACGACCGACGCCTTCCTCGCCGACTGCCGCGCCCGCCTCGCCTTCGACCTGCTCTCCAACACCTGGAACGCCGTGGTCCTCTGGGCCCTGCGCGACGCCCCCCTGCGCCCGGTCGAACTCCGGGAACGCATCGGGGGCATCAGCTCCAAGGTCCTCACGGAGACCCTGCGCAGACTGCAGTTCAACGGCCTGGTCGACCGCCGCACGGACCCGGCCGCACCGGCCCGCGTCACCTACCGCCTCACCCCGCTGGGCCGCACCTTCCTGGCCCCCATCGAGGCGGCGGGCGCCTGGGCCTTCGCGCACGGGGACGAGGTGATGGCCGCGCAGGAAGCGGCCTCGGAGTCCTGAGCGGGCCGCTGCCGGCCGCTCAACTCGCGTACAGCATCAACCCGATGCCCACCACCATCAGCCCCGCCGCCGCGATCCTCGGGCCGCCGAAGCGTTCCTTGAAGAGGAGGGCGCCGATGGCCGCGCCCACGATGATGGAGGACTCGCGCAGGGCCGCGATCGGGGCGAGGGGGGCCTTGGTCTGGGCCCACAGGACGAGGGCGTAGGCGCCGACCGAGAGGGCCGCGCCGAGGAGGCCGCGGGCGGCGTACGGGCGGAGTTCGGCGGCCAGGGCGGCGCGGCGGCGGTGCAGGGCGTAGGCGGGGATGACCAGGCCCTCCAGGAGCATCAGCCAGGCGATGTAGCCGAGCGGGTTCTCCGAGGCGCGGACGCCGACGCCGTCCACGACCGTGTACGCGGCGATGGACAGGCCCGTCGCGCCCGCCGCCAGCAGGGCCGGCCAGTGCGGGCGGGCGCCCTTGCCGCGGATGCCCCACAGGGCGAGGCCGGTGAGGCCCGCGCAGGCCACCGCGACGCCGGCGAGCTGCTCGGCGGACGGGATCTCGGCGACGAACACCGCGGCGAGCAGGGTCACCACGAGCGGTGCCGTGCCCCGGGCGATCGGGTACATCTGGCCGAAGTCGCCGAGCGCGAACGACTTCATCAGCAGCGCGTAGTACGCCACGTGCAGCACGGCCGACGCGACCAGGTACGGCCACGCCCCCGCCGCCGGAAGCGGCACGAAGCAGGCGGTCACGGCGCCGATCAGGGCGCCGCCGCCGGATATCAGGGTGAAGGAGAGCAGCTGGTCCTGGATGCGGGCGGCTATCGCGTTCCAACTGGCGTGCGTCACCGCCGCGATCAGTACGGCCGCGACGACGAGGGGCGTCACGCCGTACGCTCCCGGACGTCCACCGGCGTGCCGCCCGCGTGCGCGATCAGCGTCCCGGGGTCCAGGGCGAAGACGGTGTGCGGGGTGCCGGCCGCCGCCCACACCACCGCGTGGTCGAGCAGCCCGCGGTCGGCGAGGACCCGGGTGCGGGTGCGGTGCCCGAAGGGCGGGACGCCGCCGATCGCGTAGCCCGTCGTCTCCCGGACCAGGCGCGCGTCGGCGCGGGTCACCTCCGCCGCGCCGAGCTCGGCCCGGACCCGTTCCAGGTCCACCCGCGAGGCGCCGTCCATGAGGACCAGCACGGGCACCCCTCCCCCGAGCTCTCGACTTCGCTCGAGCAGGGGGGACTCCCATGCCACGAAGACCAGCGACTTCACGATCTCCGAGACCGCGCAGCCGATGGCGTCGGCGGCCTGCTGCGCGGTCCGCGTCTCGTCCGGGAAGCGCCGGATCTCGACGTCGAGCCCCAACTCCTTCAGGGCGGCGGCGAACTGGGGGTGGGCATCGGCGTGTGACGTCGTCATGGACCGTCACGCTAGCGGTACGTGTACGAGGCATGCGACCGGGTTACGGCGGCCTGGCGCCGAGGGCGCCGAGGGCGCCTGGCGCCCGGGATCCAGCGGCCGGGCACCAGGCGGCCCAGCGCCTGGCGCCCCGGCGACCCCGCACCCGGCGCCCCGGGCGCCCCCGCCTAGTCCGCGTTCAGCACCCCCGCCACGATCGGCCCCGCCGCCGTCGCGCCGTGGCCGGCGCCCTCCGCGAAGGCCGCCACCGCCAGGTCGTCGGCGAAGGCCGTGAACCAGGAGTCCGAGGTCTCCTGGCCGCCGACCTCGGCCGAGCCGGTCTTGGCGCCCTTGTCGCCGGTGACCGAGGCCATCGCTCCGGTCGCCGTGCCGTAGCCCGCCGTCGCGGTGCGCCGCATCATGTCGCGCAGCTGTCGGGCCGCCGAGGGCGACAGCTTCCGTTCGGCGCGGGCGAACGTGCGGTCGTCCAGGTCCTGGGCGACCAGGTACGGCTGCTTGAAGGTGCCGCTCTTCGCGGTGGCC
Source organism: Streptomyces sp. NPDC093111 (assembly GCF_040683955.1). Taxonomy (NCBI): domain Bacteria; kingdom Bacillati; phylum Actinomycetota; class Actinomycetes; order Kitasatosporales; family Streptomycetaceae; genus Streptomyces; species Streptomyces sp. NPDC093111. The sequence continues at coordinate 137,779 of NZ_JBFBNW010000007.1, read as the reverse complement.
GTGATGGACGCCATGTTCAGCGGGTTCATCTGGACGGTGCCCTGCCCGATGTACTGCTCCGCGGCGGCGCCGCCGGTCTCCTGGGGTACCGAGCCGTCGGTGGAACGGATGCCGGTCTTCCACTCCAGGCCGATGCCGAAGACCTCCCCGGCCTCGCGGGCCAGCCCGAAGTCGTCGCCCTCGGTCTTCTCCACGTCGTCGATCTTCTTGATGAAGGCGGTGTTGCAGGACCGCGCGAAGCTCTCCGCGAAGGTCGCGCCGGCCAGCGAGAAGCCGTTCAGGTTCCCGATGGTGCGGCCCTGGTAGAGGGCGGTCTCCGGGCACTCGGTGACCTGGTCGGCCTTGACCAGGCCCTTCTCCAGGAGCAGCGCCGCGGTGACGATCTTCATGGTGGAGCCGGGCATCTTCTTGCCCTCGAAGGCCGCGTTGAAGCCGTTCGCCGGGCTGTTGGCGACCGCCCGTACCGCGCCGGTGGACGGCTGGATCGCGACCACGGACGCCGTGCCGTACCGCCGCACGCCCCGCTCGGCCGCCGCCTGCACCTCGGCGTCGATCGTCGTCTCCAGCTTGCCGGGCTCGCCCTCGGCGAGGGTGAGGAGGGGCGTGTCGGGCACGCCCTCGACGCCCGAGTCGACGAAGGTCTCCACGCCCGGCTTGCCGCCCGCCAGCGCGCCGTACCGCTGGCGCAGCTGGTCCAGGACCGGGCCGAGCGACGGGTACTTCTCCGCTGTGAGGACCCGGCCCTTGCGGTCGAGGGCCTCGATCGCCGCCGTCTTCGCCGCGCCGGTGCGGATCGAGGCCGACGCCGAGTTCAGCTTCGGGTGCAGCACGGCCGGCTTCCAGTCGACCAGCGGGCGCCCGGTGGTGGCCCCGCGGACCACGGTGAGCCGCGAGCTGTACGTCCAGGGCTTGGAGACGCCCTCGTACGTGACGGTGGCCCGCACCGTGAACGGCACCGTCGTGCCCGTCGCCGTCCCGGGGCTGATCGTCACCGCGGAGACCTTGGCCTGTTCGCGGAAGCCCAGCAGGGCGGGGCCCGAGCCGACCGGGTCGTCGGTCAGCTGCGCGGCCCGGTCGGACTCGCCGCCGGCCCAGGCGGCGAGGAAGTCCTTCGCCGTCGTCGTCACCTCGTCCGGGGTGACCGGACCCGACTTCGGAGCCGAAGCGGACCTCGGGTCCGCTCCCGCCGTTCCTCCGGTGATCCCGGTCCAGAGGTTGTATCCCCCGTACCCGACCCCGCTCGCCACGACGACGAAGACCCCGCCGACGACCGCGACCTTCACACCACTGCGCATGGTTGCGCCTCCCTCCCCCAGGTGTGGCCGTTGGGCAGCCTAGGGGGCAGGAGTGACAGCGGGAACGGTCGTTACCGGAAAGCGACCGGAACGTCTGTTTCCCGCTACACCCAGGTGTCGAGCCACATCCGGTTCCGCCAGCCCTGAATCGGGATCGCCTGCCCGGTGTACAAGGGCCAGAAATAGATGAAATTCCAGATGATGAGGAGAACGAGCACTCCCGCGGCCACTGCCCCGAAAGTGCGCCTTCTTTCCGAGGAACCCGCCGGTCCCACGATCGCCCCGATCATCATCGCCACCGCGAGGCACAGGAACGGGACGAACACCACCGCGTAGAAAAGGAAAATGGTGCGTTCCTGGTAGAGGAACCACGGCGCCCAGCCGGCCGCGATGCCGCAGGCGATCGCGCCCGCCCGCCAGTCGCGGCGGAACACCCAGCGCCACAGCACGTACAGGATCGCGAAGCAGGCCGCCCACCACAGCAGCGGCGTGCCGAGCGCCAGGACCTCCTGGGCGCACTTGTCGCTCGCGCTCGCCGGGCAGCCGGACTGGCCGGGGGCGGGGGACTCGTAGAAGTAGGAGACCGGGCGGCCGAGGACGATCCAGCTCCACGGGTTGGACTCGTAGGTGTGCGGCGAGTTCAGCCCGACGTGGAACTTGTAGACCTCGGTCTCGTAGTGCCACAGGCTGCGCAGCCAGTCCGGGAGCAGGCTCCAGGTGCCGCCGCCGTTCAGTTTGTCCTGCTCGGCGGCCCAGTTGCGGAAGTAGCCCTTGTCGGTGACGATCCAGCCGGTCCAGGAGAGCAGGTAGGTGCCGATCGCCACCGGGACGACGGAGACGAAGGCCGGCAGCAGGTCGCGCTTGAGGACCGCCGTGTACGGGCGGATCGCGCCGGCCGTGCGGCGGGCGCCGATGTCCCACAGGACGGTCATCAGGCCGAACGCGGCCATGATGTAGAGGCCGTTCCACTTGGTGCCGGCCGCCAGGCCGAGCATCACGCCGGCCGCGAGCCGCCACGGGCGCCAGCCGAGCCGCAGCTTCTCCGCGACCGAGGCGTCCGGCCGCAGCAGGCCCTGGTCGTCCTCGGGCAGGCCCGCCGCGAGCCGGGCCCGCGCCTTGTCCCGGTCGACGACCAGACAGCCGAAGGCCGCCAGCACGAAGAACATCAGGACCTGGTCGAGCAGCGCCGTGCGGCTCATCACGAAGTGCAGGCCGTCCACGGTGAGCAGCACGCCGGCCAGGCAGCCCAGGAACGTCGACCGGAACAGGCGCCGCCCGATCCGGCACAGCATCAGCACCGACAGGGTGCCGAGCAGCGCGACCATGAAGCGCCAGCCGAAGGGCTCGAAGCCGAACAGCTTCTCGCCGATGCCGATGATCCACTTGCCGACCGGCGGGTGCACGACGTACCCGGGGTCGGTCGGCACGAGGACCGCGCCGGGGTCGTTCAGGATCGTCTTGTCGATGTCCTTCGGCCACGCCCCCTCGTACCCCTGGTTGATCAGGGCCCAGGAGTCCTTGGCGTAGTACGTCTCGTCGAATATCACCGCGTGCGGCTTGCCCAGGTTCCAGAACCGCAGCACGCCCGCGACCAGCGCGACCAGCAGCGGTCCGCCCCAGGCGGCGGCGCGCACGATCCGGTCGGCGGCGGCCGGCCCGATGGTCAGCAGCGACCACAGGCGCTCCGAGGGGCGGGCGTACGGCGGCACGAGCCGGTCCCGCAGGCCGACGGAGAGGGCGCCCGTGGTGTCCGGCCGGTAGCCGAACTGCCGCAGCCGCCGCTGCCACGTAGAGGGCTCTGCCACGGTGGGTGCCACGGGGTGCTGACCCTCCAGGGCCTCGGGTGCGGTACTGGTCACCGCGCCATCGTAGGGAACGCGCCTGTGCGCGTCGCCTGTCCGGGCTGGGAGGATGACCCGTGTGACAGGAACGCTGGTACTCGCAGGGACCCCCATCGGCGACATCGCGGACGCACCGCCACGGCTCGCCACCGAACTGGAGAACGCGGACATCGTGGCCGCGGAGGACACCCGAAGGCTGCGCGGGCTGACCCGCGCGCTCGGCATCCACACCACGGGCCGGGTCGTGTCCTACTTCGAGGGCAACGAGTCCGCCCGGACGCCCGAGCTGGTCGAGGCGCTCGTCGGCGGGGCCCGGGTGCTGCTCGTCACGGACGCCGGGATGCCCTCGGTCTCCGACCCGGGCTACCGCCTCGTCGCGGCCGCCGTCGAGCAGGACATCAAGGTCACGGCCGTGCCGGGCCCGTCCGCCGTGCTCACCGCGCTCGCCCTTTCCGGGCTGCCCGTGGACCGCTTCTGCTTCGAGGGCTTCCTGCCGCGCAAGGCCGGCGAGCGGCTCGGACGGCTGCGCGAGGTCGCGGACGAGCGCCGGACCCTCGTGTACTTCGAGGCCCCGCACCGCCTCGACGACACGCTCGCCGCGATGGCCGAGGTCTTCGGCGCCGACCGCCGGGCCGCCGTCTGCCGCGAGCTGACCAAGACGTACGAGGAGGTCAAGCGCGGCCCGCTCGCCGAGCTCGCGGCCTGGGCGGCCGAGGGCGTGCGCGGCGAGATCACCGTCGTCGTCGAGGGCGCCCCCGAGGCCGCGCCCGCCGAACTGGACGCCGAGGAGCTGGTGCGCAGGGTGCGGGTGCGCGAGGAGGCGGGGGAGCGGCGCAAGGAGGCGATCGCGGCGGTCGCGGCCGAGGCGGGGCTTCCCAAGCGCGAGGTGTTCGATGCCGTGGTGGCGGCAAAGAACGCGGAGGCGACAGGCCCTGGAAACGGTAAAGGACTAATCTGAAAGGCAAAGCGGAACCCGGCGGCGGGCCCCTCCGAAGCCCCTCAGGGCAAGGAAACGCCAAAGAGCGTCCATGGTTTTTCCGCCACTGATGCGCTCCGGCCGGAAAAGGCGTCCACTGGACCAGTGGAGAGGAGCTGGAATGACTGAGATCACCGGCACCGGAACGCCCGTCGCACACGAGGCGTACGCCTTCGCCTGCATGAGATGCGGCTATGGCTGGGAGCAGGCGTACGAGATAGAGCACCACATCGACGCCAAGGGTCATGAATTCATCGTCTACAAGGCCGACGGAGAGCGGGTCCCGTCCCCGCTGTCCAGCCCGACCTGCATGAACTGCGGCGGTCACGTCGTGCGGATCATGCGCTCGGGTCAGGTGTCCTCGGTGCTCGACCTGATGGCCGCCGCCGAACGGCACGGCCACGGGGCGAAGTCGACCAAGCCGGTGTCCATCGCGGGACCGATCGGCCAGGAGCTCACGGAGGACACCCCGGCCGGTCCCGGGCAGGAGAAGCCCGCGCACCACTGGCACCTCTCCGACCTGCTGCATCCCTTCCGCTCCCGGCGCTAGCGGAGCGGTCGGGCGCGGCGCCGCGGTACGCCTTGGCGGGCGGACTCATGGCCCTCGTACGATCGGGCCATGAGTTCCAAGGACGCCCCGCCGCCGCTGCCCGAGCCCCTGCCGGTCCCGGTCGCGGACTCGCACACCCACCTCGACATGCAGTCCGGCACCGTCGAGGAGGCCCTGACGAAGGCCGCCGCCGTCGGCGTCACCACGGTCGTCCAGGTCGGCTGCGACCTGAAGGGCTCCCTGTGGGCCGCCGAGACGGCCGCCCGGTACGACAACGTGTACGCGGCCGTCGCCCTGCACCCCAACGAGGCGCCCCGGATCGTCCTCGGCGATCCTGGGGGCACCTCCCAGCCCCCTGGGGCTGGGGGAGGATGGTCCCGCCAGGGCGCCCGCACCCCCGGCGGGGACGCGGCCCTCGACGAGGCCCTCGCCGAGATCGACCGGCTGGCCGCCCTGCCGTACGTACGGGCCGTCGGCGAGACCGGCCTGGACTACTTCCGCACCGGCCCCGAGGGCGTGGCCGCGCAGGAGCGTTCCTTCCGCGCCCACATCGAGATCGCCAAGCGCCGGAACAAGGCCCTCGTCATCCACGACCGGGAGGCCCACGCCGACGTCCTGCGGGTCCTCGACGAGGAGGGCGCCCCCGAGCGGACCGTCTTCCACTGCTACTCCGGCGACGCCGAGATGGCCGAGATCTGCGCCGCCAAGGGCTACTACATGTCCTTCGCCGGCAACGTCACCTTCAAGAACGCGCAGCCGCTGCGCGACGCCCTCGCCGTCGCCCCGCTGGAGCTCGTCCTGGTCGAGACGGACGCCCCCTTCCTCACCCCCGCGCCCTACCGGGGCCGCCCCAACGCCCCGTACCTGATCCCGGTCACCGTCCGGGCCATGGCGGCGGTGCGCGGCATCGGCGAGGAGGAGCTGGCCGGGGCGATCGCCGTGAACACGGCCGCCGCCTTCGATTACTGATCCATAACGGTTACGTAAGGTAGCCGGGTCGTTCGGGAGAGTGAGCGCGCGCGGGACTAGGGTCCCGGCCTCGTGAGCACCCCCCAGTCCGGCCACCGCGCCGGCGCCCGTCGGGCCGCCCGGCGGCGCAAGGCGTCCCCCGTCACCGGCGAGGGGCTGCGGCGGATCGTCCCGCAGGCCCTCGTCGTCGCGTTCCTCGCCGGCGGCACCACCGCCTTCGTCGCCCAGGACAAGGCCGTCCGGCTCTCCGTCGACGGCGTCCCGCGCACCCTGCACACCTTCGCCGACGACGTCGACGAGCTGCTCGCCGACGAGGGCCTGGCCGTCGGGGACCACGACATCGTCGCCCCCGCCCCCGGCGCCGCCCTCGCCAGCGGCGACGAGATCGTCGTCCGGTACGGGCGGCCCGTCGCCCTCACCCTCGACGGGCAGCGCCGCCAGGTGTGGACCACCGCGCGGACCGTCGACGGGGCCCTGCGGCAGCTGGGCGTCCGGGCCGAGGGCGCCTACCTGTCCACCTCCCGCTCGGCACCCATCTCCCGGCAGGGCCTCGCCCTCGACGTGCGCACCGAGCGGACCGTCACCTTCCTCGCCGACGGCCGGGAACGGACCGTGCGCACCAACGCGGCCACCGTCGAGGAGGCCGTCGAGGAGGCCGGGATCACCCTCGCGGGCCAGGACACCACCTCCGTGCCGCCCGGCTCCTTCCCGCGCGACGGGCAGACCGTCACCGTGCTGCGGATCACCGGCAGCCAGGAGGTCCGCGAGGAGCCCGTCCCGTACGCCGTCGAGCGGGTCCGCGACCCCGAGCTGTTCGCCGGGACCGAGCTCGTCGAACGGCAGGGCGTCCCCGGCGTCCGCCGCGTCACGTACAGCCTGCGCACCGTCAACGGCGTCCGGCAGCGGCCCCGCCGCACCGGCGAGGAGACCGTCCGCGAGCCCGTCGCCCAGAAGGTCCGGATCGGCACCCGCGCGCTGCCCACCTCCGTCGCCGGGGCCGACGGCCTGAACTGGGGCGCGCTCGCCGCCTGCGAGTCCGGCGGGCGCCCCGGCGCCGTCGACCCCTCCGGCACCTACGGCGGGCTCTACCAGTTCGACCCCGGCACCTGGCGCTCGCTCGGCGGCAGCGGCGTCGCCCAGAACGCCCCCGCCGAGGAGCAGACGTTCCGGGCGAAGAAGCTGTACGTGACCCGGGGGGCGACTCCGTGGCCCCACTGCGGCCGTAGGCTGTACCGGTGAGCACCACCACCGGACCCGACAGTCCCGACGCCCTCCTCGGCCCCGCAGACATCCGCGAGCTGGCCGCCGCCCTCGGCGTGCGCCCGACCAAGCAGAAGGGCCAGAACTTCGTCATCGACGCGAACACGGTCCGGCGGATCGTCCGCACGGCCGAGGTGCGCCCCGACGACGTGGTCGTGGAGGTGGGGCCCGGTCTTGGCTCCCTCACCCTGGCCCTCCTGGAGGCCGCGGACCGGGTGACCGCCGTCGAGATCGACGACGTCCTCGCCGCCGCCCTGCCGTCCACCATCGCCGCCCGCATGCCGCGGAAGCAGGACCGCTTCGCGCTGGTCCACTCCGACGCCATGCAGGTCCAGGAGCTGCCGGGCCCGCCGCCCACCGCGCTCGTCGCCAACCTGCCGTACAACGTCGCCGTCCCGGTGCTGCTGCACATGCTGGACCGCTTCCCGACCATCGAGCGGACCCTCGTCATGGTCCAGGCCGAGGTCGCCGACCGGCTCGCCGCCAAGCCGGGCAACAAGGTGTACGGCGTGCCGTCGGTCAAGGCCAACTGGTACGCGGAGGTCAAGCGGGCCGGCTCCATCGGCCGCAACGTCTTCTGGCCCGCGCCCAACGTCGACTCGGGCCTGGTCTCGCTGGTGCGGCGCACCGAGCCGGTGGACACCACCGCCTCCAAGCGGGAGGTCTTCGCGGTCGTCGACGCGGCCTTCGCCCAGCGCCGCAAGACCCTGCGCGCCGCCCTCGCGACCTGGGCGGGCTCGCCCGCGGCGGCCGAGGCGGCCCTGGTGGCGGCCGGCATCTCGCCGCAGGCGCGCGGCGAGGCCCTGACGGTCGAGGAGTTCGCCCGGATCGCGGAGGCCAAGGCGTGAGCGGCGCCGTCACCGTACGGGTCCCCGCCAAGGTCAACGTGCAGCTCGCGGTCGGCGGCGCCCGGCCCGACGGCTTCCACGACCTGGCCAACGTCTTCCTCGCCGTCTCCCTGTACGACGAGGTGACCGTCTCCCCGGCGGCGGAGCTCACGGTCACCTGCGAGGGCCCCGACGCCGACAAGGTGCCGCTCGACCGCACCAACCTGGCGGCCCGCGCGGCCGAACTCCTCGCCGCCCGGCACGGCATCGCCCCCGACGTGCACCTGCACATCGCCAAGGACATCCCCGTCGCGGGCGGCATGGCCGGCGGCAGCGCCGACGGCGCGGGCGCCCTGCTGGCCTGCGACGCCCTGTGGGGCCTGGACACCCCGCGCGAGGTCCTCCTGGAGATCTGCGCCGAGCTGGGCAGCGACGTGCCGTTCAGCCTGGTCGGCGGGGCCGCCCTCGGCGTCGGCCGGGGCGAGCGGCTGACCGCGCTGCCGGTCGGCGGCGCCTTCCACTGGGTCTTCGCCGTCGCCGACGGCGGGCTCTCCACCCCGGCCGTCTACGGCGAGTTCGACCGCCTCAACGAGGGCGTGGAGGTGCCCGAGCCGGTCGCCTCCCCGGCCCTTCTCGACGCCCTGCGCACCGGCGACACCACCGCCCTCGCCGGGACCCTGGCCAACGGCCTGCAGGCCGCCGCCCTGTCGCTGCGGCCCTCGCTGGCCGCGACGCTGGAGGCCGGCACGGCGGCCGGGGCACTGGCCGCGCTGGTCTCGGGCTCGGGCCCGACGACCGCGTTCCTGGTGAAGGACGCCGAGTCCGCCGAGACGGTCGCGGCGGCCCTCACCGCCTCCGGCACCTGCCGCGCGGCCCGCGTGGCGACGTCCCCGGCACCGGGCGCGACCGTCCTCGGCTAGGCCGTCAGCCCGGCAGGATCCGGAAGAAACGGCCTAGCGCGTCAGCAGGTCGATCACGCCCGTCAGGTCCTCCTCGCCGCCGCCCGTCTCCAGGCGGCGGCGCATCAGGGCGAAGTAGGGGCTGAGCAGTTCCGGGCTGACGCCCTGCTGCTCGGCCGTGCTCAGGAAGGTCGGGGTGCCCGCCACCTGCATGGCCAGGTTCGAGACGACCCCCTGGGTGTAGTCGCCGCTGCGCAGCTGCCGCGCGGTCAGATGGACGCCCGGCGCCATGGCGACGAGCCAGTCGGCGAGCAGCGGGGCGAGCGAGGCCGGGTCGATGTCCTCCTTGCGGATCAGGGCGAAGGCGTGCGCGGCCCCGGCGAACATCCCGTACATGGCGCTGAGCAGGGCCACGTCGTGCAGGGCCGCGAATCCCGGATCCTCCCCCACGTAGGTGGTGCCCGCCGGGACGGCCAGGTTCTCCCGGTGCCGCGTGAACAGCTCCCGCGCGCCGCTGTAGAAGACGTAGCCGCCGGCCTCCGGGACGCCGATCATCGGCGGTACGGCCATGATCCCGCCGTCCAGGTAGCGGGCGCCGCGCTCCGTGGCCCAGCGGGCGCGGGCCCGGGCCTGCTCGGGTGTGGTCGTGGTCAGGTTGACCAGGTCGCGACCGGCCAGGTCGAGGCCGTCGAGGGCCTCGCCGACCGAGGCGTCGTCGAGCAGACAGACCACGACCAGGGGGCCGGCCGCGACCGCCGCGGCGGCGCCGTCCGCGACCCGGGCGCCTTCGGCGGCGAGGGCGGCGGCGCGGGCCGGGGTGCGGTTCCAGACGGTGAGCGGGTGGCCCGCGGCGAGCCAGGCGCGGGCGAGGGCGGTGCCCATCGCGCCGAGTCCGAGCAGCGTGACGGGCGCCTTTCCGTCGGTGTCGCGCTGCGGGTCGTTCGGGTTCCGTGTGTTCTCTCGCATGACGATCAGCCTGGTCACAGGCGTGTGGATGCTCAAGTACGCACTTGGGAGTGGGTGGTTACCCTGAGGTGAGCGAGCAGGTCGGAGGGGTGGGGCATGACGACGACGAACCGGCCGGGGACACCCGACGGGCATGTCTGCGGGATCGACACCGCGATGGAGATCATCGGCGGCAAGTGGAAGGTGCTGATCCTCTGGGCGCTCCACGAGCGCCCGCACCGGCGCTTCGGCGAGCTGCGCCGGCTGCTCCCGGGGATCACCGAGAAGGTGCTCGCCTCCCACCTGCGCGAGATGGAGGCGGACGGGGTCGTGCGCCGTGTCTCGTACGAGGAGGTGCCGCCCCGCGTCGAGTACTCGCTGACCGAGGACGGCACCCGTCTCAACAGCGCGCTGGAGCCGCTGGCGGCCTGGGGCCGCGCGCGGACGCCCGCGCCCCCGGCCTAGGTCGTGTCCGGAAAGTCCCGCCTGGCTCCGGGCAGACGGCGCTACTTTCCGGACACGACCTAGTCCTTGTTCTTGGAGATCCGGGCGAGCAGCAGGTTCGGGTCCGGGTCCTGCGGGACGTAGAAGGCCGCGCTGTTCACGTAGACGGTCTTGGCGCGCACGGCCACCGAGGTCGGGTTCTGCAGGCCGTCCTTCGCGGTGAGGACCGTCTTGTGGGTGCCGTCCGGGCGGACCAGGGCGAGCTCGTGCACCGTGTTGAGGGCGGCGAGGACCGTGTCGCCGTGCCCGGTGAAGGCGAAGTCGTCGACGGTCGTGAGCCCGGTCGCCCGGGTCTCGACGGGGCCGGCGGTCCGGTCGGGGCCGTGGCCGAAGGGGATCCGCAGCAGGGTGCCGTGGGCCGTGTTGGAGACCCAGACGGCGCCGTCGTGCAGCTTGAGACCGTTGGCGCCGAAGGGGAGCTGCGGGGTGCCTTCGAGCGCCGCCCCGGTGGCCCAGGCGGTGGGCTCGCCGCCGTCCACGGGGACGCGCCACACGGTGCCGAGGGTCGAGTCGGCGGTGTAGAGGGTGCCGCAGTCCTCGTCGAGGGCGAGGCCGTTGGGGAAGCCGTCGACGGGCAGCTGGGCGATCTGCTCGGGGGCGCTGCCGTCCGGGGCGAGGCGCCAGACGCCGGTCTCGGGCGTCCCGGTGACGTAGTTGACGTACAGGGTGCCGTCCTCGGCGCGGGCGATGCCGGAGACGATCGCGGCGCCGACGTTCGGGGTCTGCGGGTCCGCCACGGTGGGCAGGGTGGCGAGGATCCGGGTGTCGCCGTGCCGGTCGACGCGGGCGACCTGGTGGGCGAAGGCGAGGGTGAGGTCGGCGGAGCCGTCGGGTTCGAGGGCGATGTTCTCCGGGGTCTGCCCGGCGGCGAAGTCGAAGTGCGCGAGGACGTGCGGGTCGGTCACGGTCGGGTCGCCGGCGCAGGCGGCGGGTCCCGCGGCGAGCACGGTGAGGGCGGAGGCCGCGGCGACGGCGGCGGCCAGGCGGGCCAGGCGGGGGAGGCGGGGGAGGTGCACCATGGTTCTCTCCTCGGTGGGATGCGGCCCGGACACGGGCACGTGACGGTCCGGAACCCCCATGAACATGACGGACCGCCCGCCCGCCTCACCGGCAGCCGGGGCCGCGGAGTCGCCCGCGCGGCCGAGGACAGCCCTCCGTTCGTCCTCACGCGCGGGCCGAGAGGCGTCCCTCAGCGGCTGTCGTCCACCCGTCCCGGGCCCGGCGCGTCGCAGCCGTGGGCCCGCGCCGAGCGGGCGGCGAACCGCTGGAGCGCGGCCCGCAGCCCCGGGTGGTCCAGGGCCTGCTCGCCGGCGCCGTCGGCCTGACCGGGCGTGCCGACCGTGTACGCGGCGCGCTTCGCCCCGCCGGGGCACGCGGCCCACAGGACGGGGCCGCCGTCGGCGTCCCCGACCTTCGCGGCGTCCGTACGGCCCTCCAGGCGCTCCTCGGCGGACCAGTCCAGGCCCGCCCCGTACGCGGCGGTGAACTCGTACAGCGGCGCGCCCCGCAGCCCGCCCAGCACGCAGCCCTCGACGGGCTTCGGGCCCGGTGCGGTCTCCACGGCCGTACGGACGCCCCAGCGGCCGGCCGTCGCCGCGTCCACGATCCCGGCGCAGCTCCCTGACACCGCCGTGATCGGCTCCTGGTCCCAGGCGGTCACCGAGACCCCGACCGCCGTCACCGGCCGGCCCTCGACGGCCTCGCAGCCGGTCTGCCGGGCGTACGCCGTCGCCGTCCCGGTCAGCACGGCGGCGAGCCGGGCCCGCTCCTCGGGCCGGCCGAAGTCCCGGCGGTCGGTCCGCGCCCGCACCTCGGCGGTGAGCCCGCCGCCCCGCTTCCCGCGGCAGTCGAGCAGCAGGGTGGCGGTGGCGTCGCCCTGGTCGGCGTTCTCCCGGTCGGGGTCGAAGGCGAAGCCGCCGGTCCAGCCGTGTCCGAGCGGCGCGTCGGCGCGGGACGCGTCGATCTCGAACATCCGGTCGCGCGCCCCGCTCACCGTCACCCGCAGGTCGATCCGGCCGTCCGCCTCCTCGTCGGCCCCGGTCACCCGGCACTGCCACCAGGAGCCGGCCCGGTCGTGCCGGATGTCCGCGGTGAGCTCCGCCCCGTCCACCAGCGCCCGCACCGGCGCCGCCGCCAGCGTCCCGTCGCACGCCGAGTCCAGGGCCCGGTCGTGCCGCCAGGCGTCCCAGCCGCCCGAGACCCAGAACAGGGCTCCGGAGACGAGGGCCGCACCGGCGGCGAGGCCGGCCACCGGCTTCGGCCACCGGCGGCGCCGGGTCGTCGCCGGCGTCTCCGGTGTGCCCTGCGTCTCCGGTGTGTCCGGTGCCGTGTCCGTGCTCACTTCGCCACCGTCCCCAGCGTCTTCGTGTCGCGGCAGTGCGCCGCCTCCAGGTAGCGGCCGAGCAGCGCCTCGGCCCGTTCCGCGAGGCCGTCCGGCTCCGCGGCCGTCACGCTCACCCGGTGCAGCGCCGGGCCGTCGGCGCAGCGGGCCTCGGCCCAGGCGGCGACCGTGTGGGTCCGCCGGTCCGTGCGGGGCGCGGTGCCACGGCCCGCGACGGCGAGCTCGTGCGCGTACTCGGTGCGCACCTCGGGCAGCAGTTCGCCCCACCAGCTCGCGGAGGTCACCCCGAGGCCCTCCCGCCCCTTCAGGCCGCCGGTGACGCAGGCGCGGGCGCCGGTGTGGGTGGCGCCCCGGTCGGGCTGCCCGGCCGGCCGCCAGCCGGCGCCGAGGTCCGCGGTCCGGAACCAGCGGCAGGCCGCACGGGTGTTCCGCTCGTCCGCGTCGGAGTCCGTGCCGGAGTCCGTCGCCGACCGCGGGGCCGGCTTCACGTCGGCCGGGCGTACGGGGGAGCCGCCGCAGTGGTGGGCGGTGCGGAGGTCGTCCGCGACGGCGGCGACCGCCTCGGCCAGCCGGGTGCGCCAGCCGGGCGGTACGGCGTCGCCCAGGGTGGACAGGTTCCCGTGCACGCGGAACGCCGTCACCGGCCGGGCGTACCCGGGCAGCCCGCGCGGGCAGGCGACCGTGGCCGTGCCGTCGGCCCACCGGTGCTCCCCGACCCAGCGGGGTGCGCGCGCGTAGGGGTCGCCGGCGACGTGTTCGACCCGTACGCCCTTCAGGGGCGTCTCCAGGACGGGGGTCGCCGTCACGTCGAGCCGTATGTCGTCCCCGCCGTCGGCGTCCTGGTAGACCCCCACGCCGCACGACAGCAGCCCGCGCGGTCCCGGGCCGCTCCGCTCGTCCCACCGCTCGTCCTCGGGGAGCAGGCCGCGCACCGCGTCCCGGGGCAGCACCCCGCCGCAGGCACGGGCCAGGACGTCCGCGTTGTGGCCCGCCCGGCGCTCGGCCCGCACCAGCACGAAGCCGGTGATCAGCGCCGCCGCCAGCAGGACCAGCGTGGCCTGTGGCAGCCACCGGTGCCGCCGGAACCGTGCCCATGCCGAGTCGTCCATCCCAGGCCCCCGCCCCTGTACGCGATCGCGAACGAATCACCGCACGCTATCCCACCCGCCCCGCCCGTCTACCCTGGACGTCGATCGATCCCCTGGTACAGGAGTGAAATGGCCGTCAACCTGGTCAATGTCGAGTCCGTCAGCAAGGTGTACGGCACACGTGCACTGCTCGACGGGGTCTCGCTCGGCGTCTCCGAAGGGGACCGGATCGGAGTCGTCGGGCGCAACGGTGACGGGAAGACCACCCTGATCCGGATGCTCGCGAAGCTGGAGGAGGCCGACACCGGCCGCGTCACGCACAGCGGCGGGCTGCGGCTCGGGGTGCTCACGCAGCACGACTCGCTCGACCCGAAGGCGACCATCCGCCACGAGGTCATCGGTGTCATGGCGGACCACGAGTGGGCCGGCAGCGCCAAGATCCGGGACGTGCTCACCGGGCTGTTCGGCGGCCTCGACCTGGCCGGCTTCGAGCACGGGCTCGACACCGTGATCGGCCCGCTCTCCGGTGGCGAGCGGCGGCGCATCGCGCTCGCCAAGCTGCTCATCGAGGACCAGGACCTGCTCGTCCTCGACGAGCCCACCAACCACCTCGACGTCGAGGGCATCGCCTGGCTCGCCGGGCACCTGCGCGAGCGGCGCTCCGCGCTCGTCTGCGTGACCCACGACCGCTGGTTCCTCGACCAGGTCTGCACCCGCATGTGGGACGTGCAGCGCGGTGACGTCTACGAGTACGAGGGCGGCTACTCCGACTACGTCTTCGCCCGCGCCGAGCGCGAGCGGATCGCCGCCACGGAGGAGGTCAAGCGGCAGAACCTGGTCCGCAAGGAGCTCGCCTGGCTGCGCCGCGGCGCCCCCGCCCGTACCTCCAAGCCGCGCTTCCGGATCGAGGCGGCCAACGCGCTCATCGCGGACGTGCCGGAGCCGCGCGACGCCTCCGAGCTGATGAAGTTCGCCAACGCCCGGCTCGGCAAGACCGTCTTCGACCTGGAGGACGTGACCGTCACCGCCGGTCCCAAGACGCTCCTCCAGCACCTCACCTGGCAGCTCGGCCCCGGCGACCGCATCGGCCTGGTCGGCGTCAACGGCGCCGGCAAGACCTCGCTGCTGCGCGCCCTCGCCGAGGCGTCCCGCACCGGCGGCGAGGCGCAGCCGCCCGCCGGGCGGATCACGGTCGGCAAGACCGTGCGGCTCGCCTACCTCTCGCAGGACGTCACCGAACTCCCCGCCTCCCTGCGGGTCCTGGAGGCCGTGCAGCAGATCCGCGACCGGGTCGACCTCGGCAAGGGCCGGGAGATGACCGCCGGGCAGCTCTGCGAGCAGTTCGGCTTCGGCAAGGACAAGCAGTGGACGCCGGTCGGCGACCTGTCCGGTGGCGAGCGGCGCCGGCTCCAGCTGCTGCGGCTGCTGATGGACGAGCCCAACGTGCTCTTCCTCGACGAGCCGACCAACGACCTGGACATCGAGACCCTGACCCAGCTGGAGGACCTCCTCGACGGCTGGCCGGGCTCCATGGTGGTCATCTCCCACGACCGGTTCTTCCTGGAGCGCACCACCGACCGGACCTTCGCGCTGCTGGGCGACCGGGCGCTGCGGATGCTGCCGCGCGGCATCGACGAGTACCTGGAGCGCCGCCGGAAGATGATCGAGGCCGCCGTCCCGGCCGCCCCCGCCCCGGCCGCCGCGCCGAAGCAGGGCGTGTCGGCGGCCGACGCGCGCGCCGCGAAGAAGGAGCTTCAGAAGGTCGAGCGGCAGCTCGACAAGCTCTCCGACAAGGAGGCCAAGCTGCACGCCCAGATCGCGGACAACGCCACGGACTTCGAGAAGGTGGCGAAGCTGGACGCCGAGCTCCGTGAACTCGCAGGTGAGCGCGAGGAGCTGGAAATGCGCTGGCTGGAACTGGCCGAAGACGCGTAGAGATGTCGTAGAGGACGAGTAACGACGTCATCACGGGCCGGTCCGTCCTTGGGAACAAGGGGCGGACCGGTCACTTTTGCGCCATCCGGTGAGTGGTAGAAAGAAAACCCGCTCACAAAAGGGGGAAGCGCTGATGACCCAGCCGCCCAGCAACCAGCCGCCGGGGGGCTTCGGCGCTCCGGACCCGAACGTCCCGCCGGTGCCGCCGATGCCTCCGCAGACACCGCCGGTCCCGCCGCAGGCTCCGCAGGCCCCGGCCCCGCAGACGCCGCCGCCGGGCCCGTACGGGTACCCGCAGCAGGCTCCGCAGACGCCGCCGCCCGGGCAGCCGGGCCCGTACGCCCAGCAGCCCGGCCCGTACGCCCAGCAGCCCGGCCCCTACGGCCAGCAGCCGGGTCCGTACGGTCAGCAGCCCAACCCGTACGGCGGTTACCCGACCGGCCCGATGCAGCCGGCTCCGCCCGGGGGCGGCGGCAAGAACCCGTTCAAGGGCAAGCCCGGCGTCATCGTCGCCGCGGCCGCCGCCGCGCTGCTCGTCATCGGCGGCGTCAGCTGGTTCGCGCTGAGCGGTGACGACGAGAAGGACCCCGTCGCCCAGCCGAGCAACTCCGCCACCACCGCCCCGA
Organism: Streptomyces sp. NPDC093111; assembly: GCF_040683955.1. NCBI lineage: Bacteria > Bacillati > Actinomycetota > Actinomycetes > Kitasatosporales > Streptomycetaceae > Streptomyces > Streptomyces sp. NPDC093111. Next base: position 121,723 of record NZ_JBFBNW010000007.1, on the reverse strand, counting down.
AGCCGACGGACTCCGTCGACGAGGGCGACGGCAGCGGCGACGGCGAGAACGGCGACGAGAGCCTGAACGCCGGCCGCAAGGACGGCGAGGCAAAGATCAACTGGCTGCTCAAGAACAACGTCGACCTGCCGCGCAACGGCGCCGACGTCTACGGCCCGTGGATCGTCGGCGACACCGTCGTCAAGGCCATGTACAAGGGCATCGACGGCTACAGCCTGGCCGACGGCTCCGCCAAATGGCACCTCGACGTGCCCTTCGAGCTGTGCGCCGCGCCGCCGGAGCCCAACGCCGACGGCGTCATGGTCTTCGCGTACAACGACAGCGCGGGCGACCGCGCCAAGTGCACGCAGATGCAGCAGGTCGACCTCAAGACCGGCAAGGCGGGCTGGAAGAAGGCCGTCCCGAAGGCCACCGGCCTCTTCGCCTTCTCCGACAACACCCTCACCATCAGCGGCAACACGGTGACCGCGGCCGGCTCCAGCTCCGCGTACGGCTTCTCGCTGGCCGACGGCAGGCAGCTGTTCTCCTCGCCGACCAGCGGCTGCAAGCCCTTCGCGTACGCGGGCGGCAGCAAGCTGATCGCCGCCTCCAAGTGCCCCTCCGGCGACGTGAACAAGCAGTCGCAGGCGGTCAGCGAGGTCGACCCGAACACCGGCAAGCCCAAGTGGACCTTCAAGCTCCAGGCCGACTGGGAGGTGGACCGGGTCTACTCGGTCGACCCGCTGGTCATCTCCGCCACCCAGCGCGAGCAGAAGAAGTGGGCGATCTTCTCGCTCAAGGCCAACGGCACCGAGCGCTCGCAGATCCAGGGCGGCAAGGACAAGTTCGCCCCCCGCTGCGGCGGCTCGTTCGTCGTCTTCGGCAAGAACCTCCAGGGCTGCACCGGGGTCGCCGCCGACGCGAACTCCTTCTACATGTCCACGGAGACCGCGTACGGCACGCCCAACGAGGTCATCGCCTTCGACCTGAACACCGGCAAGCCCAAGTGGCGTTCCAAGGCGCCCGGCGAGCAGCAGATGAAGCCGCTCCGCATGGAGGGCTCCGACGTGCTGCTCTACATCGAGCCCCGCTACGACACGGGCGGCGCGGTCGCGACCCTCGCCCCGACGGGCGGCGCGCCGAAGGTGCTGCTCCAGCACCAGGCGGCGGTCTCCACGGTCGAGAGCTCCTTCTACAGCGCCGGCTACGCCTACGGGAACGGCAGCTTCGTGATCGCCGCCGGCCGGGTCTCCGCCTCCAACGACAAGGAGGAGAAGGAGGCCAAGACGATGATGGCGTACGGCAAGTGACGCCCCGCCCGTCCCGTCCCCTTCTCCACTCCGAGGTACCCACGCCATGACGCAGCCACCGCCACCGCCGAACCAGCCCCCGGGCGGCTTCGGCGCGCCGCAGGATCCCCCGCCGGGCGGGTTCGGCGCACCGCAGGACCCGCCGCCGGGCGGCTTCGGCGCACCGACGCCCCCGCCGCAGCAGCCGTACGGCTACCCGCAGCAGCCGGGGCAGCCGACGCCGCCGCCCGCGCAGCCGCCGTACGGCTACCCGCCGCAGCAGCCGCCGACGCAGCCGCAGCAGGCCCCGTACGGCTACCCGCAGCAGCAGCCGGGCCAGCCGCAGCAGCCGCCGTACGGCTACCCGACCCAGCCGCAGTACCCCCAGTACCAGCAGACGCCCCCGCCGGGTTCCGGCGGCGGCAAGAAGCTGTCGACGCAGATGCAGATCCTCATCGCGGCGGCCGTCGCCGTCGTGCTGATCATCGGCGGCGGCGTCTGGTACGCGACCTCCGGCGGCGGTGCCGACGACAAGGACGCCAAGGGCACCTCCGGCTCCACCTCCGACGGCGGCTCGGACACCGGCTCCGGCGGCGGTACGGGCGGCGGCGGCAAGGAGAAGGCCCCGGCGAACACCGCGGCGAAGCTGACCGTCCAGCTGCCGCAGCCCAAGGTCGAGGACGTCACCGACGTCGCCGGCTCCTGGATCACCGACAAGGCGTTCGTGAAGACCGGGGTCAACTCGGTCGTCGCGTACGACCTCGACAAGGGCACCGTGCTGTGGACGCTGCCGCTGACCGGCCAGGTCTGCGGAACCTCCTCGCACGTCACCGCGGACGGGAAGACCCCGATCCTGTTCGAGGCGACCAAGCGGCTGCCCCCGAAGAACTACCAGCCGTGCACCGAGGTCGGCCTGGTCGACCTGAACGCCGGCAAGCTGGTCTGGTCGACCTCCGTCACCGGCGGCTCCGCGGGTGACAGCAAGGCCAAGTTCAGCGAGGTCACGCTCAGCGGCGCGACCGTCGCGGCCGGCGGCACCGACGGCGGCGCGGCCTTCGACGTCGCCAACGGCAACCCGCGCTGGAAGCCGCAGGCCAACTCCGACAACTGCTACGACATGGGGTACGGCGGCGGCGAGGGACTGGTCGCGGCCCGCAAGTGCGGTCCGTACGGCAACCAGTACGTGCTGATCCAGAACCTCAACCCGGCCACCGGCGCCCCGATCTCGCAGTTCAAGATGCCCACGGGCGTCGACTACGCCTCGGTCGTCTCGACCAAGCCGCTGGTGGTGGCCGCCGACGTCGGCGACAGCGCGACGGACGGCTCCGGCATCTCGGACTTCTTCTCCATCGACGAGAAGACCGGCAAGCTGAAGGCGAAGATCACCGCGGACTCCGAGCGCTACGCGGCCCGCTGCCGCTCCACCGAGGTGGAGAACTGCAGCAAGGTCGTGGTCGGCAACGGGCGGCTCTACCTGCCCACCGAGAAGCACGAGGGCAGCACCGGGGAGTACGGCGACGAGACCAACGAGATCGTCGCGTTCGACCTGGTCAGCGGCAAGCCGGTGCCCGAGAAGGCCGACGCGGGCGACCGCTACACGCTGGTGCCGCTGCGGATGGACGGCGGCGACATCGTGGCGTACAAGCTTCCCCCCTACGACAAGGGCGGGAAGATCGTCTCCATCGACGGCGGCTCCATGAAGGAGACCACGCTCCTGGAGAACCCGGTGGAGAAGGGCATCAACAGCCCCGAGCGGTCCTTCTCCTCGGACTACGCGGAGATCGACTACGCGGACGGGCGCCTCTTCCTGTCCGAAGTCATGATCGACAAGCCGCGCTCCGCCTCCTCCACCAAGGAGTACCTGGTGGTGGGGTACAGCACGCACTGACGTTCCGTCACCGGACAGGCCCGGCGCACCGATTCACATCGGTGCGCCGGGCTGTTTGCATAGGGGCCTGCTTGGCGAAGAATTCGACAGTCCGGGGGGATCGGGGAGAGATGGGGGCCACATCGATGGGCGTTCGGCTCGTGGTGGTCGACGACCACCGCCTGCACGCGGAGGCGCTGGCCTCGGCGCTGAAGCTGCGCGGGCACCGGGTGCTGGCGTCGGCGGCGCCGGTGGCGGGCGCGGCGGAGCTGGTGGTGAGCCGCGCGCCGGAGGTCTGTCTGCTGGGCACCTCGGCGCCGGCCGAACCGGGCGCCTTCGACCCGGTGGTACGGATCAAGCGGGAGCGCCCGCAGGTGGCCGTGGTGGTGCTCGGGCCGGTGCCCTCGCCGCGCGGCATCGCGGCGGCCTTCGCGGCCGGGGCCTCGGGCTATGTCCGGCACGACGAGCGGATCGAGGGCGTCGAGCGGGCGTTGTCGAAGGCCCGCGCCGGGGAGGTGGCGATCGCGCCGCAGCTGCTCCAGGGCGCCTTCGCGGAGCTGCTCAACCCGGCGGCGCAGCCGGACGACGAGGGGCTGCGGCTGCTGCGGCTGCTCACCCCGCGCGAGGCGGAGGTGCTGGTGCGGGTGGCGGAGGGGGAGGACACCCGGGACATCGCGGCGGGGATGGCGATCGCCCCGAGCACGGCGCGGACGCATGTGCAGCGGGTGCTGATGAAGCTGGGCGTGGGCTCGCGCCTGGAGGCGGCGGCGCTGGCGGCGCGGACGGGGCTGCTCGACCGGGTGCCGGTACAGCGCCGGTAACCCTTCCCGCGTCTTCGGTCATCTGTCTCCCGTCCCCCGTCCTCCGTCCTCCGTGTGGGTGGCCTGGCGTGGACGAGTGTTGACCTTCGATGTTTGATTGTGGTTTTTTATGGGTGGTTCTGTTTGATGGAGGCTGTGGAGGCCGCCCGCCGTGAAGAAGACCGCCCTGATGAAGCCCGCCGTGCGCAAGACCGTCACCCGTCTCTCCGACGGGCGGGAGCTCCTCTACTTCGACTCCGGGTCCGGGGACGCGTCCGGCGCCGCCCGCGACGCCGTCGACCGCCGGGCGCTCGCCCCCGTCGTCTCCGTCTCCGAGGTCCGCCACGATCCGCTCCTCGGCGAGGACGTGGCCATCGCCTCGCACCGGCAGGGCCGGATCTACCACCCGCCCGCCGACACCTGCCCGCTCTGCCCCTCCACCGAGGAGTGGCAGAGCGAGATCCCGGCCGCCGCGTACGAGGTGGCGGTGTTCGAGAACCGCTTCCCCTCCCTCTCCGGCGCCCACGGCCGCTGCGAGGTCGTCTGCTTCACCTCGGACCACCGGGCCTCCTTCGCCGACCTCACCGAGGAGCGGGCCGCGGTCGTCCTCGCCGCCTGGACCGACCGCACCGCCGAGCTCTCCGCCCGCCCCGGCGTCCGGCAGGTGTACTGCTTCGAGAACCGGGGCGCCGAGATCGGCGTCACCCTGGCCCACCCGCACGGCCAGATCTACGCGCTCTCCTACACCGCGCCCCGCACGGCCACCATGCTCCGCAACGCCGTCGCGCACCGCGCCGCCACCGGCCGCAACCTCTTCGAGGACGTCCTGGAGCGGGAGCGGGCCGGCGAGCGGGTCGTGCTGGCCGGGGAGCACTGGACCGCGTTCGTGCCGTACGCCGCCCGCTGGCCGTACGAGGTGCACCTCTACCCGAACCGGCGGGCCGGCGACCTCACGGAGCTCGACGAGGACGCCCGCGCGGAGTTCCCCCGGCTCTACCTGGAACTCCTGCGGCGCTTCGACCGGATCTTCGGTACGGACGAGCCGCCGACGCCCTACATCGCCGCCTGGCACCAGGCGCCGGTCACCGGCGCCGGCCGCCAGGAGTTCGCGCTGCACCTGGAGCTTTTCACCGTCCGCCGGGCCTCTGGCAAGCTGAAGTACCTCGCGGGCACCGAGTCCGGCATGGGCGCGTTCATGAACGACGTGTCGCCGGAGTCCGCGGCCGACAGACTCCGAGAGGTGGCAAGCAGTTGAGCAAGGCAGGCACGTCGAAATACCTGGTGACCGGTGGGGCCGGCTACGTGGGCAGCACGGTCGCGGCCCACCTCCTTGAGGCGGGACACCAGGTCACCGTCCTCGACGACCTCTCCACGGGCTTCCGCGAGGGCGTCCCGGCCGGGGCGGAGTTCATCGAGGGGCGCATCCAGGACGCCGCCCGGTGGCTCGACCCCAGCTACGACGGCGTGCTGCACTTCGCCGCCTTCTCCCAGGTCGGCGAGTCCGTCGCCAAGCCCGAGAAGTACTGGGACAACAACGTCGGCGGCACCATGGCGCTGATCGCCGCCATGCGCGAGGCCGGCGTGCGCCGCCTGGTGTTCTCCTCGACCGCCGCCACGTACGGCGAGCCCGAGACGGTGCCGATCACCGAGGCCGCGCCGACCGCGCCGACCAACCCGTACGGCGCGACCAAGCTGGCCGTCGACCACATGATCACCGGCGAGTGCGCCGCGCACGGCCTCGCCGCCGTCTCGCTGCGCTACTTCAACGTGGCCGGCGCCTACAAGGAGTGCGGCGAGCGGCACGACCCCGAGTCGCACCTCATCCCGCTGGTCCTCCAGGTAGCCCTCGGGCAGCGCGCCGCGATCAACGTCTACGGCGACGACTACCCGACGCCCGACGGCACCTGCGTCCGCGACTACATCCACGTCGCCGACCTCGCCGAGGCGCACCTGCTGGCCCTGGACGCGATGACCGCGGGCGAGCACCTGATCTGCAACCTCGGCAACGGCAACGGCTTCTCCGTGCGGGAGGTCGTCGAGACCGTCCGCAAGGTCACCGGCCACCCGGTGCCCGAGGTCATGGCCGAGCGCCGCGCCGGGGACCCGGCCGTGCTCGTCGCCTCGGCCGACACGGCGCGCGAGCGCCTCGGCTGGAACCCGTCCCGCCCGGATCTGGCGGCCATCGTGGAGGACGCCTGGGCGTTCACCCGGAAGAAGGAGCAGGGACAGGCATGAGCACGGTCGCGGCGGAGTTCGGCGCGCTGTACGGAGCGGCTCCCGACGGGGTCTGGGCCGCTCCCGGGCGGGTCAACCTGATCGGCGAGTACACGGACTTCAACGAGGGGTTCGTCCTCCCGCTGGCTCTGCCGCACACGGCCGTGGCGGCCGTCTCCCGCCGCGACGACGGCGTGCTGCGGCTGCACTCCGCCGATGTGGCGGGCGGGGTCGTGCAGCTCGACGTCGCCGACCTGGAGCCGCTGTCCCGGAACTCCGCGTACGGCTGGGCCGCGTACCCCGCGGGGGTGGTCTGGGCGCTGCGGGCGGCGGGGCACCCGGTGACCGGCGCGGACGTGCATCTCGCGTCGACGGTGCCGACCGGCGCCGGGCTCTCCTCCTCCGCCGCCCTGGAGGTCGTCACCGCCCTCGCCCTGAACGACCTGTTCGGGCTCGGGCTCTCCCGCCCCGAACTCGCGGTGCTCGCCCAGCGGGCGGAGAACGACTTCGTCGGCGTGCCGTGCGGGGTGATGGACCAGATGGCCTCCGCGTGCGCCACCGAGGGCCACGCCCTCCACCTGGACACCCGGGACCTGTCGTACCGGCAGGTGCCGTTCGACCTCGCCGCCCGGGGGCTGTGCCTGCTGGTCGTCGACACCCGGGTCAAGCACGCCCTCGGGGACGGCGCGTACGCGGAGCGGCGCGCCGGGTGCGAAGCGGGTGCGCGGGCGCTCGGGGTGCGTGCGCTGCGTGACGTATCGGCCGCGCAACTGTCCGATTCTCTCGCTCGTTTGGACGACGAAACGGTTCGCCGCTATGTCCGGCACGTCGTCAGCGACGACGACCGGGTCGAGCGGGTGATCGCCCTCCTCGACGCCGGCGACCCCCACGCGGTGGGCGCCCTCCTCACCGAGGGCCACGCCTCGCTCCGCGACGACCTGCGGGTCTCCTGCGCCGAACTGGACCTCGCCGTCGAGGCGGCGAACGCGGCGGGCGCGCTGGGCGCCCGGATGACCGGCGGCGGCTTCGGCGGCTCGGCGGTCGTCCTGGTGGCGACGGAGCGGGCGGACGCGGTCGCCGCCGCGGTCGGCAAGGCCTTCGCGGAGGCCGGGTTCGCCGACCCGGGCGTCTTCCCCGCGGTCCCCTCGGCGGGCGCCCGACGGGTGCTCTGACGGCCGGCCCGACGGCCCCGACTTCCCACAGGTACGCACAGTTCCGCGAATCGGCCTCCACCGACGCGCCGCACCCTTACCCTGGTGCGCAGCGCCGGTGGGGGCCGGTGCTGATCAGGGGTATCGAGACCCGCCGGGTACGGCGCCCGGGGCGGGGTAACTGTCTTGGCACGGCGGCGGCCGTGCGATCGGCGGACCCGCCCCCGGCGTCGTGCCCGCGCCGGGCCGTTCCTCGACACTTGGGGGTGTCCGTGGCCCGTATCCGGGTTCTGGTGGTGGACGACCACCGCATCTTCGCCGAGTCGCTCGCAGCCGCCCTCGCGGCGGAGCCCGACGTCGACGTCATCGCCGCGGGCAGCGGCCCGGCCGCGCTGCGCTGCCTGGACCGCGGCGCGGGGGAGGGGCGCCGCTTCGACGTGATGCTGGTCGACGCCGACCTGGGCGGCGGCGACGGGATCGCGCTGGTCGCGGGCGTCCGCGAGGGGCGGCCCGGGCTGCGCAGCGTGGTCCTCGCCGAGAAGGACGACGCCCAGCGCGCGGCGCTCGCGCTCCAGGCCGGTGCCTGGGGGTGGGTGGCCAAGGACTGTTCGCTGCAACGGCTGCTCGCCGTGGTGCGCGGGGTGCTGCGGGACGAGACGCATCTGCCGCCCGCGCTGCTCACGGGTGTGCTGCGGGAGCTGACGGAGGCCCGCAAGCACCGTACGGAGAGCGAGCGGCTGGTGGAGTCGCTGACTCCGCGCGAGCGGGAGGTGCTGCGCTGCATGGTGGCCGGTCTCGGCCGCAAGGCGGTCGCGGAGCGCCTGTTCCTGTCGCCGCACACCGTCCGGACCCATATGCAGAACGTGCTGGGCAAGCTGGGCGTGCACTCGACGCTGGCCGCCGTGGCGCTGGCCCGCCGGGCCGGGGTGGGTCCGGCCGAGGACCCGGCGGCGGAGCTAGCCCGGGATGTTGTCGAACGGGGCGGTCAGCTGGCGTAGCAGGGCCGCCAGTTCGCCGCGCTCGGTGCGCGAGAGGCGGGCCAGGATGGCCCGCTCCTGGGCGAGGAGCCCGGCGAGCGCCTGGTCGGCGCGGTCACGGCCCTCGGGGGTCAGCCGGACCAGGACGCCGCGCCGGTCGCTGGGGTCGGGCAGCCGCTCGACCAGGCCCTTCTTGGTGAGCCGGTCGATGCGGTTGGTCATGGTGCCCGAGGTGACCAGGGTCTGGGTGAGCAGCTGGCCGGGGGAGAGCTGGTAGGGCGCGCCGGCCCGGCGGAGCGAGGTCAGGACGTCGAACTCCCAGGGCTCCAGCTGGTGCTCGGAGAAGGCGAGTCGACGGGCGCGGTCGAGGTGCCGGGCCAGGCGTGAGACACGGCTGAGCACCTCGAGCGGTTCCACGTCGAGGTCCGGGCGCTCTCGGCGCCATGCAGCGACCAGTCGGTCGACCTCGTCCTCCATGACGATCAGTGTAGAGGGTCTGTTGACATAAAGTCTCTTGGTATTAAGTCTCTCTATTTCAAGTATCTTGATCACAAGAATCTTGACGTGGAGATATAGTCTCCTTGACTATGGGGAAGGGACCGGGCCGGAACTCCGTTCCGCTTCGGCATCTCGTTCCAGCAAGGGGGCTTCGATCATGCATTCCGTGGAATCCGCCGCACCGACATGGGACCCGCAGCAGTACCTGCGTCACGCGGGGCACCGCACCCGCCCGTTCCTCGACCTGCTCGCCCGAATACCGCAGCTGCCCGGCTCCGACGCCGGGCCGGCCCGCATCGCCGACGTCGGCTGCGGCCCCGGCAACGTCACCGTGCTCCTCGCCGACCGCTGGCCCGACGCGCACATCACCGGCCTCGACCTCTCCCCCGAGATGCTGGAGCGGGCCGAGAAGGACTGGGCGGGCACCACCTCGGGCGGCGGCTGGATCGACTTCCGGGCGGCCGACGCGGCCCACTGGACGCCGGAGGAGCCGTACGACCTGATCGTGTCCAACGCCGCCCTGCAATGGGTGCCGAACCACCCCGAGTCCTTCGCCCCCTGGATCGCCGGCCTGCGCCCCGGCGGCGTCTTCGCCTTCCAGGTCCCCGGGAACTTCAACGCGCCCAGCCACGCCCTGCTCGGCGAGCTCTGCGAGACGCCCGAGTGGCGGGAACGGGTCGGCGACCAGGGCCGGCGCTTCGTCCACATCCTCGAACCGGCCGACTACCTCCGCCGGCTCGCCGACCTCGGCTGCGAGACGGACGTCTGGGAGACCACCTACTACCAGCTGCTCACCGGCGAGGACCCCGTCCTCGACTGGGTGAAGGGCACCGCCCTGCGCCCCGTGCTCACCGCCCTCAGGGACGACCACGCCGCCACCGAGGCCTTCCTCGACCAGTACCGCGAGCGGCTCCGCGAGGCCTACCCGCCGGGCCCGCACGGCACCGCGTTCCCGTTCCGGAGGATCTTCGTCCTGGCAAGGAAGGCCGTCTGATGTTAATCGCCGTCGATCACGTCCAGCTCGCCGCTCCGGCCGGCAGCGAGGACCTCCTGCGAGCCTTCTACGGGGACGTCCTCGGCATGACCGAGATCCCCAAGCCACCCGCGCTCGCCGCCCGCGGCGGCTGCTGGTTCGCCGCCGCCGGCGGCGCCGTCCAGCTCCACCTCGGCGTGGAGGCCGACTTCCGGCCGGCCCGCAAGGCCCACCCGGGACTACGGGTGACCGGGATCCTCGACTACGCGGCCCGGCTGGAGAGACACGGGGCCGAGCTCCGCTGGGACGACGGCCTGCCCGGCCACCGCCGCTTCCACACCGACGACCCGGTCGGCAACCGGCTGGAGTTCCTGGAGCCCGTCGACTGACACGGGGACGGGGGCGCCGCACCCGCGTGCGACACCCCCGTCCCCGGCCCCGGGCTCTCCGCCCCGGCCGTCAGCTCTTGCGGTGCCCTATCAACCGCGGCTTCTGCTCCAGGCCGTCCAGCCCGTGCCAGGCCAGGTTCACCAGGTGCGCCGCGACCTCCGCCTTCTTCGGCTTGCGCACGTCCAGCCACCACTGCCCGGTCAGGGCCACGCTGCCCACCAGGGCCTGCGCGTACAGCGGGGCCAGCTTCGGATCGAAGCCGCGGGTCTTGAACTCCAGACCCAGGATGTCCTCCACCTGCGTGGCGATGTCGCTGATCAGCGACGCGAAGGTGCCCGTCGACTGCGCCACCGGCGAGTCCCGGACCAGGATCCGGAAGCCGTCCGTATAGCGCTCGATGTAGTCCAGCAGGGCGAACGCGGCCTGCTCCAGGAGCTCGCGCGGATGACCGGCGGTCAGCGCACCCGTCACCATGTCCAGGAGCTGGCGCATCTCCCGGTCCACCACGACCGCGTACAGGCCCTCCTTGCCGCCGAAGTGCTCGTACACCACCGGCTTGGACACCCCGGCCTTCGCCGCGATCTCCTCCACCGACGTGCCCTCGAAGCCCTTCTCCGCGAACAGCGTGCGACCGATGTCGAGGAGCTGCTCCCGGCGCTCCGCGCCCGTCATCCTCACCCGGCGGCCGCGCCGGGGCTTCGGTTCGCTCGTACCGCCTGTCATGCCTGTACCGCCGTCGTTCGCCACGTCTTCCATCATGCCGCGTCGACGGACGTGCCCTGGCGCCGGGCTTCGATGCGGGACGCGGCCGGCCAGCGCACGTCGGAGGCCCAGCCGAGCTGCTCGAACCAGCGGATCAGCCGCGCGCTGGAGTCGACCTGCCCCCTCAGCACGCCGTGCCGGGCCGAGGTCGGGTCCGCGTGGTGCAGGTTGTGCCAGGACTCCCCGCAGGACAGCACCGCGAGCCACCACACGTTGCCCGAGCGGTCCCGCGACTTGAAGGGACGCTTGCCCACCGCGTGGCAGATCGAGTTGATCGACCAGGTGACGTGGTGCAGCAGCGCCACCCGGACCAGGGAGCCCCAGAAGAACGCCGTGAACGCGCCCCACCACGACATCGTCACCAGACCGCCGACCACCGGCGGGATCGCCAGCGACACCACGGTCCACAGCACGAACTGGCGGGAGATCCGGCGGATCGCCGGGTCCTTGATCAGATCGGGCGCGTACGTGTGCTGCGGCGTCTGCTCCTCGTCGAACATCCAGCCGATGTGCGCCCACCACAGCCCCTTCATCAGGGCCGGCAGCGTCTCCCCGAACCGCCACGGCGAATGCGGGTCGCCCTCCGCGTCGGAGAACCTGTGGTGCTTGCGGTGGTCCGCCACCCAGCGCACCAGCGGCCCCTCGACCGCCAGCGAGCCCATGACCGCCAGCGCGATCCGCAGCGGGCGCTTCGCCTTGAACGAACCGTGCGTGAAGTAGCGGTGGAAACCGATCGTGATGCCGTGACAGCCGATGTAGTACATCGCCGTCATGAGCCCCAGATCGAGCCAGCTCACCCCCCAGCCCCAGGCCAGCGGCACCGCCGCGACCAGGGCCAGGAACGGCACCGTGATGAACAGCAGCAGGGTGATCTGCTCGATCGAACGCTTGCTGTCACCACCCAGCGTGGCGGACGGCGGATCGGGGGCGGTCCCGCGTGCCTCGGCGGCGGATTCCGAGGTCACCTCGGGGCTGATGGTCATACGTGTCCCCTGGGGGGTGAGGGTGAGGGCGCGTGCGAAAAGAAGCCGAGGCTACGGTCCCGTAACCTACGGCGACGTAAGTATGGCAGCGCGTCGGCGCCCGACAAGAGTGCCTAAGCCGGGGCGTTGCCCGTGCCGCCGAATCGGACACCTATCCTGGGTGCGTCGGACAGCGCGGTCCGCAAGCCTCCAGTACCCCTCCAGACGTGCTCAAACACTGCAAGGAGCCGCACCTGTGAGCAGTGCCGACCAGACCTCCACAGCCAGCGCCGAGCTGCGCTCCGACATCCGCCGACTGGGCGACCTGCTGGGCGAGACGCTCGTCCGCCAGGAGGGCCCGGAGCTCCTGGACCTCGTCGAGAAGGTCCGCCGCCTCACCCGCGAGGACGGCGAGGCCGCCGCCGAACTGCTGCGCGGAGTCGAGCTGGAGACCGCCGCCCGCCTGGTGCGCGCCTTCTCCACCTACTTCCACCTGGCCAACGTCACCGAGCAGGTGCACCGCGGCCGCGAGATGCGCGAGCGGCGCGCCGCCGAGGGCGGACTGCTCGCCCGTACGGCCGACATGCTCAAGGACGGCGACGCCGCCCACGTACGCGAGACGATCAAGAACCTCAACGTACGGCCGGTGTTCACCGCCCACCCCACCGAGGCCGCCCGCCGCTCGGTCCTCAACAAGCTGCGGCGCATCGCCGTGCTCCTGGAGACCCCGGTCATCGAGGCCGACCGGCGCCGCCACGACCTCCGGCTCGCCGAGAACATCGACCTCATCTGGCAGACCGACGAGCTGCGCGTGGTCCGCCCCGAGCCGGCCGACGAGGCCCGCAACGCGATCTACTACCTCGACGAGCTGCACGCCAACGCGGTCGGCGACGTCCTGGAGGACCTCGCCGCCGAACTGGAGCGGGTCGGCTTCGAACTGCCCTCCGGCACCCGCCCGCTGACCTTTGGCACCTGGATCGGCGGCGACCGCGACGGCAACCCCAACGTCACCCCCCAGGTCACCTGGGACGTGCTGATCCTCCAGCACGAGCACGGCATCACCGACGCCCTCGAACTCGTCGACTACCTGCGCGGACTGCTCTCCAACTCCATCCGCTACACCGGCGCCACCCAGGAGCTCCTGGACTCGCTCCAGGCCGACCTGGAGCGCCTCCCGGAGATCAGCCCCCGCTACAAGCGCCTCAACGCCGAGGAGCCCTACCGGCTCAAGGCCACCTGCGTCCGCCAGAAGCTGGTCAACACCCGCGAGCGCCTGGCCACCGGCACCCCGCACGTCGAGGGCCGCGACTACCTCGGCACCGCCGAACTGCTGCGCGACCTCACCCTGATCCAGACCTCGCTGCGCGAGCACCGCGGCGGCCTCTTCGCCGACGGCCGGATGGACCGCACCATCCGCACCCTGTCCGCGTTCGGCCTCCAGCTCGCCACCATGGACGTCCGCGAGCACGCGGACGCCCACCACCACGCCCTCGGGCAGCTCTTCGACCGGCTCGGCGAGGAGTCCTGGCGGTACGCCGACATGCCGCGCGACTACCGGCAGAAGCTGCTCGCCAAGGAGCTCAGGTCGCGCCGCCCGCTGGCGCCCACGCCCGCCCCGCTCGACGCGGCCGGGCAGAAGACCCTCGGCGTCTTCCACACCGTCAAGGAGGCCTTCGAGCGCTTCGGCCCGGAGGTCATCGAGTCCTACATCATCTCGATGTGCCAGGGCGCCGACGACGTCTTCGCCGCCGCCGTCCTCGCCCGCGAGGCCGGACTCGTCGACCTGCACGCCGGCTGGGCCGAGATCGGCATCGTGCCGCTCCTGGAGACCACCGACGAGCTCAAGGCCGCCGACGTCATCCTCAACGACATGCTCGCCGACCCCTCCTACCGGCGCCTCGTCTCGCTGCGCGGCGACGTCCAGGAGGTCATGCTCGGCTACTCGGACTCCTCCAAGTTCGGCGGCATCACCACCTCGCAGTGGGAGATCCACCGCGCCCAGCGCCGACTGCGCGACGTCGCCCACCGCTACGGCGTGCGCCTGCGCCTCTTCCACGGCCGCGGCGGCACCGTCGGCCGCGGCGGCGGCCCCTCGCACGACGCGATCCTCGCCCAGCCCTGGGGCACCCTGGAGGGCGAGATCAAGGTGACCGAGCAGGGCGAGGTCATCTCCGACAAGTACCTGATCCCGTCGCTGGCCAGGGAGAACCTGGAGCTCACGGTCGCCGCCACGCTCCAGGCCTCCGCCCTGCACACCGCGCCCCGCCAGTCCGACGAGGCGCTGGCCCGCTGGGACGCGGCCATGGACACCGTCTCGGACGCCGCCCACTCGGCGTACCGCCGGCTGGTCGAGGACCCGGACCTGCCGACGTACTTCCTCGCCTCGACCCCTGTCGACCAGCTCGCCGACCTGCACCTGGGCTCGCGGCCGTCCCGCCGCCCCGGCTCGGGCGTCTCGCTCGACGGACTGCGGGCCATCCCGTGGGTGTTCGGCTGGACCCAGTCCCGCCAGATCGTCCCCGGCTGGTTCGGCGTCGGCTCCGGCCTCAAGGCCTTGCGCGAGGCCGGTCTCGAAGAGGTCCTCGGCGAGATGCACGAGCACTGGCACTTCTTCCGCAACTTCCTCTCCAACGTGGAGATGACGCTCGCGAAGACGGACCTGCGGATCGCCCGGCACTACGTCGACACCCTCGTCCCCGAGGAACTCCAGCACGTCTTCGACGCCATCCAGGCCGAGCACGACCTGACCGTCGCCGAGGTCCTGAAGGTGACGGGCGGCGAGAAGCTGCTCGACTCGCACCCGGTGCTCCAGCAGACCTTCGCCATCCGCGACGCCTACCTGGACCCGATCTCCTACCTCCAGGTCGCCCTGCTGGCCCGTCAGCGGGCCGCCGCGGAGCGAGGCGAGGACCCGGACCCGCTGCTCTCCCGCGCGCTCCTGCTCACGGTGAACGGCGTGGCGGCGGGCCTGCGCAACACCGGCTGACGGTCCTTCCGGACCCGGACACGACAGTGCCCCCGCGGGGAATCCCCGCGGGGGCACCGTCATGACGGCGTGCGCCGCCGGTACCGCCGGGCCCTAGTGCTGCCGGGCCGCAGTGCTGCCGGGCCTCAGTGCTGCTGGGCCTTGCGACGACGGCTCACCAGGAACGCGCCGGCGCCCGCGAGGACGGCGGCGACGGCGGCGAGGACGCCGATCGGGGCGCTGGAGCCGGTCTGGGCGAGACCGCCGCCGGCCGACTCGGACGCGCCCGGGGTGGGCTGGCCGGAGGCGGAGCTCTCCGAGGCGGAGGCGGTGGGGGAGACCGACTCACTCGGGGTGCCGGAGGTCGTACCGGACGGCGTCTCGGACGGGGTGCCGGACGGGGTGCCGGACGGCGTCTCCGAGGGGGTCCCGGACGGCGTGCCGCTCGGGGTCTCGGAGGGGGTGCCGGAGGGGGTGCCCGAGGGGGTGCCGGTCGGGGTGCCGGGGTTCTCCTCGCCGGGCTCGCAGTCGGTCTTGAAGACCTTCTGCTTGGCCTTGCCGTTCTCGCCGGCGAAGTTCCAGAACAGCTTGTACTGGCCGTTCGGGAGGGTCATGTCCGCGGTGCGCTCGTGGCCGTCACCGTCGAGGACGATGCTGCCCTCCTTGACCGTGGTGCCCTTCTCCTGCGCGTTGTCGGCCCAGGCCTCGATGTGCCACTGGACCCTCTGGTCGGCGTCGAAGCCGAAGGCGTCGAGGTAGAAGGAGCAGACCTTGGGCTCGTTCTGCTTGAGCTCTTCCTTGGTCTTCGAGTCGTGGATCTTCACGGTGCCGTTGTCGCCGTGCGGCTTGCCGCTGGCGAGGGCGTGCGGAGCCAGGACCAGGGAGCCTGCCACCGCCACGACAAGCGCGCCGGCGGATATCAGGGAACGTCGCATGGGCAGTCGTCCATCTATGGGAATGAGGGATGCCGTGGGAGGTGGCTCGGGCAGCCTATCCGTCGCTTTAAGTCACCCTTAACCCAGAGGGCGATAACGATTCGATGGGATCACGCCGCGGTGTCCGAAAATCGTCAGAGCGCGAAGAATGCGCCCAGCAACACCGCCGCCCCCGCCCCCGCCGCCGACCACGCCGTCCTCGGCAGCCGCATCCCGCCACCGATCAGCGGCGCCGCGAGCAACAGCGCCCCGCCCAGCGGCAGCCACGCGTGCAGCCCCCCGCCCCAGCCCGCGCGCACCGCCTCCTGCGTGCCCGGCTTCACCACCACCGGCAGCGTGTCGCCCTTCTCCGCCGCCACCGAGTGCGCGATCGTCACCGCCCGCAGCCGCGAGGCCGGGTCGTCCGGCACGTAACGCCCGCTGCACGTCTCCTCGGTGCAGCCCGTCACCGTCAACGTGCCGTGCTCACGCCCCTTCGCGAGCAGCACGTGCTGGGCCGTCCCCCAGGACGACCAGGCACCCGCGACGAGCAGGAGCAGGACGACGAGGGCCATGGCGGCGTTACGGGCGAGCGTCATGACCCGCGATCGTACAGTCGTACGCGCGGACCGCGGGGTCCTACGTGTTGTACGCCGACTGCGCCCGCTCCAGACCCTCCGTCACCAGACACTCCACCGCGTCCGCCGCCCGGTCCACGAAGTAGTCCAGCTCCTTGCGCTCCGTCGACGAGAAGTCCTTCAGGACGAAGTCCGCGACCTGCATCCGGCCCGGCGGCCGCCCGATGCCGAACCGCAGCCGGTGGTACTCCGCACCCATCGACTTCGTCATCGACTTCAGGCCGTTGTGCCCGTTGTCCCCGCCGCCGATCTTCAGCCGCAGCACCCCGTAGTCGATGTCCAGCTCGTCGTGGACCGCCACGATGTGCGCCGTCGGCACCTTGTAGAAGTCCCGCAGCTGCGTCACCGGGCCGCCCGACAGGTTCATGTACGACATCGGCTTCGCCAGCACCACCCGGCGGTTGGCCGGCCCGGGCGGACCGATCCGGCCCTCCACCACCTGCGCCTGCGCCTTCTGCGCCCGCTTGAACTTGCCGCCGATGCGCCCGGCCAGCAGGTCCGCCACCATGAAGCCCACGTTGTGCCGGTTGCCGTCGTACTCCGGGCCCGGGTTGCCGAGGCCGACGATCAGCCAGGGGGCGTTCGCGTCGTCCGTCATCTGCGTCACGTCTCCTCGTATGCGTACAGACAGAAAGAAACGGGGTGGCGGGCCGTTCCCGGCCCGTCACCCCGTCACGTCAAGCAGAGCCTACGGCTCAGGCCTCGGCGCCCTCGGCGGCCTCGGTCTCGGCGGCCGGCTCCTCGGCCTGCGCGGCCAGGACCTGCAGGACGACGGCGTCGGCGTCGGTCACCAGGGAGGCACCCTTCGGGAGGGCGATGTCCTTCGCGAGGATGGAGGCACCGGCCTCCAGGCCCTCCACGGAGACCGTGACGGTCTCGGGGAGGTGGGTGGCCTCGGCCTCGACGGCCAGGGTGCCGAGCACGTGCTCCAGCAGGTTGCCACCGGCGGCGAGCTCACCCTCGGCCTGCACCGGGATCTCGACGGTGACCTTCTCGCCGCGCTTCACGAGGAGCAGGTCGACGTGGATGAGGAAGCCCTTGATGGCGTCACGCTGGACGGCCTTCGGGAGCGCCAGCTCGTTCTTGCCGTCGATGTCCAGGGAGAGCAGGACGTTCGGCGTACGCAGCGCCAGGGCCAGCTCGTGGGACGGAAGGGTGATGTGGGCCGGCTCCGAGCCGTGGCCGTAGACGACGGCGGGGACCAGGCTGGCACGACGGATCGCGCGGGCGGCGCCCTTGCCGAACTCGGTACGGACGGAAGCGGCGAGCTTGACCTCGGACATGTGCACTCCTCGTATGGGTGGTGACGTCTGTGACTGTCACCCGGCCACGACTGGCGATGGCCTGCTACGAAGAGCGCGTCGATAACGGACCGCCGGGATCCCACAGGATCCGGCCTCCCTCGCCGAGCAACCACGACAGTCTAGCGGCAGCCCACCGGGCACCCAAATGGATCACTTCCGAGGCCAGGACCGCCCGGGCACGCGTAAGGGCCGCCTCCCCAGGGAGACGGCCCTTACACGTCAGACCTCCCGGCCCTCAGGGCCGAGCGGCGAGGCTCAGTGCTCCTCGAAGAGGCTCGTCACCGAACCGTCCTCGAACACCTCACGCACCGCGCGCGCGATCGTCGGCGCGATCGACAGCACCGTGATCTTGTCGAGCTCCAGGGAGCCCGGGTCGGGCAGCGTGTCCGTGAACACGAACTCGCTGACCTTCGAGTTCTTCAGACGGTCGGCCGCCGGACCCGACAGGATGCCGTGCGTCGCCGTCACGATGACGTCCTCCGCGCCGTGCGCGAACAGGGCGTCCGCCGCCGCGCAGATCGTGCCCGCGGTGTCGACCATGTCGTCCACCAGGACACACACACGGCCCTTCACGTCACCGACGACCTCGTGGACCGTCACCTGGTTGGCGACGTCCTTGTCACGACGCTTGTGGACGATCGCCAGCGGTGCGTCCAGACGGTCGCACCAACGGTCCGCCACACGCACCCGACCGGCGTCCGGGGACACGATCGTCAGCTTCGAACGGTCCACCTTCGCGCCCACGTAGTCCGCCAGGACCGGCAGCGCCGACAGGTGGTCCACCGGACCGTCGAAGAAGCCCTGGATCTGGTCCGTGTGCAGGTCGACCGTGAGGATGCGGTCCGCACCCGCGGTCTTCAGCAGATCCGCGACCAGACGGGCCGAGATCGGCTCACGGCCGCGGTGCTTCTTGTCCTGACGGGCGTAGCCGTACGACGGGACGATCACGGTGATGCTCCGGGCCGAAGCCCGCTTCAGAGCATCGATCATGATCAGCTGCTCCATGATCCACTTGTTGATCGGAGCCGTGTGGCTCTGGATCAGAAAGCAGTCCGCGCCACGAGCCGACTCCTGGAAGCGGACGTAGATCTCACCGTTGGCGAAGTCGAAAGCCTTGGTCGGCACGATGCCGACACCCAGCTGGTGTGCGACCTCCTCGGCCAGCTCGGGGTGGGCGCGGCCGGAGAAGAGCATGAGCTTCTTCTCGCCGGTCGTCTTGATCCCGGTCACAGCACTGTCTCCTCGACGGTTTCTCTGGCAACGGATACCCGCGCTCCCGTGCGCGTGTGCGAGCCAGCCGAATTTGTGTGCACGTATCACGGTACGCCGAGTTCGACGTACTCGTTTCCGGTCAGCTTTCGCCGACGGAGTTCTCCGAGGCGGCATGGGCCGCCTGCGCGGCCGCGCTGCCCGGACGCTTACGGGCCACCCAGCCCTCGATATTCCGCTGCTGGCCACGGGCGACGGCCAACGAGCCCGGCGGCACGTCCTTCGTGATCACGGACCCGGCGGCGGTGTACGCCCCGTCCCCGATCGTGATGGGCGCCACAAACATGTTGTCCGAACCCGTACGGCAGTGAGAGCCGATCGTGGTGTGGTGCTTCGCCTCCCCGTCGTAGTTCACGAAAACGCTCGCCGCACCGATGTTCGTGTGGTCGCCGATCGTCGCGTCACCCACGTACGACAGATGGGGGACCTTCGTCCCCTCGCCCACCACGGCGTTCTTCATCTCGACGTACGTACCGGCCTTCGCCCTCGCACCCAGCTTGGTGCCCGGACGCAGATACGCGAACGGCCCCACGGACGCGCCCTCGCCCACCACGGCGGAGTCGGCGACGGTGTTGTCCACCCGCGCCCCCCGCGCCACCGTCGTGTCCGTCAGACGCGTGTTCGGACCCACCACGGCGTCCTCGCCCACGTGCGTCGCACCCAGCAGCAGCGTGTTCGGCAGCACCACCGCGTCCGGCTCGAAGGTCACCGTCACGTCCACGAAGGTCGAACCCGGGTCCACCACCGTCACGCCGGCGAGCATCGCCCGCTCCAGCAGCCGCTGGTTGAGCAGCGCACGCGCCTCGGAGAGCTGCACCCGGTTGTTGATACCGAGGATCTCCCGGTGGTCCGCGGCCACGGAAGCGCCCACCCGGTGACCGGCCTCGCGCAGGATGGACAGCACATCGGTCAGGTACTCCTCGCCCTGACTGTTGTCCGTCCGCACCTTGCCGAGCGCGTCCGCCAGCAGCGCCCCGTCGAACGCGAACACCCCGGAGTTGATCTCCCGGATCGCCCGCTGCGCGTCGGAGGCGTCCTTGTGCTCGACGATCGCGGTCACCGAACCGGTGGCCTCGTCGCGCACGATCCGCCCGTAGCCGGTCGCGTCCGGGACCTCGGCGGTCAGCACCGTCACGGCGTTCCCGTCGGCCGCGTGCGTCGCGGCGAGCGCCCGCAGCGTCTCGCCCGACAGCAGCGGGGTGTCGCCGCACACCACGACCACGGTCCCCTCGGGCGCCCGCCCGAGCTCCCCGAGCGCCGTCCGCACCGCGTGCCCGGTCCCGTTCTGCTCCTCCTGCACCGCGGTCCGCGTCCCCGCGTACCGCTCGTCCAGATGCCCCTTGACCTGCTCCCGCGCATGCCCCACGACCACGACCAGGTCCTCGGGCTCCAGCTCACGAGCGGCGGAGACGACGTGCCCGACGAGCGAACGCCCGGCGATCTCGTGCAGGACCTTGGGGGTCTTCGACTTCATGCGGGTGCCCTCACCCGCTGCGAGGACGACGACGGCGGCCGGGCGGTTGGCGCTCACGGGTGTGCCCTTCGGCTTCGGGGGGTGGACCTCCGAAGGATACCGGGGGGTACTGGGCGGGGTATGAGTAAGGGTCCCGACCGGAACGGTCGGGACCCTCGTACGAACAGCTCCCCTGCCAGGACTCGAACCCGGACATAGGACTCCAAAGGTCCCAGTGCTGCCGATTACACCACAGGGGATAGCTAAGTCGATCAAATCGGGCATTACGTCACCCCGGTCGAATCGACGGCACCTACTATGCCGCACCACCAGCCCTCGATGCGACGGTAAAGCTCGGCGCCCCGCGCGACGCGGATGACGAGGCAGCCGCGATACGTGGAGCCGGTGTTCTTCCGGATCGTCTTCGGGTTGTGCTTCTTGATCGTGGTCCGCTGGAACGCGGCCGGCGCGACACCGACGAGCTCGGCCCAGTAGCGCTCCGCGCCCTCGGCGTCCGCCGTCGCGTGGATCATGACCCGGAAGGTCAGCCGCTCCGCTTCGACGCCCAGCAGGCGCAGCCAGGCCAGATAGACCTGGATGACGCCCGGGTCGCTGTTCACGAACTGGACGTTCTCCCGGCGCGAGTAGGGCTTGTCCTTCGCCCCTTCCGCCCAGTACAGGGCCGTTCCCGCGATCAGGAGCTCGCGATCCGTCATCGGACCGATCTCCTGGCGCGCCGCGTGCTTGGTCCTCTGGCGTTCCCCCTCGCGTACGGCGAGCTCGTGCTCCCAGCGCTTTCGGCCGGCCAGCCTGGCCTGCTCGGACGGCTCCGGCCGCGCCGGCTTCGGGAGGTCGCGCACCCAGAGGGAGATCGAGCTCTTGGAGCAGCCCAGCTCCAGCTGGATCTGGTCGTAGGTCCGGCCCGCCAGGCGCAGCTCCCGGGCGCGGGTGCGCAGGTCGTCCTTGGCGTTGGGGCGTTTCGTCCATTCCGGGGCGGGCTCGCCCCGCACCAGCCGGTGAAGGATGTCGTTGTTGTAGACCTTCAGGCGGTCGCGGATCTGGCGGAGGCTGAGACCCTCGCGACGCAAGGCCACTGCCTGCGCGCGCAAGTCTTCGAAGTCGGCGTACCGGCTCGTCTCTCGTGACATGGGGCCAGCCTCGTCCGGAATGCGGACGTCCGGGTCGAAAGTGCTGGCGATTCAATAGTTCGAGGGACTGGTGTGCGCACATGTTGACGCGCGCCGCTCCGGGCGGCGGTGGAGGCGGGAAAATCGGCGGCGGTCGCCCGTAGGGTGGACGGCATGACCACAACGGGGGCAGATCAGGACGCTGTGGGCGCGCGCGCCCCGCGTAGCTGGTGGTGGTGGGGGAGACGGCGGAGTGTCGTGCTGGACGTGGCGCTGGCCGTCGTGTCCGCGCTGGAGTGCGGGCTCGAAGGGATCGGCTTCGCCGAGAAGGCCGCGCTGCCGGTGCCCGTCGGGGTGCTGTTCGGACTGATGGTCGGGTCGGTACTGCTGGTGCGGCGCCACTGGCCGATCACCGTCGTGCTCGTGTCGATCGCCGTCACGCCCGCCGAGATGGGCTACCTGATGGGCATCGTCGGCCTCTACTCGCTGGCCGCCTCCGAGGTGCCCCGCCGGTTCACGGCCGCGCTCGCCGGCATGTCCACGGTCGCCGTGTACATCGTGACGATGGTCCGGCTCCGCCAGGACGTCGCCCACGCCGACGTGGACCAGCAGGACTTCGACCCCAGCGGCTGGTACGTCCCCGTCGTCTCCCTCTTCATGACCCTGGGCCTCAACGCCCCGCCGCTGCTGTTCGGCCTCTACATAGGGGCCCGGCGCCGGCTCATGGAGTCCCTGCGCGAGCGCGCGGACAGCCTGGAGCAGGAGCTGTCGCTGCTCGCCGACCGGGCCGAGCAGCGCGCCCAGTGGGCGCGGCAGGAGGAGCGGACGCGGATCGCGCGCGAGATGCACGACGTCGTGGCGCACCGGGTGTCGCTGATGGTGGTGCACGCGGCGGCGTTGCAGGCGGTCGCGTTGAAGGATCCGCAGAAGGCGGTGCGGAACGCGGCGCTGGTGGGTGACATGGGGCGGCAGGCGCTGACGGAGCTGCGGGAGATGCTGGGGGTGCTCCGCGAGGAGGTCCCGAAGGCGTCCCCGGCGTTGCCGCTGGCCGCGGTCGGGCGTGCCGCCGCTGCCGCCGCCGAGGCCGCGGCGGGGGACGGCGGCCCGTGTCTGGACGCCCTGGACGCGCTGGTCGAGCAGTCGCGGCAGGCCGGTGCGGTGGTGGAACTGGTGGTGCTGGGCGAGCCCCGCGCGTACGGCGCCGAGGTGGAGCAGACCGCGTACCGGGTGGTCCAGGAGGCGCTGACCAACGTCCACAAGCACGCGGCGGGCGCCGAGGTGGTGGTGCGGCTGGCGCACCGCGAGGCCGAGGTCGCGATGCAGGTGGAGAACGGTCCCTCGGACGCGACGGCCGCCGACGCGCATCTGCCGAGCGGCGGGAACGGGCTGGTCGGCATGCGTGAGCGCGTGTCGGGTCTCGGCGGGGTGTTCGTGTCGGGGCCGACGGACGCGGGCGGCTTCCGGGTGAGCGCGGTGCTTCCGGTGGTTCCGGTGGTTTAGGGAGCGGCGCTCTCCATAGGACGACCCGGGGGACCCGTAGGCCCGTAGGACCCTGGGGACCCGCTCGTTCCGCTCAGCCTCCGGCGGTCAGGCGCGTCGGCTGGGTTCCCGTGACGAGGGTCGACAGGGCCGCGTCGATGTCCCGGCCCAGGTACCAGTCGCCGGTGTGGTCGACGCTGTAGACGCGTCCCTCGACGTCCATGGCGAGGACCGCCCGCTGGTCGCCCTCCTCGCCGAGCGGTGCCAGCTCGGTGTCGAGGGCGCGGCCGAGGTCGCCGAGGGTGCGGGCGAGGTGGATGCCGGCGAGGGGGTCGAAGCGGATGGTGGCGGGGGCTATCTGGCGCCCGTTCCCGGGCGCGGTGACGTGCAGGCCGCCGAATTCCGCCCAGGCCTCGACGGCCGCGGGGAAGACGCTGTGCCGGTGTCCGGCCGGGGTGACGTGGGCGCGCAGGGTGTCGGCCCATTCTTCGGCCAGCTTGATGTCCCAGCGGCCCGGCTGCCAGCCGGCCTCGCGCAGGGCGGCGTCGACGTTGACCGGGAATCGGGTGCTGTTCAGGTCGGGCATGGGTGTGGTTCCGCCGTTCTGGGCGTGGGGGCGGCCGTGTCGTGGGCCCGGTCGGACGGGTTCAGCCGTCGGTCGGGTCGACGGCGCGGACGCCGAAGTGCGCGAGCATCGCCGTACAGGAGCGGCAGGGTGTGGCGTAGCTGCCGTGCAGCGGGTCGCCGTCCTCGCGGATGCGCCGTGCGGTGAGTTTGGCGTGCTTGAGGGACCGGCGCGCCTCGCTCTGGGTGAGCGGTTTGCGCTGGGCCCGTTTGGAGCGGGTGCCCTCGGTGGCGGTGAGGGCCCGGGAGAGCAGGATCGCTTCCGGGCAGCGTCCGGTGAAACGTTCGCGCTGGCCGCTCGTGAGGGTGTCGAGGAAGTCCTGGACGAGCGGGTGGAGGTCCGGTGCCCGGTCGCCGCGGGCGGCGGTACAGGTGAGGGTCTCGCCGCGGACGGACAGGGCGGCGCCGACCGCGGGCAGGATTCCGTCGCGGCGGTGACGCAGTAAGGGGGCGCGCTGGCTGTCCGCGTCGCTGCCCCAACTGAGGCGTGGGTCACCCTGCGTGGGCGATGGTGCCGGTGTGGTGCTTGCGTGCATGGTGCTGGTCTTCCCCTCCCGCAATCCCCCGAGTTGCTGGAACAGCCTGCCAAACCCGGTGCCGGATGTGGAAGCGGGGGCGCGGAAACGTGCTTTCGGTGTGTCGGAATCATGGCGGTGCTGTCATGCCGTCGTGACACGTGGTCACCATGGGAGGGGTGGGCGCATCGGGCCGGGTCGGGGGCGCGCGGCACCGCTTAGGCTGTGCGGACCAACCAGCAGCAGTCGGCGCCCGCCGGCAGCAGTCACAGGGGGCAACCGCCATGACGACAGGTCGGCTCGGCCAGGACACCGCGCCGCCGAACTCGGCGTACGCCGGGCAGGTCGTGCACTTCCCGGACCCGGTCCGGGCCTCCCGGCATCCCCGAGGGGTGCGGGTGGACGAGCGCGGCTACCCGGACTTCTCGGCGTACGCGCGGGCGGCGGCGGAGATCGCCGATCCGCCGGAGGGTTTCGGTGTCGACGAACTGCGCCTGACGGACTACGTGTCGGCGAACGCGGCGCTGGCCGCGACGGGGCACGAGCTGTGGGACACGATTCCGGCGGTGGCCACCCCGCACGGCTGGACCTGGCACCACGTGGCGCACACGCGCCGGCTGGAGCTGGTGCCCGTCGAGGTGAAGGCGCTGCTGCGGCACCACGGTGGGGTGACGACGGCGGCCGTGGACCACGCGAAGCGCGGGACCCGGCCGCTGCAGGAGACCCGGCCCGCGCACTTCGGGCTGCCGAAGCGCGCGATGCCGGTGTCGGAGCAGCAGCTCCAGGGTGTCGAGGAGGATCTCGGCTACCGGCTCCCGGGCGCGTACCGGTCCTTCCTGAAGGCGGCGGGCGGCTGCGCGCCGATGGGTGCCGCGCTCGACGCGGAGCTGGGCCTGCTGGTGGACCAGCCGTTCTTCACGGTGCGCGAGGAGGCCGGGGTCAACGACCTCGTCTATGTCAACAAGTGCCTCCGTGACCACCTGACGAAGGACTACCTGGGCGTGGCCTTCGTCCAGGGCGGTCTGCTCGCGGTGAAGGTGAAGGGCGAGGCGGTCGGCTCGGTGTGGTTCTGCGCCTACGACGACGCGCGCGACCGTGACGGCTGGTCGGTGAACGAGCGGGTGGAGCGGCTGCTGCTGCCCTGCGGCGCCGACTTCGACGTGTTCCTCCAGCGCCTGGCGGGCAATCCGCCGGAGCTGGAGACGGTGGCGAACCTGATGGTGGACGGCGGCTTCGCGCGCGCCGTTCCCGTGGTCCCGGTGGGGGAGTGAACTGGCTGTGGTGACGTTCGCGCAGGCGCAGGAGCGCGCCGAGGAGTGGATCAACGGCGATGTGCCGGCGTACCTGCACCGGGAGGTGCGGGTACGCGAGTTCGGGCTCGGTTTCGTCGTGTGGGCCGAGGACCGCGAGGAGGCGCCGACCCAGGACGGGGGCCGGCAGCGGCTGGTCATCGCCCGCGACAGCGGCGAGGCGACGCTGTGGCCGGGCCTGCCGGTGGGTGAGGTCATCCGCCGTTACGAGGAGGAGTACGGCGCGGTGGCCGAGCCGGCCGCGTCGGTTCCGGCGCAGGCGTCCGCCCGGATCGACCTGAACCAGACCTCGTTCCTGTTGAGCCCGCCGGAGTGGCTCCAGGAGGCCGCGGACAAGATCGGCCTGCCGCCGGTGGCGTCGAACGCGTCGCAGGCGAGCGCGGGAGCGTCGACGGAGGGCGGATCGACGGGGCTGGGGGCTTCCGGGGCCGAGGCCGGTGTGGGGGGCGTCGGGGTTGCCGGTGCCGCTCAGGAGCCGTCCGCGCCCGCGCCGCTGCCCGTACCCGAGTCCGCGTCTGTGCCCCTGCCCGTACCTGAGTCCGCGCCTGCGCCGCGGCCCGTACCCGAGTCCGTGCCCGCGCCCCTGCCCGTACCTGAGTCCGCGCCTGCGCCTGCGGCTTCTCCGGTCCCTGTTCCGGACCAGACTCCGCCTCCGGCCTCGCCCGCGCCGTCGGTTCCGGCGTCCGCTCCGGGTGATGCTCCCGCAGCCGCTCCCGCGCCGTCCTCGTCGAGCCCCTGGGCGGACGCGAACGCGAGCGCGGGCGGTGCCGACGGGGCCGTACCGCTGCCGGCGACGGTGTTCGCGCCGCCGCTCTCGGGGGCGGACGACGACGACACGCCGCCGCCGGTCGTGGGGGCGGACGCTCCCACCGCGCTCATGAAGGGCGGCAGCGCGCTGCCCGCGACGGCCATCGCGCCGCGCCTGAACACGGACGCCCCGTTCCCGCAGGGCGGTCCCGCGGTGCCTCCGGGCCCGCCGGCCGGTCCGCCGGCCCCGCAGCCGAGCGCTCCGCCGGTGCCGCCGGGCGCGCCCGGCGCCGCGGACATCGCGGACGCGGCGACCAGCAAGGCGCCGACGCCGCCGCCCGGTGGGTACGTGCGGACGCAGCTGGTGTCGCAGCTCGGGCCCGAGGGGCCGCAGCCGACGCCGCCGGGCCCGCCCGCCCAGCCGGCGCCGCCCGGTCCGCCGGGCCCGCCCGCGCCGCCCGGCGCGACGCCGCCGCCCGCCGTGCACCACGCCGCGACGATGCTGGCGCATCCGAACCAGGGTGGGCCCGGTGCGCCGCCGCCTCCGCCTCCGCCGCCGGGGGTGCCGGGTGCGCCCGGGACGCCGCCGGGCGGGGTGGCGCATGCCGCGACGATGCTGGCGCATCCGAATCAGGGTGGGCCCGGTGCGCCGCCGCCTCCGCCTCCGCCGCCGGGGGTGCCGGGTGCGCCCGGGACGCCGCCGGGCGGGGTGGCGCACGCCGCGACGATGCTGGCGCAGCCCGGTCCCGGTGGTCCCGTCGGGCCGCCCCCGCCGCCCGGTCCGGTGCCGGCGCCGGTGAACGCGCCCGCGCCGCCGCCCGCGTACGGGTACCCGCAGCAGCCGCCCGTCGGGCCGCCGACGGTGGGCCCCGGCTACCAGGCCGTGCTGCGCTACCGCGCGCCCGACGGCTCGGAGCAGCAGATCATCCGCCGTTCCGCGCCGGGCACCCCGCACCCGGAGTGGCAGATCCTGCACGAGCTGCGCGCGATGAACGTGCCGCCGCAGCAGGTGCTGGAGCTGCACACGGAGCTGGAGTCCTGTGAGCTGCCGGGCGGTTACTGCGCGCGGATGATCAGGGAGACCTGGCCGCAGGCGCGGATCACGAACATCGCGCCGTACGGGCGTGATCACGCGGGCCGTCAGCAGGGCATGCAGCAACTCGTGACCCACCAGGGCGAGTTGCACCAGGTCGCGGACGGTCCGGCGCGCCCCGCGCCGGTGCGGGCGCCGTTGCCGCAGGTGCAGCCGGCGCCGCCGCTGCCGCCGGACGGCGTGGCGCAGGAGCTGGCCGGGGCCTTCGGTCCGGGCATCCTGCGCTTCGACCAGCGCGCGGTGTCCCGGCAGGGTGTTCCGGAGCTGGTGGCGGTGACGCTCGTGTGGGCGGGGCTGCCGGCCGACTTCGGGCCGTTCTTCTGGGCGCAGCCGGCCATGCCGGTGGTGCCGACGCTCGCGGAGCTCGCGGCGCAGCGGCAGGTGCAGCCGGCGGCGGACGCCGGGTCGTACCTGGTGCTCGGTTCGGACTTCGGCCGGGCGATCTGCGTCCAGTACGGGACGGCGCACATCGTGGCCGTACCGGTGGAGGCGGGTCCGGGCGGGCAGTCGGTGCCGCCGCAGTTCGTGAACACGGGGCTGCCGGAGTTCGTCCGCTGCCTGGCGCTGCTCGGGCGCATGTGGCGGCTGCGGTTCGGGCTCAACCCGGAGCAGGCGGGCCGCTGGACGAGCGATTTCCAGGCGCAGTTGGCGATGCTGGACCCGGCGGCGCTGTCCTCGCCGGAGAACTGGTGGTCCGTGCTCCTGGAGCAGATGTGGGACGGCCTGCTGTAGCCCGACCGGGTCCCCGCGGGAACGCGATGTGACGAAAGGCGCTCGACGTGTGTTCACGTCGGGCGCTTTTTGTCCGTTCTGATGCCGCATCCTTGGTGTTTGTTGGACATAAGGGAGACGAAGGGGCGTCAGGCATGAGTTTCGCCGTCGGACGGGGGCGCGGTTACCGCCCGGAGCAGGTCGACCGCTACCTGGCCGCGCTCTCCGAGGAACGCGACGGCGCGTGGGAGCGCGCGGCGCGCCTGACGGTCCTCGCCAAGGAGATGGCGGCGGAGGCCGCCCGGCTGCGCGAGGCCGTCGCCACGCTCGCCCCGCAGCGTTACGACTCCCTGGGCGAGCGGGCCCGCCGCATCCTGGAGCTCGCCGAGGCCGAGGACGAGACCCTGGTACGGGACGCGGAGGCCGAGGCGCAGGCGCTCGCCGAGGCGGCGGAGGCCGCGGCCGACGAGGCGGCGGAGGCGGCGAAGGCGTACGCGGAGGGCGTCCGCGCGGCGGCCGACGCGGCGGCCCGGGCGACCGGCAAGGAGACCGGCCTCCAGGCGGACGCGCTCCGCACCTCGGCGCTGCGCGACGCCGAGCAGGCGCGCGCCGAGGCGCGGGCCGCCTTCGACGAGACCCGGCGCGAGGCCGAGGCGGTCCGCGCGGCGCAGCGCGAGGAGCACCAGACGCTCCGCGAGGAGGCCGACCAGGCGGCGGCCCGGCGGGTGGCCGAGCTCGACGCCCGGCACGAGGAGCTCGTCGCCTACGCGGACGGCAAGCTGGACGAGGCGCGGCGCGGCCTCGCCGAGACCAAGGAGGCCGCGCGGCACGGCCAGGAGGACGCGGAGGCGAAGGCCGCGGAGATCCTCGCCGAGGCGCGGCTCAAGCAGGAGCGCGTCGAGCGCGAGACGGACCGGGTGCGGCGCGAGCACGACGAGGCCCGGGAGGAGATCCACTCCCACATGGAGCACATCCGCTCGTCGCTCGCGGCGCTCACGGGGCGGGTGGAACCACCGCGGGACGGGGAGAAGCCCGGAGGCGGGGAGAAGCCTGAGGCAGGGGAGTAGCCCGAGGCCGGGGAGTAGCCCGAGGCCGAGGGGCAGGGCGGCGACCAGGAGACGCCGCCCTGCCCCTTAGGGGCGCCGAGTCCTGACCGGTGCGGCCTGCCCGCCCGCCGGCGCTTGCCCGCCCGGCGCGGCCTGCCCGCCCGCCAGCGCCTGCCCGCCCGCCGGCGCCTGCCCACCCGCCGCGGCCCGCCCGCCCCCGGCGCCTGGGCGGCCGTGCCCGCCGTCCTCGCCACCGCCAGCAGGAACAGGCCGCAGCCGGTGACGAGGAGCCAGCCGGGGCGGGAGGCTTCGGCGAGGCCGGTCGGGGGGACGCCGGTGACCAGGGCTCCGGCGACGGCGATGCCGACCGCCGCGCCGATCTGGCGCGCGGTGGAGGTGATCGCCCCGGCGACGCCCGCCCGGGACGGCGGCAGGCCGCCGACGGCGGTGTTGGTCAGGGGGGCGTTCGCGAAGCCGAAGCCGATGCCGATGAGCAGGTACGCGGTGAGGAGCAGCGGCACGGAGGTGTGCGGTCCCAGACCGGTCAGGCTCAGGCCGCCGGCGGCGGTGAACCCGCCCGCGAGGAGCAGCGGGCGGCGGGGCCCGTGGCGTCCGGTGAGGCTGCCGGACCAGGGCGCGCACAGGGTGGCGCCGAGCGCCATGGGCAGGGTCGCCGCGCCCGCGGCGAGCGGGGTCCAGCCGCGGGTGTGCTGGAGGTAGAGGGTGTTGAGCAGCAGTCCGGTGTTGAGCGCGGCGAACACCGCGACCGCGCCGAGGACCGCCCCGGCGAAGCGCGGGCGCCGGAACAGCCGGAGGTCCATGAGGGGTTCGGGGCGCCGGAGTTCGACCCGCACGAAGGCGGCCGTGGCGGCGGCGAGCAGGGCGTAGCAGGTCAGGGCCGCGGGGGAGCCCCAGCCGATGCGCGGGCCCTCGATGAGGACGCCGACGGACAGGCCCAGGACCGCCGTGAGGAGCAGCTGGCCCGGCAGGTCGAGGCGCCGGGTCCGCCGCCCGTCCCGTACCCCGTCCGCCGGTACGAAGACGGCGACCAGGACGAGGGCGGCGACGACGACCGGCGCGTTGACCCAGAACACCGCCCGCCAGCCCGCGACGTCGACGAGCGCGCCGCCGGTGACCGGCCCCGCCGCCATGCTGAGCCCGAACACCGAGGCCCAGACGCCGATCGCCCGGGCCCGCTCCCGGGCGTCGGGCATCGTGTTGACCACGATCGCCAGGGCCACCGGGCTCAGCATCGAGGCCCCGACGCCCTGGAGCGCCCGGGCCGCGACGAGGACGCCGAGCGACGGGGCGAGCGCGCAGGCCAGGGAGGCGAGGCCGAAGACGACGAGCCCGCAGCGGAACACCCGGCGCCGCCCGAAGCGGTCGGCGAGCGCTCCGGAGGCCATCAGCAGGCCGGCCAGGACGACGGTGTACGCGTCGACGACCCACGCCAGGCCGCGGGTGCCGGTGCCCAGGCCCTCGCCGATCGTGGGCAGGCCGACGTTGACGATGGTCGTGTCGAGCCCGACCAGGAACATGCTCAGCGCGCAGACGGCCAGGACCGTCCACCGTCCGCGGGCACCGAGTGTGGGGGGTTGCGTCGCAAGAGTGGTCACGGGCCCGCCTTCTGCCGTCGGAGGCGCGTCTCGCGCGCTCGGGAGCGCCTCGACGGCGCCTGCGGGCCATGGTCGGGCCGGGGCGGGACCCGGACCACGAATCTTGCGGATCCGGCAAAGAGATTTTCAGTCGCGGAGGTCGGGCGCCGGCGCCGGCACCGGCCGCAGCACCGTCAGGGACTCCTCGCGGCGGGCCGCCATCGCGAAGGGGAAGCGGTCGACCTCCAGGCAGAGGGCGACGTCGTCCGGGTGGGAGCCCTCGCGCAGCTCGGCCGCGAGCTCGGCCGCCGCGCGGGAGTTGCCCGCGCGGCGGACGTACGGCGCCGGGTCGACCCCGTCGCCCGCGAGGGAGCGGCCGATGTACTCGGCGCAGGCCCGGTCCTCGTCGGCCCGCCCGTCCTCGCCGGTGACGACGAAGGTGACCGGGCCGGCGTCCGCGGCCCGCAGGAACCGGGCGGTCGGACCGGCCACGACGAAGCTCGCGCACAGGACCAGCGGGGCGTCCGCGACGGCCAGCGCGCCCACGGTGCCCGCCGTCGTCTTCTGCACCAGCGTGCGCCCGGTGAAGTCGCGCGACCGGAGCAGGGCGGGGGAGTTCACCGCGTCGAAGCCGGCTGCCGGGGCCCCGTCCTTCAGGGCCAGCCAGCCCGGGTGGCGCTCCTTCAGGGCGAGCGCCTCGTCCACCGTCCCGGCCAGCACGATCCGTTCGGCGCCGCGCGCGAACGCCCAGGCGGCCACGGTGAAGGCGCGCATGACGTCGATGACGACCGCGACGCGGGGGACGCCGGTCAGTTCGGGTATGCCGACGAAGTGATGATCCATCGTGCCATTCTGATGCCAAGGGGCTGGCGGCGGAGGGCAATTACCCGGCGGACGGCCGGGCCTCGCCCCGCTCGTGGTCCTCCCCGCTCTGCCCGTCCTCCCCGTCCTGCTGTTCCTTCAGGACCGGGAAGCGTCGTGGGGCCAGGGTGAGCAGGGCCAGCAGGGCGAGGGCGGCGGCCGCCGCCGCGCCCAGGTAGACGTAGTCCACGGCCGCGTCGACCGCCCGGCGCAGGTGGTCCGCGGCCTGCCCGGTGAGGGAGCCGGGGGTCTCCAGGGAGCGGACCAGGCCGTCCAGGTCGCCGCTCCCGGCGCCGAGGCGCGCGGCGAGCACCCCGTTGGCCACGGCGCCGAACAGGGCGGCGCCGACGCTCTGTCCGACCTGCCGGACGAAGAGGACGGAGGCGGTGGTCGTGCCGCGCTCCTCGTACGGGACGGTCGACTGGACCCCGACGATCAGTGGCAGTTGGAAGAAGCCGAGTGCCCCGCCGAGCAGCAGCATCAGCAGGGCGGGCTGCCAGGGTTCGCCGGGGAAGGGCAGCAGCGGGAAGGCGAGCAGGACCAGGAGGGCGCCGGTCATGCCGAGGACGGCGGTCAGGCGGAAGCCGATGCGGCTGTAGACCCGGTTGGAGAGGGCGGCCGTGACGGGCCAGCTGAGGGTCATCGCGGAGAGCACGAAGCCGGCGGCGATCGGGCCGAGTCCGAGGACGGCCTGGGCGTAGGTGGGCAGGAAGACGGTCGGGGCGACCATCAGCAGGCCCAGGGCGCCGAGCGCCAGGTTGACGGCGGCTATGGTCCGGCGGCGCCAGACCCAGCCGGGGATGATCGGTTCGGCGGCCCGGCGTTCGATGAGCACGGTGAGCGCGCCGAGGGCCGCCGCACCGCCGAAGAGGCCGAGCGACGGGGCGGAGAGCCAGGGCCAGGCGACGCCGCCCTGGACGAGCGCGGTCAGGAGCAGGGCGCCGGTGCCGAAGATGGCGAGCGCGCCCGCCCAGTCGACGGAGACCCGGGGCCGCGGACGGACCCCGTCGGGGGCGCCGCTTCCGGTCCTGTCCCCTAGGGGACGCCCCGGCTCGACCAGGTAGCGGCTGATCAGCCACAGCGCCGCCGCCCCGACCGGCAGGTTGACCAGGAAGATCCAGCGCCAGTCCGCGTATCCGGCGAGCAGCCCGCCCGCCGTCGGGCCCGCGACGGCGGCGGTGGCCCACACCGAGGAGAGCCGGGCCTGGATCCTGGGGCGCTCCTTCAGCGGGTACAGGTCGGCGGCGATCGTCTGGACGGTGCCCTGGAGGGCGCCGCCGCCGAGGCCCTGGACGACGCGGAAGGCGATGAGCGAGTACATGTCCCAGGCGGACGCGCAGAGCACGGAGCCGATCAGGAAGAGGACGATGCCCGAGATCAGGACGGGTTTGCGGCCGAAGGTGTCGCTGAGCTTCCCGTACACCGGCAGGGTGACCGTGACGGCGAGCAGGTAGCCGGAGAACAGCCAGGAGAAGACGGAGAGTCCGCCGAGGTCGCCGACGATCTGCGGGACGGCGGTGGAGACGACGGTGCCGTCGAGCGCGGCGAGCGCCATGCCGAGCATCAGCGCGGCGACGACCGGCCCGCGCCGGGTGGCGTCCGCCGTCGGCGCAGCCGTCTGTCTCGTGGTCGCCTCGGACACCACTGGCCCCTCTCCCCACCCGACAAGCACCGCAAGCACCGACGCGCACCGGCCAGCACCGGCCAGCACCGGCCAGCACCGGCAAGTACCGACAAACACCGGCAGGCACCGACGAACCCCGACGGATGCTTCGTACATCTAAGTGCGCCCGGGCCACCCTCTCACTCGATCCTCCGATGGAGAACCCCTAGGGGCTCCTCCCCCATACAGCCCAGGGCCCGTTCGTCCCGACGGAGGACGAGCCGGGAGCCCGCCGTCCTTAGCTTGGTCTTACGGGATCCCGTACGGACACCCCTCACACCACACGCCGCATCAGACGCCTACAAGGCATGCGGCGCATCCAACGCATAGGAGAACTACCGTGACTTCGGCTGTGACCATCCCCAGGCACGGGGGTACTGGAGGGCGTACGGCCGTCGCCGCGCGGGCGCGTCAGGTCGTCAAGGCGTACGGCTCGGGGGAGACCCGGGTCGTCGCGCTCGATCACGTCGACGTGGACATCGCCCGCGGCCAGTTCACCGCGATCATGGGCCCCTCGGGCTCCGGCAAGTCCACGCTGATGCACTGCCTCGCCGGTCTCGACACCGTCTCCGGCGGCCAGATCTTCCTCGACGAGACCGAGATCACCGGCCTGAAGGACAAGAAGCTGACCCAACTGCGGCGCGACCGCGTCGGGTTCATCTTCCAGGCCTTCAACCTGCTCCCCACGCTCAACGCGCTGGAGAACATCACGCTGCCGATGGACATCGCCGGCCGCAAGCCCGACCAGGAGTGGCTGCGCCGGGTCGTCGAGACCGTCGGGCTCGGCGAGCGGCTCAAGCACCGCCCCGCCCAGCTCTCCGGCGGCCAGCAGCAGCGGGTCGCCGTGGCCCGCGCGCTCGCCGCCCGGCCCGAGATCATCTTCGGTGACGAGCCGACCGGAAACCTCGACTCGCGGGCCGGGGCCGAAGTCCTCGGCTTCCTGCGCCAGTCGGTCGACGAGCTGGGGCAGACCATCGTGATGGTCACCCACGACCCGGTCGCCGCCTCCTACGCGGACCGGGTGCTCTACCTCGCCGACGGGCGCATCGTCGACGAGATGCTCCGGCCCACCGCGGACGCCGTCCTCGACCGCATGAAGGACTTCGACGCGCGCGGGCGGACCTCGTGACCGTGTTCAAGACCTCGCTGCGCAGCTTCCTCGCGCACAAGGGCCGCATGGCGCTCTCCGCCGTCGCCGTCCTCCTCTCCGTCGCGTTCGTCTGCGGCACCCTGGTGTTCAGCGACACCATGAACACCACCTTCGACAAGCTGTTCGCCTCCACCGCCTCCGACGTCACCGTCAGCCCGTCGAGCGCCGCCGGGAACGACGAGCTCCCGCAGAACGGGCGGCCCGAGACCCTGCCCGCCTCGGTCGTCGCGCAGGTCCGGGGCGTCGAGGGGGTCAAGGCCGCGCAGGGCCGGGTCTTCTCCACCAGCGTCACCGTCGTCGACTCCCGCGACGAGAACGTCGGACCCACCTCCGGCGCCCCGACCATCGCCGCCGACTGGTCCGCCGACGAGCTGCGTTCGATGGAGATCGCCTCCGGTCACGAACCGCGCGGCCCCACCGAGGTCATGGTCGACGGCGGCACCGCCGAGAAGCACCACCTGAAGATCGGCGACGAACTGCGCACCATCGCCGTCACCGGCGACTTCACCGCGAAGATCTCCGGCATCGTCGACTTCAAGGTCACCAACCCCGGCGCCACCCTCGTCTACTTCGAGACCGCCACCGCGCAGCGCGAACTCCTCGGCAAGGAGGGCCTGTTCACCCAGGTCACCGCCGACGCGGCGCCCGGTGTCGACGACGACGCGCTGAAGGCGGGCATCGCCGCGGAGCTCGGCTCCGGCTACAAGCTGCAGACCGCCGCCGAGTCCGCCGACGCGGGCCGCGAGGACGTCGCCGGGTTCCTCGACGTCATGAAGTACGCGATGCTCGGCTTCGCCGGGATCGCCTTCCTCGTCGGCATCTTCCTCATCGTCAACACCTTCTCCATGCTGGTCGCCCAGCGCACCCGCGAGATCGGTCTGCTGCGGGCCATCGGCTCCAGCCGGCGCCAGATCAACCGCTCCGTCCTCGTCGAGGCGCTGCTCCTCGGCGTCTTCGGCTCGATCGCGGGCGTCGCGGCCGGCGTGGGCCTCGCCGTCGGCCTGATGCAGCTCATGTCGTCCATGGGCATGGAGCTGTCCACGCAGGACCTCACCGTCCGCTGGACCACCCCCGTCGTCGGTGTCGTCCTCGGCGTCGTCGTCACCGTCGTCGCCGCGTTCGTCCCCGCCCGGCGGGCCTCGAAGGTCTCCCCGATGGCCGCCCTGCGCGACGCGGGCACCCCCGCCGACGGCAAGGCCGGTGCGGTACGGGCCGGGCTCGGCCTGCTCCTCACCGCCGCGGGCGGCGCGGCGCTGTGGACCGCGACCCAGGCCGAGAAGGCCGGCGCGGGCTCCCTCTGGCTCGGCCTCGGCGTCGTCCTGTCCCTGCTCGGCCTCGTCGTGATCGGCCCGCTGCTGTCCGGCGTCGTCGTCCGCGCCCTGGGCGTCGTCGTGCTGCGGGTCTTCGGCCCGGTCGGCCGGATGGCCGAGCGCAACGCGCTGCGCAACCCGCGCCGCACCGGCGCGACCGGCGCCGCCCTGATGATCGGCCTCGCGCTGGTCGCCTGCCTGTCCGTCGTCGGCTCGTCGATGGTCGCCTCCGCCACGGAGGAACTCGACCGGACCGTCGGCGCCGACTTCATCGTGGAGTCCACCAACCGGCAGCCCGTCGTGCCGCAGGCGCTGGCCGCCGTCGAGAAGGCCGCCGGGCTCGACCACGTCACCGAGTACAAGTGGGTCGAGGCCGTCGTCACCGACCCGCGCGGCAAGAGCGCGGAGCTCGGCCTGGTCGCCGCCGACCCGACGTACGCGCAGGACGTGCGCCGCGTGACCACGGCGGGCGAGCTGTCCGCCGCGTACGGTCCGGGCGCCATGTCCGTCGGCAGCACCTACGCGGCCGAGCACGGCGTGAAGGTCGGCGACACGCTCACGGTCGCCTTCAAGGGCGGCGAGAAGGCCCGGCTGCGCGTCGCGGCCGTCACCTCCGACGACAGCAACATCGACAAGGGCGTGATGTACACGAACATCACGACCGCCGCGCGCTTCCTGGCGCCCGACCGGATGCCCAAGAGCATGATCGTCTTCGCCACGGCGAAGGACGGCCAGGAGGACGCCGCGTACGAGAGCCTGAAGAAGGCCCTCGCCCCCTACCCGCAGTACAAGGTCGCCGACCAGGCCGACTACAAGAAGCAGCTCCAGGACCAGATCGGCCAGCTCCTCAACATGGTGTACGGGCTGCTCGCCCTCGCGATCATCGTCGCCGTCCTCGGCGTGGTGAACACCCTCGCCCTGTCGGTCGTCGAGCGGACCCGCGAGATCGGCCTCATGCGCGCCATCGGCCTCTCCCGCCGCCAGCTGCGCCGCATGATCCGCCTGGAGTCGGTGGTCATCGCCCTCTTCGGCGCCCTCCTCGGCCTGGCCCTGGGCCTCGGCTGGGGCACCGCCGCCCAGCAGCTCCTCGCCCTGGAGGGCCTGGGCGTCCTGGACATCCCCTGGCCGACGATCCTCACCGTCTTCGTCGGCTCGGCCTTCGTCGGCCTCTTCGCGGCCCTGGTCCCGGCGTTCCGGGCGGGTCGGATGAACGTGCTGAACGCGATCGCGACGGACTAGGGGGGGAACGGACGTGGGCGGGCCCCGGCGGAGTGTTCCGCCGGGGCCCGCCCACCGGTCACGGCGTGCGACCGAGGTGGAGCACCATGACCGTGATGGTCGCCTCGGTGATCTCGTACATGACCCGGTACCTGCCCACGTGCATGCGCCTGAGGTTGCGCGAGCCGTACTCGGAGGTTCCCGCGGGGCGCGGGTCGTCGGCGAGGAGGTCGGTCGCCTCGAACACCTGACGTAGCCCGTCGGGGTCGTCCACCAGGAATTTGGCGGCGACGTCGAGGGCCGGCTCGTCCCATAAGACGGTGTAGGTCACGACCGCTCCAAGCCCAGGCGCGCACGGGCCTCGTCCTGCGGGACGCCGACGGCGGTGCCTTCGGCCTGGCGGGCCCGGTACCGTGCCAGCGCCAGGTCGTCCTCCAGGTCCGCCAGGCGCTG
Organism: Streptomyces sp. NPDC093111; assembly: GCF_040683955.1. NCBI lineage: Bacteria > Bacillati > Actinomycetota > Actinomycetes > Kitasatosporales > Streptomycetaceae > Streptomyces > Streptomyces sp. NPDC093111. The sequence continues at coordinate 84,416 of NZ_JBFBNW010000007.1, read as the reverse complement.
CTCCAGCTCGTTCAGCTCCGTGGGGTTTATGAAGACGGCCGCGGCCTGGCCGTGGTCGGTGATGGTGATGCGTTCGCGGGCGTGGGCCGTCCGGCGGATGAGGGTGCCGAACTGGGCGCGCGCCTCGGTGATCGGGAACGTGGCACTCATGTACTGGACTGTACAGAGGAGTGCATGCTGCCGCGATCCCACGAACGAGTGACTGTCACCGCGTCGTCGTAGGCTGGAGGCCCCGGCCCGTGAGACGTGTCGGGCCGTTCGCGTTGCCCACCTCCGCCGGGATGGACCCTCCATGAGCCTGCACGGTCTGCTGGACGCCGTCGTCAAGGACGCCGCACTCACCGAGGCGGTCAAGGCCGCCACGGACGGCAACCGCCGCCACGTCGACCTGGTCGGCCCGCCCGCCGCCCGCCCCTTCGCCGTCGCCGCCCTCGCGCGGGAGGCCGGGCGGACGGTGCTCGCGGTGACCGCGACCGGGCGGGAGGCCGAGGACCTGGCCGCCGCTCTGCGTTCGCTCCTCGATCCCGACACGGTCGTCGACTACCCGTCCTGGGAGACGCTGCCGCACGAGCGGCTCTCGCCCCGGTCCGACACCGTCGGCCGGCGCCTCGCCGTGCTGCGCCGGCTCGCCCACCCGCGTACCGACGACCCCAGCGCCGGACCCGTCAGCGTCGTCGTCGCGCCCATCCGCTCGGTGCTCCAGCCGCAGGTCAAGGGGCTCGGCGACCTGGAGCCGGTGGCGCTGCGGAGCGGGCAGACCGCCGATCTGAACGAGATCGTCGAGGGGCTGGCCGCCGCCGCGTACTCCCGCGTGGAGCTCGTCGAGAAGCGCGGCGAGTTCGCCGTGCGCGGCGGCATCCTGGACGTCTTCCCGCCCACCGAGGAACACCCGCTCCGCATCGAGTTCTGGGGCGACGACGTCGAGGAGATCCGCTACTTCAAGGTCGCCGACCAGCGCTCCCTCGAAGTCGCCGAGCACGGCCTGTGGGCACCGCCCTGCCGCGAGCTGCTGCTGACCGACCAGGTCAGGGGGCGGGCCGCCGCCCTGGCCGAGGCCCACCCCGAGCTCGCCGAGCTGCTCGACAAGATCGCCGAGGGGATCGCGGTGGAGGGCATGGAATCCCTCGCCCCCGTCCTCGTCGACGACATGGAGCTGCTCGTCGACGTCCTCCCCAAGGGCTCCATGGCCGTGGTCTGCGACCCCGAGCGGGTCCGGACGCGCGCCGCCGACCTGGTGGCGACCAGCCAGGAGTTCCTGGCGGCGTCCTGGGCGGCCACGGCCGGCGGCGGCGAGGCCCCGATCGACGTCGGCGCGGCCTCCCTGTGGGGCATCGCGGACGTCCGGGACCGGGCCCGCGAGCTGGACATGATGTGGTGGTCGGTGTCGCCCTTCGCGGCCGACGACACCGCCCTCGACGCGGACACCCTCAAGGTGGGCATGCACGCCCCCGAGACCTACCGCGGCGACACCGCCCGGGCCCTCGCCGACACCAAGGGCTGGCTGGCCGAGGGCTGGCGCACGGTGTACGTGACGGAGGCCCACGGCCCGGCCTCCCGCACCGTCGAGGTGCTCGGCGGCGAGGGAATCGCCGCCCGCCTCGCCCCCGACCTCGCCGAGATCGCCCCGTCCGTCGTCCACGTGGCCTGCGGCTCCATCGACCACGGCTTCGTCGACCCGGCGCTGAAGCTGGCCGTCCTCACCGAGACCGACCTGTCCGGGCAGAAGGCCGCCGGCAAGGACGGGCAGCGGATGCCCGCCAAGCGGCGCAAGACGATCGACCCGCTGACCCTGGAGGTCGGCGACTACATCGTCCACGAGCAGCACGGCGTCGGCCGCTACGTCGAGATGGTCCAGCGGACCGTGCAGGGCGCCACCCGCGAGTACCTCCTCGTCGAGTACGCCCCCGCCAAGCGCGGCCAGCCCGGCGACCGCCTCTACATCCCGACCGACCAGCTGGAGCAGGTCACCAAGTACGTGGGCGGCGAGGCCCCCACCCTGCACCGCCTCGGCGGCGCCGACTGGACCAAGACCAAGGCGCGCGCGAAGAAGGCGGTCAAGGAGATCGCCGCCGACCTCATCAGGCTGTACTCCGCCCGCATGGCCGCTCCCGGCCACGCCTTCGCCCCCGACACCCCCTGGCAGCGGGAGCTGGAGGACGCCTTCCCGTACGCGGAGACGCCCGACCAGCTGTCCACCATCGCCGAGGTGAAGGAGGACATGGAGAAGACCGTCCCCATGGACCGTCTGATCTGCGGCGACGTCGGCTACGGCAAGACGGAGATCGCCGTCCGCGCCGCCTTCAAGGCGGTCCAGGACGGCAAGCAGGTCGCCGTCCTCGTCCCGACCACCCTGCTCGTGCAGCAGCACTTCGGCACGTTCTCGGAGCGCTACTCGCAGTTCCCCGTCAACGTCCGCGCCCTGTCCCGCTTCCAGTCCGACACCGAGTCGAAGGCGACGATGGAGGGCCTGAAGGACGGCTCGGTCGACGTCGTCATCGGCACCCACCGCCTGTTCTCCTCCGAGACGAAGTTCAAGGACCTGGGCCTGGTCATCGTCGACGAGGAGCAGCGCTTCGGCGTCGAGCACAAGGAGCAGCTGAAGAAGCTGCGCGCCAACGTCGACGTCCTCACCATGTCCGCCACCCCCATCCCCCGCACCCTGGAGATGGCGGTCACGGGCATCCGCGAGATGTCGACGATCACCACCCCGCCCGAGGAGCGGCACCCGGTCCTCACCTTCGTCGGCCCGTACGAGGAGAAGCAGATCGGCGCCGCCGTCCGCCGCGAACTCCTCCGCGAGGGACAGGTCTTCTACATCCACAACCGCGTCGAGTCCATCGACCGCGCGGCGGCCCGGCTGCGCGAGATCATCCCCGAGGCGCGCATCGCCACGGCCCACGGGCAGATGTCCGAACAGGCCCTGGAGCAGGTCGTGGTGGACTTCTGGGAGAAGAAGTTCGACGTCCTCGTCTCGACGACCATCGTCGAGTCCGGCATCGACATCTCCAACGCCAACACCCTGATCGTCGAGCGCGGCGACAACTTCGGCCTGAGCCAGCTCCACCAGCTGCGCGGCCGGGTCGGCCGGGGCCGCGAGCGCGGCTACGCCTACTTCCTGTACCCCCCGGAGAAGCCCCTCACCGAGACCGCCCACGAGCGCCTCGCGACCATCGCCCAGCACACCGAGATGGGCGCGGGCATGTACGTGGCGATGAAGGACCTGGAGATCCGCGGCGCGGGCAACCTGCTCGGCGGCGAACAGTCCGGCCACATCGCGGGCGTCGGCTTCGACCTGTACGTCCGCATGGTCGGCGAGGCCGTCGCGGACTACCGGGCGCAGATGGAGGGCGGCGAGGAGGAGGAGGCTCCCCTGGAGGTCAAGATCGAGCTCCCGGTCGACGCCCACATGCCGCACGACTACGCCCCCGGCGAGCGGCTGCGCCTCCAGGCCTACCGGTCCATCGCCTCCGCCAACTCGGAGGAGGACATCAGGGCGGTACGCGAGGAGCTCACCGACCGCTACGGCAAGCTGCCCGAGCCGGTCGAGAACCTCCTCCTCGTCGCCGGCCTGCGCATGCTGGCCCGCGCCTGCGGCGTCGGCGAGATCGTCCTCCAGGGCCCGAACATCCGCTTCGCCCCGGTGGAACTGCGCGAGTCCCAGGAACTGCGCCTGAAGCGCCTCTACCCGCGCACGGTCATCAAGCCGGCCGTCCACCAGATCCTGGTGCCCCGCCCGACGACCGGCAAGATCGGCGGCAAGCCGGTGGTCGGCCGCGAACTCCTCGCGTGGACCGGGGAGTTCCTGGCGGAGATCCTGGGTTCCTGACCCGGCCTGTCCCAGCGGACCGGCCTCATGGCGTACGCGTGCGGCGGGCCCGCTCCGCACGTCGGGTGCCGCCTACCGGTTCCGCCACCGGGAGTTCCGGGAGTGGCTGGTGCGGCACCCCGCGCCGTGAGGCGTACGGGGTGCCGCACGGGCCCGGCGGTCTACAGCTCGTCGAGGTCCAGCGCCCCGGCCATCGCGCGGTAGCCCGCGTCGCCCGGGTGGAGGTGGTCGCCCGAGTCGTACGCCGGGAGGATGCGGTCCGGGTCGGCCGGGTCGGCGACCGCGCGGTCGAAGTCGACGACCCCGTCGTACGCGCCGGAGGTGCGGACCCAGGTGTTGAACGCCTCGCGCTTGGCCTCGTTCTCGGGCGTGAAGTAGAACGAGCCCTTGATCGGGGTCAGGGTCGCGCCGATCACCTTGATGCCACGGGCGTGCGCCTGGCGGATCAGGGAGCGGTGGCCCTCGACGAGGCGGTTCACGGACACTTCGGGGGTCGGGCCGCCGGGGAAGGACGGGCCGCTGCCGCCGATGTCGTTGATGCCTTCGAGGAGGACGACCGTGCCGACGCCCCGCTCCGTGAGCACGTCCTTCTTGAAGCGCGCGATGCCCTTCTCGCCGGCCCACGTGGTGTCGTTGACGACCTGGTTGCCGCCGATGCCGTGGTTGAGGACGGCGCGCGGGGAGCCGGCCGCGGCGAGGCGCTCGGCGAGCTCGTCGGGGTAGCGGTCGTCCGCGCCGGGGGTGGCGCCGACGCCGTCGGTGATGGAGTCCCCGAAGGTGACGATGCCGTCGCGGCGGGCGGTGTGGGAGCCGCCGGAGACCTCGACGCCGGAGAGGTAGTACCAGGACGAGTCGGTCTCGGTGAAGGCCGTGCCGGCCAGGTCGGCGCGGTGGTCGCCCGCCGCCCGGTAGCTGGTGGTGCCGGCGAAGTGGTGGAAGGTGGCGGGGCCGGTCGGGGACGCCAGGTAGAGCGTGACGGTGAGGGTCTCCAACGCGGAGGTCCGCAGCGGGGCGCCGTCGCTGAGGAGCGTGCCGCCGGCCGGGACCGTGACGGAGCCGCGCCCGTCGAAGGTGAGCGTCCGGACCGAACCGGGCCGCACCGCGCCGCCCTCGGCGGTCCGGGCGACGGTCGCGCCGGTGATCCTCAGCGGGGTGCTGCCGTAACGGTTCGTCAGCTCGATCCGGGCCAGAGTGCCGCCGGTGGTGACCCGGACCGTCTGGCGGACGGTCTGGTTGTCGAAGCCCTTCTCCGACCAGTTGGGCCCGAAGGGAGCCGCCGCGGCCTGCGGCGAGGCGGCCCAGGCGCCGTGCCACGCGGCGCCGCCGCGGGACGGGTCGGCCGTCGCGGCGGTCGCGGGGAGCGCGGTGAGCAGGCCGGCGGTGAGCAGGGCCGTGCCCGCGCGCCGGAAGGTGGTGCCGGTGGTCTTCATGTGTTCCGCCCGTTGTCGTGTGCCGTGGTCTTTCCTGTGCGCACGAGGAGGGACAAGTCGTGATCGACTTCGGCTATTCCCGCCCGCCGCGGCCGAGTTGGGCGGAACCGAGCAGTCCGGTCAGCGAGCGGAACACCTCGCCCGGATCGCGGTCGCCCAGCGGGGCGTCGAGGTTGTGGGTGAGCAGCAGGGTCGCGAAGCCGTGCGCCAGCGACCAGGCGGCCATGCCGGTGTCGCGGGGCGCGTCGGCGGAGGCGGGCAGTCCGGTGACGCCGGCGCGGAGCTCCGCGCCGGCCCGCTCCTTCGCGGCGAGCAGCTCCGGGTCGTCCGCGCGGTGCAGGCCCGGCTGGAACATGACCTGGAAGTGTGCCGGGTGGGCCGCCGCGAAGCGGACGTAGCGCACCCCGCGCTCCCGCAGGTCGGGCGCGTCGGCGAGGGCCTCGGCGAGCAGCTCGTAGCCCTGGGCGGCGATCGCGGTGAGCAGGCCGGTGCGGTCCTTGAAGTGGTGGGCGGGCGCCGCGTGCGAGACGCCCGCGCGCCGGGCGAGGTCGCGCAGGCTCAGCGCGGCGGGGCCCTCGGTGCCGATCACGTCGAGGGCGGCGGTGAGGACGGCCTGTCGCAGGTCGCCGTGGTGGTAGGTGCGCCGACTGGTCATGGCAGCAGCGTACGCGGGATCTAGGCATTGACAAGTTCGGGAGGCAGGAGGAATCTAGTCAGTGACAAGAATCTAGTCAGCGGAAAGATGTCGGCCCCTCCCCGGCGGGATGCCGGGACGAGCGGCGGGCGACGACGACCGAAGGGGACGTGCCATGACCCTGCAGGATCAGGATCAGGATCAGGATTGGGATCAGGGCCAGGATCGGGACCAGGGCCAGGGCCAGGGCCAGGACCGGAGTCAGGACCAGGGCCGGATCCGGGCCGTGGAGCCCGGCCGTGTGCGCCAGATGTGGCACCTCCTCGAACCCCTCCACGCCGTGCTCTACTACGCCCCCGCGGCCTTCGACGAGGCCGCCGCCCTCGGCTACGGGGTGGCGGAGCGCTGGCCCTCCTACTTCGCCTGGCGCGCCGCACCCCTCGGGGCCGTCGGGAGCACCCGCGTGAGCTCCGCCTTCTACAGCTTCGCCCCCGCCATGACCGCCTGGTACGTCCCCGCCGCCTGGGACGTCGCCACCCCCGCCGCCGTCCTCGCCGCCCGGCTCCGCGCCGTCGACCGGACCTACCGGACCGTCCTCGGCGACGACCTGCTCCGTGGCCCCGAGCTCGCCGAGGCCGCCGCCCTCACCCGGCGCGCCGCCGGGGCCGCCGGAAGCGCGGGGCGCCCGCTCGCCGCCGCCAACGCCGAGCTGCCTTGGCCCGAGGCCCCGCACCTCGTCCTGTGGCAGGCCGCCACGATCCTGCGCGAACACCGCGGCGACGGGCACCTCGCCGCCCTCCTCGCCGCCGGCCTCGACCCCGCCGAGGCGCTGGTCTCCTTCGCCGCCGTCGGCGCCGCCGCCGAGACCACCTTCGCGAGCCGCGGCTGGACCGACGCGGAGTGGGCCGCCGCCCGCGCCCGCCTCGCCGCCCGCGGCCTCGTCCACCCCGACGGCACCGCCACCGAGGCCGGACGCGCCCTCCGGGCCGAGGTCGAGCGCCGCACCGACGAACTGGCCGCCGCCCCCTGGGCCGCCCTCGGTCCGGAGGCCACCGCCCGGCTCTGCGACCTGCTCGGCGGACCGTGGCTCACGGTCATCGGCTCGGGGCTGCTGCCGGCGGAGAACACGCTGGGGATCGGCAAGGTCTGACGCGGGGTCGGATGCTGAATCATGGATATTGGATCCAATATCCATGATTCAGCATCAAATAGGATCTTCTGGTGCTGACGTACCAAAAGACCCTCATCGCCTCGGCCCTCGCCGCCCTCGCCCTGCTCGCCAACGCCGCCTGCGCTCCCCTCACCGGCGGCGCCGACGCTTCCGGTGACGGCGGCGGCACGCCGCCGAAGCCCGCCGCCGGCGGCACCGCGCTCGCCGCCGTGGACGCGCTCGCGGTGAAGGGGCGGGCGCCCAGGACCGGTTACGAGCGGGAGAAGTTCGGGCGCGCCTGGGTCGACGTCGACCGCAACGGCTGCGGGACCCGTGACGACATACTCCAGCGCGACCTGTCCGGTGTCCGCCTCGCCGACGGCCGGTGCAAGGTCGCCTCCGGGACGCTGGAGGACGACCCGTACACGGGGGGTTCCATCGCCTACGTGCGCGGGCGCAGCAAGGTCGACATCGACCATGTCGTGGCCCTCTCGGACGCCTGGCAGAAGGGGGCGCAGAAGTGGGACCCCGGCACCCGGCTGCGCTTCGCGAACGATCCGCTCAACCTGCTCGCCGTCGACTCGGCCACCAACCGGCGCAAGTCGGACGGCGACGCCGCGACCTGGCTGCCGCCGAACAAGGCGTACCGCTGCACGTACGTGGCCCGGCAGGTCGCCGTGAAGAAGAAGTACGGGGTGTGGGTGACGTCGGGGGAGCGGGACGCGATGAAGCGGGTGCTGACGGGGTGTCCGGAGCAGCGGCTGCCGTGAGGTCTGCGGGGTGCGGGGCGGTGACCAGGAAAAATCGTTTCCGCATCGCGGGGAACGCTCGTTAGCATCCCTTCCATGGAACTGCGCATCACGACCCTCGCCGAACGCCCCGAACTCGAAGGGGCCTTGTGGGGGATGAAGGACCTCTGGCCGGAGTTCATGATGTACGACCCGGTCGGCTGGGCGAACATGGGACAGATCGTCACCGCGTTCCCCGAGTACGTCCTCGTCGCCACCGACTCCGACGGCAAGGTCGTGGCCCGCGCGTTCAGCGTGCCCTTCCAGCTCCAGGCCAAGGGCCGTGGCGAGCTGCCCGGCACCGGCTGGGACCAGGTCCTGCTGTGGGCGTTCTCCGACCTCCGGCACGGGCGCACGCCCGACACGGTCAGCGCGATCGAGGTGACCGTGGACACGAGCGCGCTCGGCAACGGCGTCTCGCACGTCATGCTCGCCGCCATGCGCGACAACGCCCGTCGGCTCGGCTTCGCCGAGGTGGTCGCCCCAGTGCGCCCCAACGGCAAGCACAAGGAGGCGGCGTCGGCCATGCACGAGTACGCCTTCCGCACCCGCGAGGACGGGCTCCCGGTCGACCCGTGGCTGCGCGTCCACGTCCGCGCGGGCGGCACGGTCGAGAAGGTCGCCCCGGCCTCGATGACGATCGGCGCCGCCGTGGAGCAGTGGCGGCAGTGGACGGGCCTGCCCTTCGACACCGACGGCCCCGTCGAACTCGACGGCGCCCTGGTGCCGGTGCACTGCGAGGCATCCCGGGGCTACGCGGTGTACGTCGAGCCCAACGTGTGGGTGCGGCACCGGCTCTGACCCGTCCCGCGCGACACCGAAAGGCGTGAAGGCCGCTCCCCTGCGGTGGCCTTCACGCCTTCTTCGTTCCCCCCTGGGGATCCCCCCCCGGGATCCCCGGTCCGTCAGCCCGTCAGCCGAGCTGCTTCTCGTCCACGACGTCCTTCGCCGGCGGCGCCTTCGCCTCGACCGGCTTGTCGTAGTCGGAGAAGGAGATCGTGCCGGGCTCCTTGCCGCCCGCCGTCACGATCTTCAGCAGATACGGCTTGCCCTCGGTGGCCACGTAGAGCGTGGTCTTCTCGGAACCGGAGGTCTGCGTGAGCGGCAGCGCCTTCTTGCCGCCGACCGTGGTCTCCTCGCCCTTGGCCGCCCGGCCGGTGCCCTGCTCGAACTCGGAGAGCAGCGACTTCAGGTCGCACAGGGCGAGGCTCTCCTTCGCGTCGGGGTCCTTCGCGTCGGTCTTCACCCAGCGGCCCTTGAGCTCCTTGAGCACCGCCGCCTGCACCTCGGCGGACTCGCCCTTCGCCTGCTCCTTGAGGAACGCCTCGTCGAAGCGCATGTAGACGGCCTTGGCGTCCGGCTTGATCAGCTCGGCGGTGCCCGTCGCGCCGAGCGTCATCGTGCCGGCGCAGCGGCCCCGCACGTCGGTCGCGAGGTAGGCCTTGATCGGGCCGTCGGTGGTCTTCAGGGCGATGTCGAGGGTGAGCGAGTCCGCCGTCTTCGTCGCGCCGATCGCCTTGTCGGCGATCTGGGGACCGGTCAGCTCCCCGAAGGGGCCGGCGGGCTTGGCGGCGTCGGCCGCGCCGCCGGAGAAGGGGCCGCAGGCGGTCGCGCCGAGCGCGACGGCGGCACACAGGGTCGCGGTGAGGGCGGCGCGGCGGAGGCGGGCGGCGGTGGCAGGCATGGTGGTTCTCCGAGGGGGATCGGGGCGTACGTGATGCGCGGTGCGTGGTGCGGGGGCGGCGGGTGGTGCCGGGGGTGCCGCGTCGGGGGTGCGGGAGTGGGGGTCCGGGAGTGGGGGGTCCGGGCGGTGGCTCGGGTCAGCCGACCTTCAGGTCCCACTGCGAGGCGTTGTAGTCCAGGCCGGGGCCGACCTCGACCGTGAGGTCCTTCGCGGCGGCCGGGGCGTCGAAGGCGAAGGTGGCGGTGGCCTTCTTGCCCGGCAGGACCGTGCCGCTGAAGCCGCTGCCGACCTTCTCGTCGAAGATCTGCTCGGCGGTGGCGCCGTCCTTGCCCGCGCGGGCCTGGAGCGTCACCAGGGCGGTGTCGAACTTCTTCTTGCCGCCGTTCTCGATGGTGACGGTGACCTGGTACGCCTTGTTGCCGTCGGTGTGGCCGGCCGCGAACTCGCTGGGCTTGTAGCTCTTCGCCTCGGTCACGGTGACCTTCAGGTCGTCGTCGTAGACGACGGTGTCGCCGGCCGCGAGCGGCTTGTCCTTGCCCGCCGCGTCGCCCTTGCCCGCCGGGCTCTTGGACGTCGGGTCCTTGGGGGCGGAGTCCTTGATCGCCTTGTCGATCTCGTCCACCGCGTCGCTGACGGCGGTGAAGGTGATGACCGCGCCGACCACCGAGAGGACCAGGGCCGCGAGGCCGAGGATCGCGCCGGTCAGCGCCGCACCCTTGTTGCTCGCCTCGCCGCGCTTCACGCGCCCCTTGCCGACCAGGCCGAGGATCAGCGCGATCAGGCCGAGGATGCCGGCCAGCCAGAAGAACAGCGGGATGAGACCGGAGACCGTGCCGATGATGCCGAGGATCAGGGCCGCGGTGCCCAGTCCGTTGCGCATGGCCGCCGGGGTCGGGGCGTGCGGGAGCTGCGTGTCGTGCGACATGGGTGTGTCCTCCCGGACAGTGAGTTTGTCTGGCGCGATGGATCAATAACAACAGAGACTGTGAACCGAGTCAACACGGTTCACGGGGAATGGGTCTGATCACGCTGTGAAGTGGTGTCGACGGTGTTCGTCAGTAAGATCGGCGTCACACACACGCCAATGAGGGGAGTTGAGGCAGGTGCCCGACAGCGCAGCAGAGGTGACCGCCGCGGGCATCGCCCGTCTCGCGGGGGTCGGCCGTGCGGCCGTGAGCAACTGGCGCCGCCGCCACGCCGACTTCCCCAAGCCCGTCGGCGGTACGGAGACCAGCCCGTCCTTCGCCCTCCCCGACGTCGAGGAGTGGCTGCGCGCCCAGGGCAAGCTGGCCGAGGTCCCGCTGCGCGAGCGCGTCTGGCAGCTGGTCGCCGGGCACCCCGCCGGAGCGGTCACCGCCCTCGTCCACGCGGGCTGCGCGCTCCTCCTCGTACGGGACCGGCGGGCGGCCTGGCCGGCGCTGGCCGCCGTGCCCGACGAGCGGCTCGCGGAGGTGCTCCCGGTCCCGCTGGAGGAGACGCTGACCGAGCGCCTCGGCGCCGAACGGGCCGTCCGCACCCCCTCCGCCGTCGAACTCGCGCCGTCCGTCCCCCTCCTGCGCGGTGTCGTCGAACTCGCCGCCACCGGCACGGCCACGCCCACCACCGGCACGGCCACGCCCGCGCCCGGCACGGCCACGCCCGGCCCTGCGGCCTCCGGAGCCCCCACCGGCCCCGCAGCCCCCACCGGCCCCGACGCCCACGGCGCTCGCGACGCGTTCGAGTTCCTCCTCGGCCGTCACCTCGACGCCAACCCGCGCCAGTACACGCTCACCCCGCCCGGCCCCGCCGCCCTCATGGCGGCACTCGCCGGGCCGGCGGCCACCGTCCTCGACCCCGCCTGCGGCACCGGCGCCCTGCTCGCCGCCGCGCTGCCGACGGCCGGGGACCCCGGCGCCGGGGACCCGGCCGCCCCGGACCGCGCGGCCGGCCGGCCGGCGCCCCGCGCGCTCCACGGTCAGGACGCCGACCCCGACCTGGCCGCGCTGACCGCCCTGCGCCTGGCGCTCTCCGGCGACGCCGACGTGCGCGTCCACGCGGGGGACACCCTGCGCGCCGACGCCTTCCCGGCGCTCACCGCCGACGCCGTGCTGTGCCACCCGCCGTTCAACGAGCGCAACTGGGGCCACGACGAGCTGGCCTACGACCCCCGCTGGGAGTACGGCTTCCCGGCCCGTACGGAGTCCGAACTGGCCTGGGTCCAGCACGCCCTCGCCCGCCTGCGCCCCGGCGGCACCGCCGTCCTGCTCATGCCGCCCGCCGCCGCGTCCCGCCGCTCCGGCCGCCGCATCCGCGCCGACCTGCTGCGCCGCGGCGCCCTGCGGGCCGTCGTCGCCCTGCCGGCCGGCGCGGCACCCCCGTACGGCATCCCGCTCCACCTGTGGGTGCTGCGCGGGCCCGTCCCCGGTGAACGGCCGCCCGCCGAGCTGCTGCTCGTCGACACCGCGCCCGACCACACCGCGGGCGCCCCCGTGGGCCGCGACCGGCTCGACTGGCCCGCCGTGGAGACCGCGGTCCTCGACGCCTGGCGGCCCTTCGACCGGGACGGCGTCCTGGCCGAGACGCCCGGCGAGAGCCGGGGCGTGCCGGTCGTCGAGCTCCTCGACGACGACGTCGACCTGACCCCCGCCCGCCACCTCCCGCCGCCCGCCGCCGCCGAGGGCGCCGCGCAGCTGACCGGGGTGCGCGAGCGGCTCACCGCGACCCTGCGCCGCACCCGTGAACTGACCCCGCCGCCCGCCGTGGGGCCCACCCCCGGCGGCCTCCGGTGGCCCGCGACGACGGTCGGCGAGTTCGCCCGCGCGGGCGCCCTCACGCTCCGCGCGGGAGGCGCCGGGACGACCGCCCCCGGCACCTCCGTCGCCGTCCTCACCGACACCGACGTCCTCGCCGGCCAGCCGCCCTCCGGCGTGCTGCCCGAGGCCCCGGCCGAAGGCCCGGGGGAGGAGCCGGTGCTCCTCGCCGCCGGTGACGTCGTCGTCCCCGTGCTCGGCGGCGGCTCCGTCACCCGGGTCGTCGACCCGGCGACCGCGGGCGCCGCCCTCGGCCGCAACGTGCACCTGCTGCGCCCCGACCCGGCCGCCCTGGACCCCTGGTTCCTGGCCGGCTTCCTGCGCGCCACCGCCAACAACCGGCAGGCCAGCTCGTACGCCTCGACCTCCACCCGGCTCGACGTCCGCCGCCTCCAGCTGCCCCGCCTGCCGCTCGCGGAACAGCGGCGGTACGGGGAGCGGTTCCGGGCGCTCGCCGAGTTCGAGGAGGCGCTGCGGACGGCGGGGCGGCTCGGCGAGCAGCTGGTGCAGGGGATGTACGACGGGCTCGCGGACGGCACCGTAGCTCCCTGACGGCCCGGCCCCCACTTGTATACGCTCGTCCTCGACAACAGAGCCATTCAGGTGACCAGGAGCAGGAATGTACGGCCACGGCCATCCGCAGCCCGTTCCGCCGCAGCGCGGTGTTCCGGCCTCGGTCATCGTGCTGCGGGTGCTCTTCACGGTGCTCCCGCTGCTCAGCATCGGGTTCCTGACCTGGGCGACGGCCCTGCGGATCGCACTGCTCACCCGCCGGGTCGTCGACTGGATCCTGCTCGGGGTCTCCGTCGCCGTCGTCGTCGCCGGGATCGTGCTGATGCCGGAGGACGAGAACACGAGCCGGGCCGACTGGGTCGTGGGGATGATCCTGCTCAACGCGTTCGCGTTCGCGGCGTACTTCCTCGTCGTGGACATCCGCCACGACCACCTCGCCGGCCGCGCGACGGTCCCGCCGCCCCCGTACAACCCGTACGCGGCGACGGTCCCGCAACACCAGCACCAGCAGCCCCAGCCGCAGCCCCAGCAACTCCCGTACCAGCAGCCGCAGCCGTCCTACGGCTACCCCCAGCCCCAGCCCGTCACCACGCCGACGCCGACCCCGACGCCGACCCCGACCCCGACCCCCACGCCACCCCCCGTGGCGAGCCCCCGCATCGACCAGGTCCGCGCCGAGCTCGACGAGCTCAGCGACCTCCTCCGCAAGGACAAGGACCCCCGGGAAGGCGGGCGGTGAACGGGCGGGTCATCGGCGGGCGCTACGAACTGTCGACCCTGATCGGCCAGGGCGGCATGGGCCAGGTCTGGACGGCGTACGACGGCCGGCTGGACCGCCGGGTGGCGGTGAAGCTGCTCAGCCCCGCCGCCATCAGCGGCCCGGCGACGGCCGCCCAGGAGCTGCGCCGCCGCTTCGTGCGCGAGTGCCGGGTCACCGCCCAGGTCGGGCACCCCGGGCTCGTCACCGTCCACGACGCGGGCAGCGACGGCGACGACCTGTACCTGGTCATGCAGTACGTGGAGGGCGCCGACCTCGCCGACCACCTCGCCGAGCAGGACCCGTACCCCTGGCCGTGGGCCGTCTCCGTCGCCGCGCAGCTGTGCGCGGTGCTCGCGGCCGTGCACGCGGTGCCGATCGTGCACCGCGACCTCAAGCCGCGGAACGTGATGGTCCGCCCCGACGGCACCGTCATCGTGCTCGACCTGGGCGTCGCCTCCGTCCTCGACAGCGACACCACCCGCCTCACCCACACCGGCTCGCCCATCGGCAGCCCCGCGTACATGGCGCCCGAGCAGGCGATGGGCGGCGCCGTCGGCCCGTACACCGACCTGTACGCGCTCGGCGTGCTCCTCCACGAACTCCTCAGCGGAAACGTCCCCTTCGCCGGCTCGACCGCGCTCGGCGTGCTCCACCGGCACCTGTACGAGGCGCCCGTCCCGGTCCGCAGGATCCGGCCCGAGGTGCCCGAGGTCCTGGAGGCGCTCGTGCTGCGGCTGCTCGCCAAGGACCCGCTGGCCCGCCCCTCGGGCGCGCAGGAGGTGTACGAGCACCTGCTGCCGCTCCTGCCGCCGCGCGGGGCCGCCGGACCGGCCGGGCCGCTCGACCCGAGCCGCCCGTTCCGCCGCCCGCACGCCCCCTGGCCGGACCGGGCGGTGCAGGCCGTCCCGCCCCCGCCGCCGGTGCCGCCCGCGCCCGCGAAGCCGGACGTGGCCGCGGCCGTCGACGAGGTGAAGCGGCTGCTCGGCGAGGGCTCGTTGACCCAGGCCGTGGACATGCTCGGCGGCATCCTCCCGGCGGCGGCGGCGGAGCACGGCGAACACTCGCCGGTCGTGCGCATCCTGCGCAAGCAGTACGCGTCCACGCTGATGGACGACGGCCAGTACCGGCGCGCCCTGCCGGAGCTGCGCCGCCTCGCCGAGGACCGGGCGGCGGAGGCGGGACCGGCCGATCCGCAGACCCTTCAATTCCGTTATGACGCGGCCCAGTGCCTGGAACAGCTCGGCGACCCGTCGGCCGCGCTCGCCGAGTACCGCGCCCTCCTGCCGTACTTCGAGCACGGCACCACCCCCGACCAGCAGGCCCGCGCCTTCGACATCCGGCACCGGATCGGACTGTTGCTGCTCGCCAGGGGCGAGCACGGGCCGGGCCGCGCGCAGTTGCAGGCGCTGCTGTTCGACGCCGAGCGGGTGTACGGGGCCTACCATCCGCTGGCGGCGGATCTGCGGCGCGCGCTGGAGAGGCAGCAGGCGGTCGACCCCCGCCTGTGATCTGACGGGGCGGCAGGGTCACGACTCCGTATCCGATTGGACAACGGATGGAAGAGGTCCCTTTTGACCTTTTCGCGGTCTGTAACGTGCGCGTTCGATCATGTCCACGTCGTTCAAGGATTCCCCATGACCACGCCTCCGCCGTCCGACCCGTTCGCCGCCGCGCCCGTCCCGGCGCCCGCTCCCGAGAAGAAGGGCGGCGCGCTGAAGAAGATCGGTGGCTTCGTGGTCCTCCTCGTGGTGGGTCTCGCCGTGAAGCTGGGTCTCCCGTACGTCACCGGTGACGCCCCCGTGCACGCGAAGGCGGGCGAGTGCGTGACCGTGACCGGTCCCGAGAACGACCCCAAGGTCGACAGCCAGCCGTGCGACTCCGGCAAGGCCGACCTGTTCAAGGTCGTCAAGGTGTACGACGACACCTTCGACCTGAACAAGTGCGGCGACCAGCTCTCCGCGCTCGCGCAGCAGCTGGACTCGGACAAGTTCGTGCTCTGCCTGGACGCCGTCAAGAAGTAAGCGCGCACCGCGCGCGCGAGAGGGGCCGGTCCACCAGGACCGGCCCCTCTTCGCGTCGTGCCGTCCTCAGCCTCCGAGCAGCATGCCCAGCGGCGACAGCTGGTTGCCCGACAGCGGGATCTCGCCGAGGGCGGGCGCGCTCTGCGCCGTCGAGCCGGGCGCGGCCGACAGGTCGGCCGCCGACGCGGGGCGCGGCGCCGGGGCGTCGCCGTCGCCCGGGCCGTCGGCCGCGGCCACTCCGGCAGAACCGAGGGCCATGGCCCCCGCCAACAACACGCCGCCGATGATCCTGGACTTCATGGGTCCGCCTTCCGAGAGGAGGGGGTGACTGGTACGGCGTGCCCAACGACACCGCACCGTGGTCGGACACGAGGCGGTGGGCCGCTCGGCGGTGGCGCGCGGGACAAAAGAAAAAGAACCCAGGGAAAGAACCAACCCCACCCCTCCCGCCTCCCCGTGTCGGCGCTCGTCAGCGCAGATCGGGCTCGTCACCCACACGAGGGAACTGTGGCAACTGGGCTGGATTCGAGGCCGGTTGCCTGGCATATGCTCGCGCCGACCGCACTGAAAAACAGTTCGGCCCCCGGCCGGGAGTAACGATCCCGATCGAGGGCCTGACCAACGAGGAAGAACCACCTTCCCGATGGATGTAAAGAACCCTAGCGCCCCCGCGCCCGCGTTACCCGCGACTTCGCCGACTGCCACCCGATCCGGTGTCGGTCACGCCAAAACCCGCCTGTCGAGCGGCTTCACCGTCATCGACAACGACCTCCTCCAGCGCAGCGGGATGACCCTCACGGCCATCGCCCTCTCCTGCCACATCCAGTCGCTGCCCGAGGGCGCCGGCGTCTCCATCCGCTCCCTCGCCGCGCACTTCCCCGAGGGCGAGGTCCGCATCGCCACCGCCCTGCGCGAACTGGAACGCCACGGCTACCTGGAGCGCCTGCGGGTGCGGCTGCCCAACGGGCGGGTGATCACGCGGACGATGGCGTACACGGTCCCGAAGCGGGCGCCCGCGGGGGACCCGGCGCCCCCCACCGCCGTGGAGCCGCTGCCGCAGCCTCCGGCCGCCGTGGAGCCGGAGCCACAACAGGACCCGGAGCCCGACCCCGATCCGACCCCCGAGCCCGATCCGGACCCGGATCCCGACCCGCCGTCGGGCGGCGCCGCGCCGCCACCGCCACCGCCGCCCCCTCCTCCCGTACGGGAAGCAGCTCCCCGCCCGCCGAAGCCCGCCCGGCCCCCCGTGCAGCCGCTGCCCGAAGGCCCCGCCGCCGAACTCCTCCTGGGCCTGCGGGCCCAGGAACCGCGCCTCACTCTCTCGGTGCGCGACGTGCTGCGCCTGGCGCCCGGCGTGGACGCCTGGTTCGCCCGGGGCGCGACCCCCGACGCCGTGCGCCGCACCCTCACGGCCTGCCTGCCCGCCGACCTGAAACACCCGGCCGGAATCCTGGACTACCGCCTCACCAGCCTCCTCCCGCCACCCCTCCCGGCCGCGCCCGTGGCGCCCCCGGCACCGGACCCGTTCCAGACGTGCGACGACTGCGAACGGGCCTTCAGAGCCCCGGAACCGGGCCTGTGCCGGGACTGCCGGGAGGAACGGCGGGCAAGCGCCGCCTGAGGCGGGAGCTGCTTCGCGCGCACGGACGAACCGCCGTCGCCCCCACCGTCCGGTACTCCTGCGCCTACTGGCCGACCAGCTTCGCGTAGTCGGCGGCGGAGAGCAGGTCGTCGGTGGTGGCGCCCTTGCCCAGCTTGATCTTGAACAGCCAGGTGTCGTACGGCTCGCTGTTGACGTCCTCGGGTGAATCCGAGGCGTCCGCGTTGACCGCGACGACCTCGCCGGTCAGCGGCGAGTAGATGTCGGACGCGGCCTTGACCGACTCCACGACCCCGATGGCGTCACCGGCCGCGACCTCCTTGCCCACCGGCGGGAGTTCGAGGAAGACGATGTCGCCGAGCGTCCTCTGGGCGTGGTCGGTGATGCCCACGGTGCACGTGCCGTCGGACTCCTTGAGGATCCACTCGTGCTCGTCGGTGTAGAGCAGCGAGGTGGGGACGTTCGACATGCGGGACTCCGGCTCTGACGTGGGTGGACGACGACGGAACGGGGCCATCATCCCCACCCACGGTCAGGCTGCGGTCACTTTCCGGGGGCTTGGCGCGCTGGTGTCACCTCAACGAGTGGCAGCGGCCCCGAAGGCGAGGGCGGGGCCGCCGGGCTTCCTGTGGTCACCGGCGCCAGAACAGGTGGTGCACGACCCCGCTCGCGCTGGGTACGACCTCCAGGTGGAAGCGGTCCGTGAGTTCCTCGGGCGACTCCCAGAGCCGGATCCCGGAGCCGAGTTCCACCGGGGCGACCGCGATGTGCAGTGTGTCGACCAGGTCGGCGTCGAGGAACTGCCGGACCGTGCTGACCCCGCCGCCGAGCCGCACGTCCTGGCCGTCGGCGGCCTTCCGTGCCTGTTCGAGGACGTCGGCCGGGTCGCCGCCGACGAAGTGGAACGTGGTCTCGCCGAGGGTGATCGAGGGGCGCTCGTGGTGGGTCATGACGAACACCGGCGTGCGGAACGGCGGCTCGTCGCCCCACCAGCCCTGCCACTCGTGGTCCTGCCACGGGCCGCGCTGCGGGCCGAACTTGTTGCGGCCCATGATCTCGGCGCCGATGTTCCGGGCGAAGTCCCGCGTGAAGTAGTCGTCGAGCCCCCGGCTCCCGCCGGCGTCCGCGCGCATCGGCCAGCTCGCGGTGGCGCCGGCCCACGCGAACAGGCGCTCCGCGTGGGGGAGACCGAACGGGTTCTCCAGGCTCTGGAGCTCGTCGGGCCCCGCCCCGATCCCGTCGCTCGACACGTTGAAGTTCATGACTCTCAGCAGCTGGTCCATGGGACTCCTCCTCGATCAGGTCCTGTCGCATCCTCGTGCGGCGAAGCGCCCCACACCAACACGTCGAACGGGGCGTCGCCGAATCGACGGCGACACCCCGACGAGTCACCTGGATGACCGTGCGGGATCGCGCCCTCGCGCTCCGTGTTGGAGGGTGGGAGGCGACTCGGGAACCGACAGGCATCACGCACGGACGGATCGAGATCATGACGGCGAGAACGGCCGGTTCGGGCAGCGAGAAGATCGTCACCGTCGTCGAGGTGGCGCTGGTCGACGGCGTCTGGGAGTACACCGACCTCAACTTCGGGCTGACGGACGTCCCCCGGGACGAGGCGGCACCGGCGGGCGGTCCCGGCCCGCCCAGGAAGATCGCGCCCTTCGCCTCGCCGCACAACGGCCTGGCCGCCGTCCGGCTCAGGAAGGGCTCCCTGCGCGTCTACTACGTGGACGTCTACGGCGGCATCATCGAGTTCGCGGTCGAGAGCGGGGAGCTGTCCTACCGGAACGTCACGTCCGCGTGCGGCGCGCCGGTCGCCGGCCGCGTGAGCCCGCTGGCCGTCACGGAGTCGGGCGGTCTCGCGGTCCACTACGTCGACACGGACGGGCGGCTGTGCCGGCTGTGGCACAAGGACGGCGGATGGTCCTGGTACCGGTACGGCGGCACCGAAGCTCCCGCCGTGTCCCCGGCCAGCGCGCTCGCGGCGATGGTCACCGCCGAGGTCTCCCGGGGGTTCGTCTACTACCTGGACACCCACAACCGCCTCTTCGAGGTCGGCTGGCAGCACGACAAGAAGGCCGCGGTGAGCGATCTCAGCGACCTCGTCCGCGGGCTGCCCGCGCTGTCGCCCGTCGGCCCGCTCTCGGCCGTGGGCTTCGGCACGGACTCCCGCCGGGTCTACTTCCTGGACCTCAACGACAACCTCGTCGAGCTCGCGCACACCGTCGGGAAACCGGGCCAGTCCTGGTGGTCCTTCGCGAACCTGGCCACCGCCGCGGGCGCTCCGGTGGCCCGTGAGGGCAGCGCGCTCGTCGCCCGGCTCACCACCCGGTCGCACACCCGGGCGTACTACGACGGAGTCGACGGCGACACCGTCGAGGTCGAGAACTCGGGGACCGGATGGGCCCCCACCACCCCGGGCCGGCTCGCGAACGACGGGGCCTGCGCCCCGCGCGCGGCGGACACCAGCGCGCTGGCCGCGGTCCTGTCGGCAGACGACGTCAGGAACCACGTGTTCTACCAGGACGGCGACGGGCATCTGATCGACCTGGAATGGACCGGCGGCCGGTGGGTGTCCCGCGACCTGACCGCCCACCTGGGCCTTCCGGTGGCGGCGCACGCCTCGCCGTTGTCGGCCGTCTTCGACGGCGGTCCGCGCGCCTACTACCTGAGCGCCGAGTAGGGAGCACGCCATGGAGATGAACGACTTCTACCAGGCCGCCCTCGACGGCACCCTCCGCTCCCACGAGAGGGGCGACGAGGGCGTGCTGGTCGTCACCAACGACACCTCGGTCCACCTCGACCTCTTCTGGATCGACGGCCGGGGCGACCACGCGGGCTACAACGCGCGGACCGGTTTCTGGGAGGCCGGCTATCCGGGCACGCGCCTGGAGCCCGACGGCGGGCAGATGATGGTCGACACCTGGCCCGGCCACGTCTGGCTCGCCCGGGTCTCCGCGTCCGGCGCCTTCGCCGCCGTCTTCGAGATGGCGGACAAGCGGCGCCAGTTGACCACCCTCTCCGGCGCGGACCTGCTGGACCCGAACGACCTCGGGGAGGTCCCGATGCCCAGCAGGACGAAGCTCATCCCGCCGGACGGGCCGCGCATCCTGGTCGGCACCGGCACGCTCCCGATCGGCAACACCGTGAGCCGCGAGCAGTTCTGGCAGCGCCAGCCCGAGTCGTACAGCATCGCCCCCGGGCAGACGAAGACGGTCACCTACACGGCCACCTCGGGCACCCAGGACAGCTCGTCGAGCGAGGACACCGTCTCCAAGTCCATCAGCGCGAGCGTGAGCGCCGGCTGGGGCCCGGTCAGCGCCTCGGTGTCGGCCGCGCTGAGCAGCTCGTCGACGACCAGCCAGCAGCTCACCGTGACGACCCAGGACACCTCGTTCGTGTCGAACGAGTACGAGAACAAGAACGAGTACCCGGAGATGATGCTCTTCTGGCAGCTGGTCGACGTCGTCACCGTCTTCGACCCAGCCGGGAACCCGCTCTCCGCCATCGTGACCGGCACCCAGCCCGTCGTGATCTCCGGCCCGTGGAACGTCGACGAGCTCAAGAAGCCGCCGGTGGAGCCGGCCGTCGTCCACGAGGTCGGCTCCCGGCCCACCCTCGCGTCGGTCGAACCGGCGATGCGCATCACCTCCTAGGAGGCCCGCCATGCCCCTCGACCAGCCCGTCCGGCCGACCCCGGGCGGATACGAGATCCACTGCGGCCCGACCCGTACCTCCGGGACGCTGGGAGCCACCGTCCTCTGGGAAGGCCTGAGGATCGGGATCACGAACGCGCACATCCTCCCTTTCAAGGGGGAGGCGGTCTTCCAGCCCAACTGCCTGACGCATCGCTACGCCCGGAAGATCGGCAACGTCGAGGGGGTCTCCGCGGGCCGTCTGTACCCCAACGAGCAGGCCTACTTCGCCGACGTCGAGAACCGGGAGGACGCACTGTACGACTTCGCCTACTTCCAGGCCCTCCCCGCGGAGACGTCGACGCGGATCGCCGGTGGCATCTACGACGGCCCCTGGGGCCTACTCCACGGGTGGCTGGGCATCGACCCCGTTCCGCTGCAACTGCGGGAACCCAAGCTGGGGGAAGAGGTGCGCTGGATCGGAAAGGCGACGGCGGCGGTCCGGACGGGCCGGATCGTCGACCTCGATCACTGGGGGTTCATCCAGCGCACGAGGGATCCGGACCGGTTCGTCGGCATGGCGGGGATGATCCGGATGGAACCGCTCGGCGGCCCCTCCCAGGCGGGCGACTCGGGCGCCGCACTCGTCGCGACCACCGACCAGCGGATCGTCGGCCTGTACTGCGGCGCCACCGCGGACGAGAAGTTCGACCTCGGTTCCAAGATCCCGGCGAACGCGTTCGAGCTCGGATCGAGCACGCCCGTCTCCCAGGAGCTGGCGAGAGAGCGGTACGAGAAGTACCGGACGAAGCCGAAGGAGCAACAGGTGTTGCGGTGACCGCCCCCGTCGCCCCGCCCCCGTCGCCCCGGCCGCTACGCGCCGGGCGGCAGGAACTGGCGGGTCAGGGCGAACGCGGCCGTGGCGGTGGACAGCAGCGTGTTGATCCGGCCGAGGACGCGGGCCGTCCGGTCCGCGTCCTGGCCCTCGACGGCCGAGGCCAGGTCGTCGGCGTACTCCCGGGCCCGCACCGCCTCGTCGGGCGTCGCGGTGTCCGCGTCCGCCCGCAGGGCGTGGATCAGCTGCTGGTGGGAGATCTGGGCCCCGGTGTTGGTCTGGTTGCCGTAGCCGCCGTGGGCGACCGACTGGTGGCTGTTGACGTTCGCCACGATGAAGCCGCCCGTACCCGAGGAGATGTTCACGCCTCCGCCTCCCGTCCAGATGAACTTGCTCTGGTACTCCGCCCAGCCCTTGCGCGTCACGCAGTAGGCGCCGAACCGCCAGCCCCTGACCTTGATCAGCTTGTGCTTGAGCGGCTCCTCCAGGATCCGCAGGGCGTCCGCCCGGTTCCACCCCTGCTCGATGAAGTAGGGCCGCATCGTCACGCGCGGTCCCGGGTTCGTGGCCTTCCGGCAGATCGCGCGGAACGCCTGCCCCTGGCACATCTCCAGCTGCCCCGGGGCGAGCGACGGCTCCGGCAGCCGCCAGTGGTGCGCCGTCCTGCGGCCCCACACGAACAGCGCGCGCAAGCCCCAGCACACCAGGCCGATCAACACCACGTGTTCCAGCCTCATGCCTGTCAGCCTCCCCCGAGTCACTGTCAAGTGAGGGAATGGTAGGGGTGGTCGGCCTAAAGCGCGCCTGCTTTCCGGTCGGATTCCGCCCGGGACGCCGGTACGGGAGCCGCGGCGAGGAGAGGCGCCCGCCCGGACCGGAGCGCCGTCCATGTCACCCACACCGCCAGCAGCAGCGCCGCCGCCCCGGCCGCGCCCAGTCCGGCGCGCAGGCCCGGGGGGCGGAACGAGCAGGTCACCGAGGTGCGGCCGTCGGCGCGGACCGCGACCAGGCCGCCGTACGCGTCCGCCGGGCGGCCCTCGCAGGTCCAGCCGGCGAGGCGCGGGGCGGCGAGGACGACGGTGCCCCGGGTGCCGGGGCGCAGGCCGGCGCGGAAGCCGTCGGAGGTGACGGTGATCGTGGTGGGGGCGGTGGAGCGGAGGGCGGCGACGGCCGTGGCCAGGCGGGTGCGGTCGAGGCAGGCGAGTTCGCCGTGGTGGCCCTGGCCGGTGAGGACCGGGACCGAGGGCCGCGCGGGGGTGCCCAGGGAGGTCAGGGTGGCCCGCCACTTCTGGAGCTGTCCGCGCAGCTTCACCGTGCGGTCGCCGAGGCGGGCGGTGCCGGTGAAGTCGGGCGCCCAGAGGAAGGTCTCGGTGCCGGTGCGGCAGGCGCCGCCGGCGGCCGGGGGCTCGTAGACGCGGGCGCCCAGGAGGAGTTCCTGGTTGCGGAAGGGGGAGGGGCCGTAGGCGGGCGGCGGGCCCGGCGGGCGCACCGTCACGAGCGGTGCCGTCGGGCCCGTACGGACCACGGCGCCGTCCCGCCAGCGGGCGCCGACCGCGAACAGGGCGTCGGTCACCGGGTTGTCGAGGCTCTGGAGGTTGCGCCCCCGGGAGGTCCAGCCGACGCCCAGGTCCCGCATGGTGCGGGTCAGCACGTCGGGGGTGAGGCTGCTGTAGTAGGCGCCGCCCTGGCCGCCGAGGAGCATCGGCTCGTTGCCGGTGACCTGCGGGCGGCCGGAGTCGGTGCGGTACGCGGGCCAGCCGTCGGCCTCGGCGAGCGCGGCGGCCCGGCGGGTGTCGGCGGCGCTCCACGCCGGGTAGTCGTCGAGGCGGGCAAGGCGTTCCTGGTCGCCCCAGGCCGTGGTGGCGGCCACCTGCGCGACGAGGACGGCGGCCAGGACGAGGACGGCGGGCCGCCCCCGGCGCACCACGAGGGGTGCCGCGAGACCCGCCGCGAACAGGGCCCAGCCCCAGCCGGTCGCCTGCGCGCTGCCGAGCGCCGCCAGGGCGAGCAGGCCGATCAGGCCCGTGCCGCCGAGCAGCGCCCGCCGCTCCGGCGGTCCGTCGGCGACGGCCTGCCACGCGGCGAGCACCAGGACCCCGGCCAGCACGAAGGTCTGCCGGTAGGGGCTGCCGTTCGGGGTGGCGAAGACGTGCCACACCAGGTGCGTCGGGCCCCACTGGAGGGAGAGCGCGACCGCCGCGACCAGCACCGGCCACCGCCACACCGCGGGCGCGCGGGCGTCGCGGCGGAAGAGCAGGGAGGCGGCGAGGACCGGGACCGCGGTGAAGACGAAGAGGGCCGGGGTGGCGAAGCCGTACGTGGCGGGCATCAGGCGGGCGGCCAGGTCCGGGCCGTCCGCCGCGGCGAAGTCCCGGACGACGCCCGGATAGGCGTGCCGGGTGCCGAGGAAGACCGGCAGCAGCAGGGGCGCGCTGAGCCCGACCCCGAGCAGCACGGTCACCGCGCCCCGCAGCAGCACCCGCCACCGCGGCGCCGTGACCAGCAGGACGAGGGCGGCGCCGAGGGTCGCCATGTAGGCGGTGTAGAAGTTCGCGGTCCAGCAGGCCGCCACGAGGAGCGTCCCGAGCAGCGGCCGCCGCCCCTCCCGTACCCACACGCCCACCAGGCACAGCAGCGGGAACGCGATCAGGCCGTCCATCCACATGGGGTTGTAGACGGCCTCCAGGAGCGCCCAGCCGCAGGTGCCGTACGCGGCGCCCAGCAGGCCCGCCGCCCACCACGCGCCGGGCCGGATCCGCGGCAGCACCCACGCCATCGCCGCCGCGGCGGCGGCCATCTTCAGGACGGTGATCCCGTACAGCGCGTACGCGAGGTCCGCGCGCGGGAAGAGGGCGACGAGCGGGGCGAACGGGCTCGTCAGGTAGGTGCCGAGGTCGGGGAGGAAGCTGCTGCCCCAGCCGGACTGCCAGTTGAGCAGCAGGCCGCCGTCGGCCCGCCCGTGCAGCAGGTCCCACAGGTGCGCGTGGAAGGGCAGGAACTGGTTGGCGAGGTCGTTGACACCGCGCCGGTGCCGGCCGAACGGGAAGGTGCTCGCGACGGCGTCCCCCGCGCACACGGCGAGCACGGTGAGCAGTGCGGCGAGCCCGGCGGCACGCGGGATCCGGATCTTCATCGTGTGTCGAATATGGCAGCGGGAACGGGCGTGAAGGTGTGAAATCGGTGTACGGGAAGGTCAGTTCATTCAATGGTCGCCTGCCCGTCACCGGTCGAATCCGACGCCGACATCCGCACCCGTTGTCGTGTCGTGCGTGCTGCTCTCGATCGTGGTCCCGTGCTTCAACGAAGAAGAGATCATCGGTCGCTTCCACGACCATGTGACGAAGGAACTCTCCCGTTTCGAGGGAGAATTCGAGATCGTCTATGTGGACGACGGAAGCCATGACCGTACGCTGCCGCTCCTGGAGGAGATCGCCGCAGGCGACCCCCGGGCGCGCTACGTCTCCTTCAGCCGCAACTTCGGCAAGGAGGCCGCGATGCTGGCCGGTCTCCAGCACGCGGGCGGTGACGCCGTCGTCATCATGGACGCCGACCTCCAGCATCCGCCGGAGCTCGTGCACCGCATGGTGGCCCTGCACGGCGAGGGGTACGACCAGGTCATCGCCCGGCGCACCCGCACCGGCGACCGGGTCACCCGCACCCTGACCGCCCGCGCCTACTACTGGGCGATCAACCGGCTGGTGGACGTCGAGCTGGTCGACGGTGTCGGCGACTTCCGGCTGCTTTCCCGCCGCACGGTCGACTCGATTCTCGAACTGACCGAATACAACCGGTTCTCGAAGGGGATCTTCGCCTGGGTCGGATTCCGGACGACGACCTTCTCGTACGAGAATGCCCTGCGCGAGGACGGGCGTTCGAAATGGACCTTCGGAAAGCTGCTGAACTACGGGCTCGACGGTCTCATCTCCTTCAACAACAAGCCACTGCGGGCCGCCGTCTATCTTGGAATGGCACTGGTCGCGGTGGCTTTCGCCTACGCGGCCTGGATCGTCGGTGTCGCCCTGGTGAACGGGGTGGACACCCCCGGCTATGTGACCCTGCTCGTCACGGTCACGGCGCTCGCGGGCGTGCAGATGGTGATGCTGGGGCTGGTCGGCGAGTACGTCGGACGCATCTACTACGAGGTGAAGCGGCGCCCGCACTTCCTGGTGAAGGCCACCAACGCGGCCGTCCCGGCCCAGCGCGCCGCCCGTGACAAGGAGCTCCTGCGCCGATGACGACGCTGCCGCCGACACCGCCGACGCCGATGCCGACGCGGCCGACGACCCGCACCGCCGTCCTCGGGCAGGTGGTGCGCTTCGCCCTGGTCGGCGCCGTCAACACCGGCACGTACTACGGCCTCTACCTGCTGCTCGGGCTCCGGCTCCCGTACCTCGCCGCCCATGTCCTGGCGTTCGCGCTCTCCATGGTCGGCTCGTTCTTCCTCACCTCGTACTTCACCTACCGGACCCGCCCCACCTGGCGGAAGTTCCTCCTCTTCCCGCTGACCAACGCCGCCAACTTCGTCGTCACGACCGTCGGCGTCTACGTCCTGGTGGACCTGCTGTCCGTCGACAGCACCTACGCGCCGCTGCTCGCGGCGGCGGCGGCCATCCCGGTCACCTTCCTGCTCTCCCGGACGATCATGCTGGGACCCGACACCACCCGAACACGTGAGTCGTTGACCGAAACAGTCGCTTCCAAGTAGTGGCCCGGGCCACGGCGACTGCCTAACATCGATCACCGCACGGTCGTCCCACTGACGCACGACCCACGCCGGGAGGCTCCTTTGCACCGCCGCACCGCGCTCTCCGTCTCCGCCGTCGCCCTGCTCGCCGCGGCCCCGCTGCTCACCGCCTGTGGCAGTGACGCCCATCCCGGGGCGGCGGCCGTCGTCGGCGGTCAGCGGATCGAGGTCTCCAGTCTGCAGGCGCAGGTCGAGGACGTACGGGCCGCCCAGCAGGCCTCGCCGCAGTCCGCGCAGCTGATCAAGGAGACCGGCGACCTCAGCCGGCGCAAGCTGCACAGCCTGATCTTCGACCGGGTCGTCGACAAGGTCGCCGCCGAGAACGGGGTCACCGCGAGCCGCGGGGAGATCCAGAAGGCCCGCGGCGACTTCGCCCGCCAGAGCGGCGGCGAACAGCAGATGGCCGCCGTGCTGCTCCAGCAGCAGGGCGTCGCGCCCGACCAGATCGACGACGTCGCCCGGCGGGCCGTCCTCATGAACAAGATCGCCGAGAAGCTGGGCGCCACCGACTCCCCCGAGGGCCAGAAGAAGCTCACCGAAGCCTTCGGACGGGCCTCCAAGGCGCTGCGGATCGACGTCAACCCGCGCTTCGGGAGCTGGGACGACGAGAAGATCCAGCTCGCCGCCTACAACGCGCCGTGGGTGCGGCAGATCAGCAAGGCGCCCGAGCAGAACCTGTGAGCCGTGGGCCGGGGTAGGTTCGAAGGGTGAACGCCCAGAACCCTGACCCCGGCCGCATCGTCCTGCTCACCGCCAGCCATCGCGTCGCGCCCGGGCTGCTGTCCTGGCCCGCCTGGCAGGCGCTGCGCGCGGCCGACCGGGTGCTGTGCCCCGACCCGGGCCACCCCCAGCTGCCGTACCTGCGCGAGGCCGGGGTCGACGCCGAGCTCCTGCGGCCCTCGGCCCAGGAGCTGGTGGAGGCGTGCGCCGGGGGCCGGACGGTCCTCGTGCTGCCGTCGGGGGAGGGGGACGCGGCGCTGACCGACGGCCTCGCCCGGCTCGCCGGCTCCGGCCGCGTCACCATGCCCGACCTGGAGCTGCTGCCCGGCTCGTACGACCTGCCGGGGGCCCGGCTGCTCGACCTCGTGCAGGTCATGGACCGCATCCGGCGGGAGTGCCCGTGGTCCTCGCGGCAGACGCACGAGGGGCTCGCGAAGTACGCCATCGAGGAGGCGTACGAGCTCGTCGAGGCCATCGAGGACGGCGACCGGGAGGCGCTGCGCGAGGAGCTCGGCGACGTGCTGCTCCAGGTGGTGTTCCACGCCCGGATCGCGGAGGAGGACGCCGAGGAGCCGTTCTCCGTGGACGACGTGGCCGGGACGATCGTGGCGAAGCTGATCCACCGGCATCCGCACGTCTTCGGCGACGCGACCGCCGAGACGCCGGAGGAGGTCAAGGCGCACTGGCTGCGGACCAAGGCCGACGAGAAGCGGCGGGAGTCCGTGACCGACGGGGTGCCGCTCGGGCAGCCGGGCCTCGCGCTCGCGGCGAAGCTCGCGGGCCGGGTGCGCACGGCCGGGCTCGGCGTCGCCCCGCCCACGGGGGACGGCATCGGGTACGAGCTGCTGGCGCTCGCGGTGCGGGCGGAGGCCGCCGGGGTCGACCCCGAGGCGGCGCTGCGGGCGGCGGGCCGGCTCTACCGGGACGCGATCCGCGAGGCGGAGGGCGTCGGCGAGGGCTCCGGCGCCGAGTAGGGGCCGCGGGCCGGGTCACCCCGAGGGGTTCAGGGCTCGCGCGGGGCGCGGGCCTCCGGGTTGTGCCAGTGCAGCGGGGGCGGCTCGATCAGCCACTCCGCGCGGGTGTTCGGGCGCTTGGTGAAGCGGCCCACGGCCGGGAGCGTGTCGTGGAAGACGCGCGCCGGGTCGGTGCCGAGCTCCTCCAGTTCCTCGGCGACCTCGCCGAGGAAGCCGGGCGGGCCCGCGAGGTAGACGTCGTGGGCGGGCCAGTGGACGGCCGCCCGCAGGGCCTGGACGAGGCGTTCGGTGGCCTGGTCGCGGGGCCGGCGGGGCGCGGCGGTGATGTAGGTGACGTGCAGGCCGGGTATGAGCGCGCGGAACCGCTCGGCGTCCGCCCTCCCGTACAGGTACTCCTTGGCGCGGGCGACGACGAACAGGCGCCCCTCCAGCTCGGGTTCGTCCTCGGCGGCCTCCTCCAGGAGGGCCCGTACGGGTGCCCAGCCGGTGCCCGCGGCGATGTAGGTGCGGGGCTTGCCGGGCGGGGTGCGGGCGGTGAGGGCGCCGCCGGGGCTGCTGAGCCGCACCGTGTCGCCGACCCGCAGCACCTCGGTGAGCGCGGTGCTCATCAGGCCGCCCGCGACCCGGCTGACATGGAGTTCGAGGGTGCCGTCGGCGCGGGGCGCGCCGGCCAGGGAGTAGGTGCGCCAGATCCGGGGCAGGTGCGGGGTGCTGACGCTGACGTACTGCCCGGGCAGGTACGGGTAGGGGCGGCGGGGGCGCAGGGTCAGCAGGGTGAGGTCGTCCCCGTACCGCTGGTGGCCGACGAGGTCGGCGTCCCACCAGGCCGGCTGCCCCTCCTTCTCGGCGGCCGAGGCGCCGGCCGTCATCAGCTCGGCGACCCGCCCGTACGCCTCGGTCCACGCCTTCTCGGCCTCGATGGTCCAGGCGGCCCCGGAGGCGTGCGCGAAGGCGGCGAGCAGGCTGGTGCCGACGGCGGAGTAGAGGGCGGGCGTGGCCAGGAACTTGCGGTGGTCGCGGCCCAGTTCGCGGAGGTAGTGGGGGAGTCCCGGCTCCTCCAGCCGGTTCACCACGTGGGTGAGGGCGGCGAAGAGGCGGTCGCGCTGCGGGGCCAGGTCCTGGGGGAAGAGCGCGCGCATGCCCGGGTTGTTCCAGAAGAGGTGCGAGTAGAAGAAGGTGACGGCGTGTTCGGCCCGTCTCTCGACGACCGCGAACGTACTTCTGAGCAACTGGGCATCCACGGGGTGAATCTAGGCCACGGGGCGTCACGTGACGATCACAACCGCGGGGCCGGAGGCGGAATCCGGGCTTCCCCCGGGGGCGGGCGTCTAGGTTTTCGATCATGAACCTCTTCCGCAATGGACATGGCAAACGAGAGCGCGGGCGACATAGCGGCGGGCGCCGCCCGGGGGCCTGGCCGGTCTCCCTCGCCGCCCTCGCGGTCCTCCTCCCGACGGTGCCCGCGCTCGGCCTCGCCGCCGCGCCGCCCGCCGCCGCGAGCGGCACCCGGATATCCACCGACGGCGACCTCGGCACCCAGCAGATCCTCTTCCGCTCCGGGACCGCCGGCTACGGCTGCTTCCGCATCCCGACCCTGGTGAAGACGGCCAAGGGCACGCTGCTCGCCTTCGCCGAGGGCCGTACCTCCCCCTCGTGCGCGGACCGCGGCCCCATCGACATCGTGGTGCGCCGCTCCACCAACGACGGACGCACCTGGTCCCCGATCCGGGTCGTCCTCTCCGGCACCGAGACCGACCCGGACGCCCCGCACGTGCGCGGCAACCCCTCGCCGGTCGCCGACCGCGACGGCGGCGTCCTCCTCCTCTCCAACTCCGAGACCTCCGCCCCGGTCAGCACCCGCATGTCCTGGGTGCAGCGGAGCGACGACGACGGCCTGAGCTTCGGCGCCCCGCGCGCCATCCCGCGGCTGACCGCGAGCGGGAAGAAGTGGTTCGGCACCGGCCCCTCGCACGGCATCCAGATCCAGGAGGGCCCGCACGCCGGACGCCTGGTCGTCGGCGCCTACGAGACCGCGAGCGACACCGCCGGGTCCGAGGACCAGCGGGCCGGCGTCCTCTACAGCGACGACCACGGGCAGAACTGGACCGCGAGCGTCACCGAGAACTCCTTCCTGCGCGCCAAGGACCTGCCCGCACCGCCGCCCGGCAGCACCCCCGACACCCCCGTCGCCAAGCCCGGCGAACCGGTGGTGGCCGAGCTGCCCGGCGGCCAGGTCTACGTCAGCGCCCGCAGCCCCTACGACGTACGGGTCAGCGCGACCGACGCCACCCAGGTCGAGGGCCACCGCACCCACACGAGCGCCGTCGACGACCCGACCGGCGCCCTCAAGGTGCCCAGGCTGGGGCTGACCAGGGGATTCAAGGGGCCGGACGTGCAGGTGGGCCTGCTCGCCCCCCGCCAGACCTACCGCAGCCGCCCCGGCGACC
Source organism: Streptomyces sp. NPDC093111 (assembly GCF_040683955.1). Classification (NCBI taxonomy): domain Bacteria; kingdom Bacillati; phylum Actinomycetota; class Actinomycetes; order Kitasatosporales; family Streptomycetaceae; genus Streptomyces; species Streptomyces sp. NPDC093111. The sequence goes on along the minus strand of NZ_JBFBNW010000007.1, from coordinate 53,866 downwards.
TGCTCCTCATGTCGACGCCCTCGCACATGACGCTCCGCCAGGGCATGCGGATCCGCTACTCCGACGACCGCGGCGAGACCTGGCAGGACGCCCCCGGCGGGCAGGTCGCCAAGGCGCTCGGCGACCGGGCCGGCTACTCCGACCTGGCCGAGCTGTCCGCCGGCGAGATCGGCATGGTCCACGAGGGCGGCCAGTCCTTCTCGGCCGAGCACCTCTACTTCACCCGCTTCACGGTCGGCGAGCTCGGCCTCCCGGGCGCCTTCGCCGCCCAGGGCACCGCGCTGCCGCAGACCTCCCCGGCCGCCGGCCGCACCAGCCCCGACACCACCGTCCAGGCCGCCGACGTCTACCTCGGCAGCGGCGCCACGCTCGCCCCGGGCGCCCGGTTCGGCGCGCGGAGCTTCGGCCAGGGCCTCACGCTGGACGGCGGCGCCGACGGCAACGCCGGCTCCGCCGACCTGCCGTACGCGCCCGAGCTCGACCCGGGCGCCGGGGACGTCACGTACTCCCTCTTCTTCTCCTACGACGCCACCGCCACCACCCCGCAGCAGACCCTGCTCTGGGCGTACGGGGTCGGCGACCCCCGGCCGCAGGTGTGGGTCCGGGTACAGCCGCAGAACGACCAGGTCATGGCCCGGGTCGAGGGCGACAGCGGGCAGCACGTGACGCTGACCCTCAAGGCGCCCGCGCACCCGACCGCCAGGGCCTTCGGCGACGGCCTCTGGCACCACCTGGTCCTCACCCGCCAGGGCGCCGCCGTCACCCTCCGGGTCGACGACCTCACCGCCCAGGACACCCGCACCGACGTCGGCCGGCTCGCCCCGGCGCGCACCGCCGACCCGGCCGGCATCCGCCTCGGCGACAAGCCGGGCACGGACGTCAGCGACGGCTTCACCGGCACCCTCGACGAGTTCCGGCTGTACGGCACGGTCCTGTCCGACCAGGACCGGGACGCCCTGCGCGGCCCGAGGCCCGAGGACGTGGCCCCGGCCGCGCTCAGGGCCCACCTGCCCTTCGAGGTGATCGACACCGCAGACCCGGTCGCCCTCGTGAACACCCGGATCCAGGACGACGTCTCCGGCCACTGCGCCGACGGCACCGTGCTCGGCACCACCAGCACCGAGAGCGCGGTCGTCAAGGGCCGCATCGGCGGCGGCGCCCTCGCCGTCGGCCCGAACCTCCCGGGCGTCGAGGTGCCCTACGTCCCCGCCGTCGACAACGGCAGCGGCGAGTTCACCTTCGCCCTCTGGTTCCGCTACGACTCCGCCGCCGCCCCGCAGGACGCGGCGCTGCTCTGGGCGTACGGCTCCACCTCCGGCAAGCCCTCGCTGTGGGTGCGGGCCAAGCCGTCCGCCGACCGGCTGACGGCCCGCCTGGAGACCGCCGGCGCCTCGATCCCGCTCGACGTGATCGACACGAAGGCCGACCGGGTCGCGTTCGGCGACAACGCCTGGCACCTCCTCACCCTGACCCGCAGGAAGGCCACCCCGGACGCCGCGGCGACCACCGTCAGCCTGCGCGTCGACAACGGCACCCCCACCACCGCCGAGGGCCTCACCGGCTCCTTCACGGACGGCATCGCCGCCCCCGAGGGCTTCCGCGTCGGCTCCAAGCCCACCGGCACCGACGTCCTCACCGGCCAGCTCGACGACTTCCGCTACTACAAGCGGGCCCTGACGGCGACCGAGGAGACCGGCCTCTACGCCACGGCCGTCGGCGGATCGAGCGCCCCGCGCGACCCGTACGTCTGGTGGACCATGGAAGGCGGCCACACCGAGCAGCACCTGGTGAGCCGCCCCGCCGACGACCCGGCCGCCCGCGCCACCCCCGACGCCTCCCGGCACTGCGGCCACGGCCTCGTGCGCCCCGGCGCCACCGTCACCGACACCGGCGGCAGGTTCGGCCGGGGCCTCGACCTCGACGGGCGGACCGGCGCAGTGGAGCTCCCCTACGGGGAGGACCGCGCGCTCGGCTCGGGCGACTTCACCCTGGCGACCTGGGTGCGCTTCCGGCAGGCCGACAACACCAGCCCGGTGCTCGTCTGGGCGTACGGGACCGGAACCTCGGAACGCCAGCTGTGGATCCGCGCCCTCTCCCAGGAGAACAAGGTCGTCGCCCACGTCCAGACCGACCGGGGCATCACCAGCCTGGAGGCGGCGGCCCCGGCCGGGACCGTCCTCGGCGACGACACCTGGCGGCACGTCGTCCTGCGCCGGCAGGGCGGCACGCTGACCCTGTCGGTCGGCGACGGCACCGCCCTGCGGTCCGTGGCCACCGGCACCGTCGCCGGAGCCGTCACCTCCGAGGACGGCTTCGACGTGCGCGGCCTCCGGCTCGGCGCGCGCCCCGACAGCGTGGGGGCGGACAAGGACCGGCTCACGGGCTCGCTCGACGAGTTCACGCTGACCCGGCGCTTCCTGACGGACGCCGAGATCACCACGGTGGGCGGGCCGCTGCCGGTCGAGAGCGCCACCGTGGTCCGGCTGGCCTTCGACCAGCTGACGGCGAAGGGCGTGTACGCCCGCCTGTAGGAGAGGAGTGCGCCCGGAGACGACGGGCGGGCGGGCCGCGCGACCGTACGGGGGCGCGTGCCCGTCGGGGCGGGGGGTTAGTGTCGGGAGCATGCCCGACCAGCCCTCCGCCGCTTCCGTTCCGCCGCCCGCTCCCGAGCTCTTCACCTGGGAGTTCGCCACCGATCCGTACCCCGCCTACGCCTGGCTGCGCGAGCACGCGCCGGTGCACCGGGCGAAGCTGCCCAGCGGGGTGGAGGCCTGGCTGGTGACCCGGTACGCGGACGCCCGGCAGGCGCTCGCCGACCAGCGGCTGTCGAAGAACCCGGCGCACCACGACGAGCCGGCGCACGCCAAGGGCAAGACGGGCATCCCGGGCGAGCGCAAGGCCGAGCTGATGACCCACCTGCTCAACATCGACCCGCCGGACCACACCCGGCTGCGGCGGCTGGTGTCGAAGGCGTTCACCCCGCGCCGGGTGGCGGAGTTCGCGCCGCGCGTGCAGGAGCTCACGGACCGGCTGATCGACGGCTTCGCGGAGAAGGGGAGCGCGGACCTCATCCACGAGTTCGCCTTCCCGCTCCCCATCTACGCGATCTGCGACCTGCTCGGCGTGCCCGAGGAGGACCAGGACGACTTCCGGGACTGGGCCGGGATGATGATCCGGCACGGCGGCGGGCCGCGCGGCGGGGTGGCGCGCTCGGTGAAGAAGATGCGCGGCTATCTGCTCGAACTGATCCACAAGAAGCGCGAGGCCCCGGGGGACGACCTGATCTCCGGGCTCATCAGGGCCTCCGACCACGGCGAGCACCTGACCGAGAACGAGGCCGCCGCGATGGCCTTCATCCTTCTCTTCGCGGGCTTCGAGACCACGGTCAACCTCATCGGCAACGGCGTGTACGCGCTGCTGCGCCACCCGGAGCAGCGGGCGCGGCTCCAGGAGTCGATCGCGGCGGGCGAGACCGGACTCCTGGAGACGGGCGTCGAGGAGCTGCTGCGGTACGACGGTCCGGTGGAGATGGCGACCTGGCGGTTCGCCACCCGGGCGCTGACGATCGGCGGGCAGGAGATCCCGGCCGGCGACCCCGTTCTCGTGGTGCTGGCCGCCGCCGACCGCGATCCGGAGAGGTTCGACCGGCCCGGCACCCTGGATCTGGCGCGGCGCGACAACCAGCATCTCGGGTACGGGCACGGCATCCACTACTGTCTGGGGGCTCCGCTGGCGCGCCTGGAGGGGCAGACGGCGCTGGCGACGCTCCTGACTCGCCTGCCGGACCTGCGACTTGGGGCCGACCCGGAGGAACTGCGGTGGCGCGGCGGGCTGATCATGCGTGGCCTGCGCACGCTTCCGGTGGAGTTCAGCGCTTCCCACAAAGGGCCGCGCGACTGACGCATAGCTGACGGGGCGTCAAGAATGTGATCTTCGCGTGATCTCCGCTGCATCGACTTGTGACTCACGTTCGAATGCCGCTACGTTCACCGGAATCTCAGCCGCCACGCGAAAGGCAGTCCGTATGCGCTCCGGGAACGGACGACACCGCAGACCCCGCCAGGCCCCCGCCCTCGTCGTCGCGGCGGGTGTCACCGGCTCGGCCCTGGCCCTGCCGTTGCTCGCCACCGGCTCCGCCTCCGCGGCGGACGCCCCGACCTGGGACCGGGTCGCCGAATGCGAGTCGGGCGGCGCGTGGAGCGCCAACTTCGGCAACGGGCTCTACGGCGGTCTCCAGTTCACCCAGGAGAGCTGGGAGAAGCACGGCGGCCTGGCGTACGCGCCGAGCCCCGACCTCGCCAGCCGGGCGCAGCAGATCGCCATCGCCGACAAGGCGCTCGCCGCGGGCGACACCCAGTGGGCCACCTGCGCCCCGATCGCCGGCCTGAAGAACGACGGCAGGAAGCCCGCCGTCTCCCCGGGGTCCGCCGCGAAGCCCAAGGCGTCCACGGGCCCGGTCGCCGAGTCCAACCGGACGGACGGCCGTCCGGCCGGCTCGGGGGCGAGCACCACGACCCCGGCCACCCCGGCCGCCCCGGTGACCCCGGCCACCCCGTCGGGCACCGCCACGACCCCGCCCGCGACCCCGGCCACCCCCGACGGCTCCGCGACGCCGGGCACGCCGGACGGCTCCGTCACGCCCGGTACGCCGGTGACGCCCGGTACGCCCGACGCGACGGACCCGGCCTCTCCCGGCACGGGCAAGCACCGCGGTGACGCCGCGTCGGAGAATTCGGGCAACTCGGACACCACGCCTGAATCCGGGCGTCACGCGGCCCCGGCTGACGGGTCGACGGGTGACGTGACCGGCGGTAAGGGCTCGGCGGAGAGCGCGGTCGCCGGGAAGAAGGCGGACAACTCGGGCAAGGCCGACGAATACACCGTCAAGCCGGGTGACAGCCTGTCGGACATTGCGCAGGAGAACGCGCTGCCCGGCGGGTGGGCCGCCCTCTATGACGCCAACAAGAACACGGTCGGCGCCGACCCGGACCTCATCATCCCTGGTCAGAGCCTTGAGTTGAAGGCCGAAACCGTCGCGGCGGCGGAGTAGTTCGCTGCTGAATGTCCGTTATGAGTAAGTGAGACATGGGTCTCTCTTGCCGAACTGGCGTGTCACGTCCGCAAAGTTTGCTTGCGTCGCCCCTCACCTGCGCAAACACCCCTCCCGGGGGAGCAAGTAGGGGCGATATTTCCGGGTTGATGGTCTTTGAACTTCCCCCGGGTCTATGTCTACGGTCATCACCGCTCGCCACCGCGGGCCCCGTCGACCGGTACGCCGAATCCTGCCGCCGACCGACGGGAAGTCGTCGCGCAAGCGCCGAAGGCAGGACCGGGGGACCCAAGGTAAGTGCCGGCCCCGGCCGTTGAGACAGACGGCCGACGATCGGCTTGGGGTGAAGCCGCGTGCAAGGACACGCGGCCGGGCAACTCACTCGCCCGAACCCGACAGCTCACCTCGTAGGCGTCGGTGAGGAGAATTCCCATGCTGTTTTCCGGTAACAAGGGCAAACACCGCCGTCCCTCCAAGGCCACCCGCGTCGCCACGCTCGTCGGCGTCACCGGTGTCGCCGTCGCCGCCCCGCTGATGACCGCGGGCACCGCCTCGGCCGCCACCACCTCCGAGTGGGACGCCGTCGCCGCGTGCGAGTCCGGCGGCAACTGGTCCATCAACACCGGCAACGGTTACTACGGCGGCCTGCAGTTCTCGGCCTCCACCTGGGCCGCGTACGGCGGCACCGCCTACGCCGCGACCGCCAACCAGGCGTCGAAGTCGCAGCAGATCGCCATCGCCGAGAAGGTCCTGGCCGGCCAGGGCAAGGGCGCGTGGCCGAGCTGTGGCGTGGGTCTCTCCAACGCCGCGTACGACGGTGGCTCCGCCTCGTCGAGCTCGTCGAGCCCCAGCTCCTCCTCTTCCTCCTCCAGCTCCTCCTCGTCGAAGCGCTCCACCGAGCAGCCGACGACCCGCAGCGAGCAGCGCCAGGCGCCGAAGACCACGTCGAAGAAGACCGTCTCCAAGAAGACGGTCACCACTCCGACCGGCAAGAAGGTGCAGAAGGGCGACGGCGAGTACAAGGTCGTCGCCGGCGACACCCTCAGCAAGATCGCCCAGGCGCACGGCGTCAAGGGCGGCTGGGCCAAGCTGTTCGAGCTGAACAAGGACGTCGTCGACAACGCCGACCTGATCTACCCGGGCCAGCAGCTCCACCTCAAGTGAGCCTGACGACCCACCCGCGGTGACCACCCCGGTCCGTAGCGCCTTCCCCCGTGCGCTCCGGACCGGGGTTTCCCCGTTCAGACCCCTACCGATCGGTAGTGACGGGTCTTTCGTCCTCAGATACGTGCCCTTGGGTCCTTTTTCGTCCCAGGGGGCGGGCGTCCGGCTGGCCGGAGGCCCGGAGCCGGTTAGGCTCATGTCGCAAGGCGAACGAGACCTTGCCGCATGCGTCACAACCAGCGTCACATCCCAGAAGGAGATGCTCGTGCCGTCCATCGACGTCGTCGTAGCCCGGGAAATCCTGGACTCCCGAGGCAACCCCACGGTCGAGGTCGAGGTCGGCCTCGACGACGGCAGCACCGGTCGTGCTGCCGTGCCGTCCGGTGCCTCCACCGGTGCGTTCGAGGCCCTTGAGCTCCGCGACGGTGACCCCAACCGTTACCAGGGCAAGGGTGTCGAGAAGGCCGTCCTCGCGGTCATCGAGCAGATCGGCCCGGAGCTCGTCGGCTACGACGCCACCGAGCAGCGTCTGATCGACCAGGCGATGTTCGACCTGGACGCCACCCCGGACAAGTCCTCGCTCGGCGCCAACGCCATCCTCGGCGTCTCCCTCGCCGTCGCGCACGCCGCGTCCGAGGCCTCGGACCTGCCGCTCTTCCGCTACCTCGGCGGCCCGAACGCGCACCTGCTGCCCGTTCCGATGATGAACATCCTGAACGGCGGCTCGCACGCCGACTCCAACGTGGACATCCAGGAGTTCATGATCGCGCCGATCGGCGCCGAGTCCTTCTCCGAGGCCCTGCGCTGGGGCACCGAGGTCTACCACACCCTCAAGAAGGTCCTGAAGGACAAGGGCCTGTCCACCGGCCTCGGCGACGAGGGCGGCTTCGCCCCGAACCTGGAGTCCAACCGCGCCGCGCTCGACCTCATCCTGGAGGCCGTCAAGCAGGCCGGCTACGTCCCGGGCAAGGACATCGCGCTCGCGCTCGACTGCGCCGCCTCCGAGTTCTACAAGGACGGCAAGTACGAGTTCGAGGGCAAGTCCCGCTCGGCCGCCGAGATGACCGAGTACTACGAGGAGCTCGTCTCCGCGTACCCGCTGGTCTCCATCGAGGACCCGCTGTTCGAGGACGACTGGGCCGGCTGGAAGGTCATCACCGACAAGCTGGGCGCCAAGGTGCAGCTGGTCGGCGACGACCTGTTCGTCACCAACCCGGAGCGCCTCGCCCGCGGCATCGAGGAGGGCTCCGCGAACGCCCTCCTGGTCAAGGTCAACCAGATCGGCTCGCTGACCGAGACCCTGGACGCCGTCGAGCTGGCCCAGCGCAGCGGCTTCAAGTGCATGATGTCGCACCGCTCCGGCGAGACCGAGGACGTCACCATCGCCGACCTCGCCGTCGCCACCAACTGCGGCCAGATCAAGACCGGCGCCCCGGCCCGCTCCGAGCGCGTCGCCAAGTACAACCAGCTGCTGCGCATCGAGGAGATCCTCGACGACGCCGCGGTCTACGCCGGCCGCAGCGCCTTCCCGCGCTTCAAGGGCTGACACCTGCTCTGATCCGTACGTCCCCGCACTCGGTCCCGTACCGTGTGCGGGGACGTGCGTGTGAAGAGGGCCGGAAGCGACAGGGGAGGCGTACGACATGGCCGTGAAGGACCGGGACCGGTTCTCGACCGCGACCCGGATCAGGCTGCTCGGCGAGCAGACCGCCGCCCGTGTCTACCGCTCCCAGACCCGCCGCCAGGCCCGCCGCTCCCGCCTCACCGGCCGCGCGGCCTTCCTCGCGCTGGTCGTCTGCTCGCTCGTGGTGGCGCTCGCCTACCCGATGCGGCAGTACGTCTCCCAGCAGGGCGAGATCGACGACCAGCAGCGCCGGTCCGCCGAGGCCGCCCAGCGGGTCGAGGAGCTGCGGGACGAGAAGGCCCGCCTCCAGGACCCCGCCTATGTGCGCCGGCTCGCCCGCGAGCACCTGCACTACCTGATGCCCGGCGAGACCGGCTTCACCGTGAACGACCCGGACGCGGAGCACCGGCCCCGCACCGACCAGGGTGCGACGGACCGCCCCTGGTACGACAACCTGTGGGACGGCGTGGACAGCGCCGACCGCCACTGACCAACCCCAGGATCCACCATGGAAACGCCTCCTCCGCAGACCGAACGCACCGAGCCGACCGACGTGGACATCGCGGCGTTCGAGGCACAGCTCGGCCGGCCGCCCCGCGGCCTGCGTGCCATCGCGCACCGCTGCCCGTGCGGCAACCCGGACGTCGTCGAGACCGCGCCGCGGCTCCCCGACGGCACCCCGTTCCCCACGACGTACTACCTGACCTGCCCCAAGGCGGCCTCGGCCATCGGCACCCTGGAGGCCAACGGGGTCATGAGGGAGATGCAGGCCCGGCTCGCCACCGACCCGGAGCTCGCCGCCGCCTACCGGGCCGCGCACGAGGACTACATCGCGCGCCGCGACGCCATCGAGGTCCTGGAGGGCTTCCCGAGCGCCGGCGGCATGCCGGACCGGGTCAAGTGCCTGCACGTGCTCGTCGGCCACTCGCTGGCGGCCGGCCCGGGCGTGAACCCCTTCGGCGACGAGGCCCTCGCGATGCTGCCCGAGTGGTGGGCGAAGGGCCCGTGCGTGACGCCGTGCGCCGACGAGAAGGAGTCCGCCGAGTGACCCGGGTCGCCGGAATCGACTGCGGTACCAACTCCATCCGCCTCCTCGTCGCCGACGTGCACCCGGAGACGGGCGAGCTGATCGAGCTCGACCGGCGGATGACGATCGTCCGGCTCGGCCAGGGCGTCGACCGGACCGGCCGGCTCGCCCCCGAGGCGCTGGAGCGGACCTTCGCGGCCTGCCGCGCGTACGCGGCCGTCATCGAGGAGTTCGGGGTGGGCGCCGACCGGCTGCGTTTCGTCGCCACCTCCGCCTCCCGCGACGCCGAGAACCGCGCCGACTTCGTGAACGGGGTCGTGGCGATCCTGGGCGTCGAGCCCGAGGTCATCACCGGCGACCAGGAGGCGGAGTTCTCCTTCACCGGCGCCACCGGCGAGCTGCACGGCGCCGACCGGCGCCTGGTGGTGGACATCGGCGGCGGCTCCACCGAGTTCGTCGTCGGCAACCGGCACGTCGAGGCCGCCCGCTCGGTCGACATCGGCTGCGTCCGGCTCACCGAGCGGCACGTGCGGCACGACCCGCCGGCCCCCGAGGAGATCGCCGCGATCCGCGCCGACGTGCGGGCCGCGCTGGACCTGGCCGCCGAGACCGTGCCGATCGCCGAGGCCGAGACCCTGGTGGGCCTGGCCGGCTCGGTGACCACCGTCGCCGCCGTCGCGCTCGGGCTCCCGGAGTACGACTCCACGAAGATCCACCACGCGCGGATCTCCCGCGCGCAGGTCGACCGGGTGGTCGCCCGGCTGCTCGCCTCCACCCACGACGAGCGGGCCGCGATCCCGGTGATCCACCCCGGCCGGGTCGACGTGATCGTCGCCGGCGCGCTGGTCCTCGCCGAGATCATGGAGCGCACCGGAGCCGCCGAGGTGGTCGTCAGCGAGCACGACATCCTCGATGGGATCGCGCTATCCGTCGCATAGCGGGTGCCTATGAGCCCTGACAGGGCCCCCTGGGCGACGCCCCGTCGGGAAAGTTCGTGAAGTTCTTCACAAGAGAAAGGGCCCTGATGGCGCCCGAGGAGGGCCTTTGGTCCCTTCGAGGGGGTTCTCAGGGCCCTTTCGCAGGTGCGGAGGCCACTTCGCTCGATGTTTCCTTCGTGTGAACGCACCCCATGGTTCTGCGTTGCGTAAGGCTCTCCGGGCCAGTTCACAGGGGGTGAACAACGTCCACCGGCACCCCGTGGTTCCTTTGCTGGACCATGACCTGGGTCACGTGGGCGGCGGAGTGTAGCAGAGCACCCCGACAAGCTTGTGAAGGGGCGCACGAGCACCCCCCCTGGGAGGGGTGGATACTCGGATGCATGAGCACCACGGAGCGTCCCAGGATCCTCGTAGTAGGCGGCGGGTACGTAGGCCTGTACGCAGCTCGGCGCATCCTCAAGAAGATGCGCTACGCGGAGGCGACCGTCACGGTCGTCGACCCGCGGTCGTACATGACCTACCAGCCCTTCCTCCCCGAAGCCGCCGCCGGCAGCATCTCGCCGCGCCACGTCGTCGTCCCGCTGCGACGCGTCGTGCGCGGAGCCGAGGTGCTCACCGGCCGGGTCACCACCATCGACCAGGACCGCAAGGTCGCCACGATCTCGCCGCTCGTCGGCGAGGCGTACGACCTGCCGTTCGACTACCTGGTCATCGCGATGGGCGCCGTCTCCCGTACCTTCCCGATCCCCGGTCTCGCCGAGCAGGGCATCGGCATGAAGGGCATCGAGGAGGCCATCGGCCTGCGCAACCACGTCCTCGAGCAGCTCGACAAGGCCGACTCGACGACCGATGAGGACGTCCGCCGCAAGGCGCTGACCTTCGTCTTCGTGGGCGGCGGCTTCGCCGGCGCGGAGACCATCGGCGAGGTCGAGGACATGGCCCGCGACGCGTCGAAGTACTACCAGAACGTGAAGCGCGAGGACATGCGCTTCATCCTGGTCGACGCCGCCGACAAGATCCTTCCCGAGGTCGGCCCGAAGCTGGGCCAGTACGGCAAGGAGCACCTCGAGGGCCGCGGCATCGAGATCTACCTCCAGACCTCGATGGACTCCTGCGTCGACGGCCACGTCGTCCTGAAGAACGGCCTTGAGGTCGACTCCAGCACGATCGTGTGGACCGCCGGTGTGAAGCCGAACCCGGCGCTCTCCCGCTTCGGTCTGCCGCTCGGCCCCCGCGGCCACGTGGACTGCAACGAGAAGCTCCAGGTCAACGGCATGGACTACGTGTGGGCCGCGGGCGACAACGCCCAGGTCCCGGACCTGGCCGCGATCAAGGCCGGCGTCCCGGCCGAGCGCGCCTGGTGCCCGCCGAACGCCCAGCACGCGCTGCGCCAGGCCAAGGTCCTCGGCGACAACGTGGTGTCCGGCATGCGGGGCTTCCCGCAGAAGGAGTACGCGCACTCCAACAAGGGCGCCGTCGCGGGTCTCGGCCTGCACAAGGGCGTCGCGATGATCGTCATGGGCAAGATGAAGATCAAGCTCAAGGGCCGTCTCGCCTGGTACATGCACCGTGGCTACCACGGCATGGCGATGCCGACCTGGAACCGCAAGATCCGCATCTTCGCCGACTGGACCCTGGGCATGTTCCTCAAGCGTGAGGTCGTCTCCCTGGGCGCCATGGAGACCCCGCGCGAGGAGTTCTACGAGGCGGCCAAGCCCGCCCCGGCGCCGGCCGCCCCGGCGCAGGAGAAGGCCAAGGCCTGACCCCTTCAGCAACACCCGAAAAGGGCCGTCCGCCATCCGTGGTGCGGACGGCCCTTTCGCGTGCGCGGTGGTCCTCGAACGCACCCCCGCGCACCGCCCTTCGCGTGTTTTTCCGGACTCGTTGCCCTCGAACGGGAGTGGAACGCCTACCGACGGTGTTCCCTTGGTGACAAGCATTTCTGGGGCACGAGATCACGGAGGTGTTTCATCATGGCCGACGCCGCGTCGCGGCTGACCGCCCTCGCCGAAGACGTGCTGGGAGCCCCGCTCCCCGTGCGACTGCGGACCTGGGACGGCAGCGAAGCCGGTCCCGCGGACGGCCCGGTTCTGATCATCCGCGAGCGCCGCGCCCTGCGCCGGCTGCTGTGGAAGCCGGGGGAGCTCGGGCTCGCCCGGGCGTGGGTGGCGGGGGAGATCGACGTCGAGGGGGACCTCTACACGGTCCTCGACCGGCTCGCCGGGTTCTTGTGGGAGCGCGGCGAGGAGTCGCGCGGACTCCTGGAGACCGCGCGCGACCCGAAGGTGCGGGCCGCCGTCGCCGCCCTCCTGAAGCTGGCCGGCCCGTTCCCGCCGCCGAAGCCTCCCCTGGAGGAGATGCGCGGGCGCAGCGGCGCGCGGCACACCCGGCGCCGGGACAAGCAGGCGATCAGTCACCACTACGACGTGGGCAACGAGTTCTACGAGCTGGTGCTGGGCCCGTCGATGGTCTACTCGTGCGCGTACTGGACGGAGCAGGGCTCCCTTGAGGACGCCCAGCGGGACAAGCTGGACCTGATCGCGCGCAAGCTGCGCCTGAAGGAGGGCGACCGGCTGCTGGACGTCGGTTGCGGCTGGGGCTCGATGGCGATCCACGCGGCGCGGGAGTACGGCGCCCGGGTGGTCGGCGTGACCCTGTCCCGGGAGCAGGCCGCGTTCGCGCGCAAGCGGATCGCGGAGGAGGGGCTGACCGACCGGATCGAGATCCGGGTGCAGGACTACCGGGACGTCACGGACGGCCCGTTCGACGCGATCTCGTCGATCGGGATGGCCGAGCACGTGGGCACGGTGCAGTACCGGGAGTACGCGGACGCGCTGTACGGGCTCCTGAAGCCCGGCGGGCGGCTGCTCAACCACCAGATCTCGCGCCGCCCGGAGCCGGACGAGGAGGCGTACGAGGTGGACGCGTTCATCGACGCGTACGTCTTCCCGGACGGCGAACTGGCGCCGATGGGCCGCACCCTGACGACCCTGGAGGACGCGGGCTTCGAGGTGCGGGACGTGGAGGCGATCCGCGAGCACTACGCGCTGACCCTGCGCGCCTGGGTGGCGAGGCTGGAGGCGGACTGGGACCGGGCGGTGCGGCTGACCTCGCCGGGCCGGGCGCGGATCTGGCGCCTGTACATGGCGGCCTCGGCGGTGTCCTTCGAGCGCAACCGCATCGGGGTGAACCAGTTCCTGGCGGTGCGGACGCCGGGCTCGGGCGCCTCGGGCGTGGGGCTGCGGCCGAGGGTGTGGAGTGAGCCGCGGGAGTCCGGGGAGTCCTAGGGGTCCCGAGGGCGCTGATACGTTCGGACCTTCGGGTTCCGGAAGGCGGGGTGCCGGTTCGGTTCGGCACCCCGTTCCTTCCGGGTCCTGATTGTCATGTATATGTCGTTTCGTGCCCGAGGGGGAATCTTGCGCCGTCCCGTCCGTCTCGTCCTGGCCCTGGCCGCCGCCGTCGGCCTGCTCACGGCCTCCCCGGCCCCGGCCGGTGCCGACACCGCCGCCGGCACCACCACCGCCGGCACCGCGGCCGTGACCACCACGGCCACCTTCAACGACCCGTCCGGCGACGCCGCCGCCCAGGACCGGGTCCGTGACCACATCACCGGCCTCATCGCCCAGACCCCCGCGGGCGCCACCATCACCGCCGGGCTCTACACCTTCACCGACGACACCGTCACCGACGCCCTCGGCGCCGCCAAGGACCGCGGGGTGAACGTCCGGGTCGTCGTCGACCACACCTCCGTCACCATGACCGGTGGCGAGTACCCCCGGCTCGTCGCCCGCCTCGGCACCGACCGCGCCCAGGGCTCCTGGGTCTTCGCCTGCCCCGCGGGACGCGGCTGCATCGGCTCCCGGCAGCTGCCCGGCGACCCCGACGGCGCCATCAACCACAACAAGTTCTGGCTGTTCTCGAACACCGGCGGCGCGAACGACGTCGTCGTGCAGACCTCCGCCAACATGACGGGCGTCCAGCGCACCGACCTCTTCAACAACGCCGTCACCATCGTCGACACCGGCCTCTACGGCATCTACCAGGACTACTTCGCCGACCTGCTCGCCCAGGGCACCTCCGCGACCGGTCTCAGCCACTACTACAAGACCCCGGCCAGCGGCCCCTACAAGGCGTACTTCTTCCCGCGCAAGGAGGCCGCCGGCACCACGTACGACAACGACGCCTCCACCGACACGGTGAAGCTGATCCTCGACAACGTCAGCTGTGCCGGCGGCACGCAGATCCGGATGGCCGCCAACCTCTTCACCCGCGACGAGGTCGCCACCAAGCTGGTCGCCCTGAAGAACGCCGGCTGCTCGGTGACCCTCGCCCACGACGGCGCCCCCGGCTCCATGGGCACCACCGTCGAGTCGATCGTCTCGGGCAAGCTCACCCAGCGCGTCCAGTGCTACGAGGACCGGGGCACCGGCGTCGCCAAGGCGGGCCTGCACTCCAAGTACCTGCTGATCGAAGGCACGTACGACGGGGTGGCCGGGAAGAAGCTGGTGTGGACCGGCAGCCACAACTACACCTACCCGGCGCTGCGGGCCAACGACGAGACCCTGCTGAAGATCGACGACCCCGCGCTCTACGCCCAGTTCAAGGCCAACCACCAGTACCTCATGACGTACTGCGCGGGCAGCTGACCCGTACGCCGAAGGGCCGGGCTCCCCAGGGGGAACCCGGCCCTTCGGCGCGTACGGGGTGCTACTCGGCCTTGATCGCCGCGAGCATGTTCAGCTTCGCCGCGCTGCGGGCCGGCCACAGCGAGGCCAGCACGCCGACCAGTCCGGCCAGGACCAGGAAGAGCCCGATCCGGCCCCACGGCAGCACCAGCGCGTAGTCCGGCAGGCTGCTCCGCAGCGTCTCGCCGATCGCCCAGCCGAGGAACGCGCCGAGGCCGATGCCGACCACCGCGCCGAACAGCGAGATGACCACGGCCTCCAGGCGCACCATCCGCTTCACCCGGCGCCGGTCGAGACCGATCGCCCGCAGCATGCCGATCTCCTGCTGACGCTCGAAGACCGACATGGCCAGCGTGTTGACGACACCGAGCACCGCGATGATCAGGGCCATCGCCAGCAGGCCGTACATGATGTTCAGCATCATGTTGATGACACCGCCGAACGAGTCGCGGATGTCCTTCTGGTCCATGACCGTCATGGCCGGGTTGTCGCCCATCGCCTTCATCAGGGCCTTCTCGGCCGAGTCGGAGGCGCCGCCGTCCATCTTCACGAGGATCTGCGGGATGTACGGCTTGGGGTCGTGCGCGTTGAGGATCTTCGCGTCCAGGAGGAGCGGCGAGACGAACTCGCTGCCCTCGTAGAGCGCGCCGACCGTCAGCGAGCCCTTCTTCTTGTCCGAGAACTCGACCGGCAGGGTCGTGCCGACCTTCCAGCCCTTCTTCTCGGCGGTCTTGTCCTCGACGGCGACCTTGCCCTGGGCCAGCGAGCCCAGCGAGCCGTCGACGACCTTCAGGTTGAGGAGCTTCTCGATGTCGCCAGGAGCGACACCGGAGACCGACTTGAAGTCGCCCTTCACCTGGAGGTAGCCGGCCTGCTGCGGCGAGACGGCGGACAGGCCGGGGGTCTTGCGGACGGCGTCCAGCGCGGCCTGGTTGAGGCCGTCACCGCTCGCCATGGAGATCATGTAGTCGGCCTTGACCTGATCGGTCGTCATCCGGTCCACGGCCGAGCCGACCGTGGCGCCGAGCACCGACAGACCGGTGACCAGGGTGAGACCGATGGCGAGCGCGGAGGCCGTGGCGCCGGTGCGGCGCGGGTTGCGGACCGCGTTCTGACCGGCCAGCGAACCGGCCACGCCGAAGGGCTTCAGGAGCGGGCGGGCCAGCGCGATCACCGGGCGGGACAGCAGCGGGATCAGCACGATCACACCGATGAGCGAGAGGAACGCGCCGCCGGCGATCAGCATCCGGCCGTCGTCGCCGCCCGAGCCGGCGCCGCCGATGATGGCGACCGCGCCCAGGGCGGTGATGATCGCGCCGAGGGTGTTGCGCAGGACCAGGGACTTGGTGGACGCCACCGCGTGGACGCTGCTCATGGCGGCGACCGGCGGGATCCGCGCGGCGCGGCGGCCGGGCAGCCAGGCGGCCAGCATGGTGACCAGGATGCCGACGGCGAGCGCCGAGATCAGCGGGGTGCTGCCGATGACGAGGTCACCGGCCGGGACCTTCAGGCCGAAGGTGCTCATGGCGGAGCGCAGGGTGGCCGCGAGCCCGATGCCGAGGACGAAGCCGACCACGGAGGCGACCAGGCCGACCACGCCGGCCTCCGCGAGCACGGAGCGGGTGATCTGCTTGCGCGAGGCGCCGACGGCGCGCATCAGCGCGAGTTCCTTGGTGCGCTGGGCGACCAGCATCGTGAAGGTGTTGGAGATCAGGAAGATGCCGACGAAGAGCGCGATGCCGGCGAAGCCGAGCAGCATCTGGTTGAGCGCGCTCAGGCCCTGCTCGATGTTCTTGGCCTGCTCGTCGGCGAGGGCCTGGCCGGTCTTGGCGTCGGCGGTGTCGCCGACGACCTTCTCGACCTCGGAGAGGATCTTCGCGGAGTCCGCGCCGGGCTTGCCGGCGACGTTGATGTCGAGGAAGTAGCCGGGCTTGAGGTACAGCTTCTGCGCGGTGGGCGTGTCGAACACGACGAGGCTGCCGCCGGCGTTCACGGCGCCGTCCTCGGTGGTGAAGACACCGGAGAGCGTGTACGTCTCGACCGGGCCGTTGGTGGCCACCCGGACCTGGTCGCCGACCTTGTAGCCGCCCTTGTCGGCGGTCTCCTTGTCGAGCGCGATCTGGTCGTCCGCGACCGGTCCCGCACCGCTGGTGAAGGCGTACGCCGGGTCCTTGCCGTCCTGGCCGGGGGCGAAGTTGGTGCCCTTGTTGGACCAGCCGACGCCGATCAGCTTGCCGTCCTTGTCCGGCACGCCGGCGAAGCCGTTGACCCGGCCGGTCGCCCCGGCGACGCCGTCCAGACCGGCGATCTTCTGCCGGGTCTGCTCGGACAGGCCCGGCGTCCTGTTCGGGTCCTGCTGGTGGGGGGCGGCGCTGACGGCGACGGCGACATCGTCATAGCTCTTGGCCGACTGGCTGCGGAAGGCGTTGGAGAGGGTGTCGGTGAAGACCAGGGTGCCGGAGACGAAGGCCACGCCGAGCATCACGGCGAGGACGGTCATCAGCAGCCTGGCCTTGTGCGCGAGCACATTGCGCAGGGCGGTACGGAACATGGGTGGGGTCCTGAACGGAAGCTGGGACGGAGGACGGGGTGCGGCGGGGCCGCGTCAGCTCGTGCGGCCCTTGGCGTCGAAGGCCTTCATGCGGTCGAGCACGCCGTCCGCCGTGGGGTGCAGCATCTCGTCGACGATCCGGCCGTCGGCCAGGAAGATCACGCGGTCCGCGTAGGAGGCGGCGACCGGGTCGTGGGTGACCATCACCACGGTCTGGCCGAGCTCGCGCACCGAGTTGCGCAGGAAGCCCAGCACCTCGGCGCCGGAGCGCGAGTCCAGGTTTCCGGTCGGCTCGTCACCGAAGATGATCTCGGGCTTGGAGGCCAGCGCGCGGGCCACGGCCACGCGCTGCTGCTGGCCGCCGGAGAGCTGCGCGGGACGGTGGCTGAGCCGGCCGGAGAGGCCGATCATGTCGATGACGTTCTGCACCCACTGCTTGTCGGGCTTGCGGCCGGCGATGTCCATCGGCAGCGTGATGTTCTCCAGCGCGGTCAGCGTCGGCAGCAGGTTGAACGCCTGGAAGATGAAGCCGATCTTGTCCCGGCGCAGCTGGGTGAGCTGCTTGTCCTTCAGGGAGCCGAGCTCGGTCTCGCCGATCCGCACGGAGCCGGAGCTGAAGGAGTCGAGGCCCGCGACGCAGTGCATCAGGGTCGACTTGCCGGAGCCGGACGGGCCCATGATCGCGGTGAACTCGCCCTGCCGGAAGTCCACGCTGACCCGGTCGAGGGCGACCACCTGGGTCTCGCCGTGTCCGTAGACCTTGGAGAGGTCGGTGGCGCGGGCGGCCACCGCGGTCGAGCGGGGCACGGTGGGGGTGGTGGTCACGACGGCGACTCCTGTCAGTGCGACTGTTCGGGAACCACTCCATCGTTTCGAACGTTCCGGGCCGCGGCGTCCGTCCACGTGCCCGTTCCGAGGGCAGCCTGGAGGCGGACCGGGGGGCCCGGCTCTCCTCCTGAGGTATGACGGCGACCCTGATCTTGACGGACTACTGGCGGACCGTCGACGAGTTTTCGTCAATCCGGCACGCCGCTCTTTGCGCCCGCGAGCCCCGCAGCCCTTCACATAAGGGCCCCCACCTGCACTGACACACCCTCAGGTGTCAATAAAATAAGACAACATCGGAAGGCTGTTCCGCTGAACGAGCGACCCGCCCCGATAGGCTCATGTGCCAACGCGGAGCTTCGCGACCCGCCCGGATGGTGGAATGCAGACACGGCGAGCTTAAACCTCGCTGGCCTTCAGGCCGTACCGGTTCGAATCCGGTTCCGGGCACAGCTCCTCTTCTCACCCCCTTCCCGCCCCGTCCGGTCCCTTCCCCTTCACCGAAAGATCCTCCCCGAGCACTAGGGAGTTTCTTTTGCTTCCCTATTACTCTTGAGGGGACGCCGCGCAGTGCGGCCATGGAGGAGTGAGATGAGGAGCAGCAACCCGGTCTTCTCGCGACGGGGGTTCAGCCGCGACAACGGCTACGCCGGCTTCAACGCGCAGCAGCCGCAGGCCGGGGGCCCCGCCGTCGGAACCAACCCGTACGCCACCGGCAATCCGTACGCCGAGGGTGCGACCAACCCGTACGCGACCAACCCGTACGCGCCGCAGGACACCGTCCCGGGCGCGCCGCAGCAGGTCCGCGGCAACGTGATGACGATCGACGACGTGGTGAGCCGCACGGCCATCACGCTCGGCACGGTCGTGGTCACCGCCGTCCTGTCCTGGCTGCTGCTGCCGGTCGACCCGGCGAACCTGGCCAAGTCCTACGGCATCGCCATCGGCGCCGCGCTGGTGGCGCTGGTCCTGTCGCTGGTCCAGTCGTTCAAGCGCAAGCCCGTGCCGGCGCTGATCCTCGGCTACGCGGCCTTCGAGGGCGTCTTCCTCGGTGTGCTGTCCGCCGCCGTCTCGACGTACATCGCGGACGGCGTCGTCATCCAGGCCGTGCTCGGCACCATGGCGGTCTTCGCCGGCGTGCTGATCGCGTACAAGATGCGCTGGATCCGCGTCACCCGCCGCTTCTACGGCTTCGTGATGGCCGCCGCGATGGGCTTCATGCTGCTCATGGTGGTCAACCTGCTGTTCGCCGTCTTCGGCGGCGGTGACGGCCTCGGCTTCCGCAGCGGCGGCCTCGGCATCCTCTTCGGTGTCATCGGCATCGTCCTCGGTGCCTGCTTCCTCGCCCTGGACTTCAAGCAGGTCGAGGACGGCATCACCTACGGCGCTCCGCGCGAGGAGTCCTGGCTGGCGGCCTTCGGCCTCACCATGACCCTGGTGTGGATCTACCTGGAGGCGCTGCGTCTGCTGTCGATCCTCCAGGGCGACGACTGACCCGTCAGTACGTGAGCGAAGGGCCCGCCCGGCACATGCCGGGCGGGCCCTTCCGCGTCTCCGGGGGGCTCAGGACACCGCGGCGTCGAGCAGCACCCGCGCCGCGTCCTTGGCCTGCGCGGCCGGCTCGGAGGTGCCGTTGATGCCGGCGACGGCCATGGCGCCGTTGGCGAGCAGGGCCAGCTGGTCGGCGAGGGCGGGCGGGGCGTTCATGGCGGTCGTCTGCTCGGCGAAGTAGTCCCGCAGGGCCTGCTTGTGGCCCCGGGCGATCTCGGCGACGTCGGGGGAGATGCCGCCCATCTCGCCGAAGGTGTTGATGAAGGCGCAGCCGCGGAAGCCGGGGTCGGCGAACCACTCGCCGAGGTAGTCGAAGACCGCGAGGCTGCGCCCGTACGGGCTGGTGGCGTGGGTGGCGCCGTGGGCGGCGATCGCCTCGCGGACGGCGCCGTCGCGGCGCTTGAGGACCGCCCAGACCAGATGGTCCTTGGAGGGGAAGAGCTGGTAGAGGCGCTTGAGCGAGACGCCGGACGCGCCGCGGATGGCGTCCATGCCGACGCCCTGCACCCCCCGCTCGTCGAACAGCGTCTCGGCCGTCTCCAGGAGCCTCAGCTCGGCGGTCTCCGCGTCCATCCCGACCACTCCTCCGTCATGCGCCCGCGGACCGCCCGCGGGGGTGCCCGCGTATCCGCTTGCGCCGAGAACCATCGTTCTCCTACTCTACAGGGCAGAGGGAGAACGCTCGTTCTCCTCCGGAGGAGGGGCATCCCATGTCCGTATTCGCGCTGCGCGGCCGCACCGAGAACATCGACGGCCTGGAGATCTTCTACCGGGAGGCCGGCGACCCGTCCCGCCCCACCCTGGTGCTCCTGCACGGCTTCCCGGCCAGCTCGCACATGTACCGCGGCCTGATGGCCGAGCTCGCCGACTCGTACCACCTGATCGCACCCGACCACCTCGGCTTCGGCGCCTCCGCCGCGCCCGCCGTGACCGACTTCGCCTACGGCTTCGAGAAGCTCACCGAGATCACCCTGAAGCTGCTCGACCGGCTCGGCCTCGACCGCTTCGCCCTCTACCTCCAGGACTACGGCGCCCCCATCGGCCTGCGCATCGCCTCCCGCCACCCCGAGCGGGTCACCGCGCTGATCACCCAGAGCGGCAACGCCTACCTGGAGGGCTTCACGCCCTTCTGGGACGTGCTCTTCGCGCACGCCGGGGACCGGGAGACCCACGAGCCCGCCGTGCGCGAGCTGCTGACCGCCGAGGCCACCCGCTGGCAGTACACCCACGGCGTCCCCGCCGACCGGCTCGACCGCGTCGGGCCCGAGACCTGGACCCTCGACCAGGCCGGCCTCGACCGGCCCGGCAACAAGGAGATCCAGCTCCAGCTCTTCTGGGACTACCAGTTCAACCTGGACGGCTACCCCGCCTTCCAGGAGTACTTCCGCACCCACCGGCCCCCGCTGCTCGCCGCCTGGGGACGCGGCGACGAGATCTTCGGGCCGGCCGGCGCCGAGGCCTTCGCCCGCGACCTGCCGGACGCGGAGATCCACCTCCTGGACGCCGGGCACTTCGCCCTGGAGACGCACGGCGAGGAGATCGCGGAGCTGGTCCGCGACTTCCTCGGCCGGTGGGTGAAGGAGTGAGCCGCGGGCGGTCCGCCGTCAGAGCATCCGGCGGGCCGCCCGGCGCAGGTCGTACTCGTGGATGATCGCCTTGGCGTGGCCGTACGCGAGGTCGTGCGCCCCGCGCAGCCAGCTGACCTTGTCCTCGAAGCGGAGGAGGGAGGGCCCGTCCTCCACGGTCTTCAGCCACTCGGAGATCTCGCGGCCGGTGCGGTGCGGGATGCGGGCGAGGAGGTTGCGGTGGGTCTCTTCGGAGAAGGTGGGGGACATCGGCGCCTCCGGACGCGTTGTGCCGTGTGCTGCTCCTTCACGTCACCGTGCCCGAGCGTTCGCCCGTTGGCAATGGTGCCCGGCCGCCGCATAGGGTCGCACCGTGCGTGATACGAGTGGACTGACCGCCGCCGCAGAGCGGTTCGCCGACCGGCTGCGGGCCGCCCCGCAGAGCCGCCTCCAGCGCGGCGCCGCCGCCGAAGGGCTGGCCCTGGCCAGGGAGTTGGCGACCCGGGCGCAGCGCGTCGAGTTCCCGGACCGGGAGCCGGCGGAGCTGCCGGACGCCGGCGTCTTCGTGGTCGCCGACCAACTGGCGGTCGCCGCCGCGGATCTGGCCGAAGCACTGCGGACGGCCCCGGCCGGCGCCCCCGAGGGGGACCTGGACGAGGCCGTGAGGCTGGTACGTGAGGCGGAGGCCCGCTCGGGCCTCTAGACGCCCCTGGGTCACCGGGCGTCGGTCAGAGGCTCGCGATCACGCGGTCCGCCAGGATGTACACGTTGTCCTCCGCCGCGTCGCCGCAGGAGAAGGTCAGGGCGTAGGCGCCGGAGACGCCCGAGCCGCCGAGCAGGACCGGGGTGTGGCCGGTGCGCAGGGCCTCGGCGAGCCGCTCCGCGGTCTCCCGGTGGCCGGGGGTCATACAGAGCGTGGTGCCGTCGGCGAAGACGTACACGTCCAGCGTGCCCAGCGGGCCGGGGCGGACGTCGGTCAGCGCCGTGCGGGTGTCCGCCAGCTCCTCCAGGCGGGCCACCGTGCGCTCGTGGTCGGTGACCACGGGCGTCTGGACCGGCACGAAGTCGGGGTGCGAGGGGTGCCGGCGGCGGGCCGCGGCCAGCTCGGGGGAGTCGTCCGGGTACTCGGACGCCCCGGTCAGCTCCGGGAACTCGTCGAAGGTGTCGAAGACGTCCAGCGGGTCGGTGCCGTCGAGCGCGGCGGCCTCCGCCTCCATGGCCTCCAGCGCCATCGCCTCCAGGCCCACGAAGTCGGCCTGACGGGGCACGAAGTAGGGACCGTCCTCGGCCGGGCTCCCCGCGCCGCCGAGCAGCGACGGGGCGTCGGCGGCGTCCCGGGCCTCCTGCGCGGCCCAGAAGGCCCGCGCCTCGGCCAGCTCCCGCTCGCGCTCCTCGGCCAGCGCCTCGGCGACCGCGGCCCGTATCTCCGCGGCGGGCGTCTGGCGGGCGTGCGGCACGGACAGGCCGTTGGCGGCGGCGAGTTCGCCACGCAGCGCGAGGATCTGCTTACGGAGAGCGTGGGCGGAGTGCAGGGCGGCGACGCCCACCGCGGTGGCAGCCGCGGTGGTCACCAGCAGGGCAAGAGACAGTGCGCTCACTGACGTACTCCCGATTCCGAGTCGATCCCCCGACTTCCTACATCAGCTTGGCCTGGGGTGGTGCGTCCTGTCAGTGCATTACGTCACGAATTGGACAGGTATTTGTGCCAGGTGTTTAGTCCCGAAACCCCTGTGACCTGGGAAAACAGTGCTCCCCCGGGACGTAGGTCACATCCTGGGGGAGATTCGGTCACGGCTTGGACGCGGGGTGGTTAGCTGAGGCGCTCGATGACCATGGCCATGCCCTGGCCGCCGCCCACGCACATGGTCTCCAGACCGAACTGCTTGTCGTGGA
This sequence comes from Streptomyces sp. NPDC093111, assembly GCF_040683955.1. Taxonomy (NCBI): domain Bacteria; kingdom Bacillati; phylum Actinomycetota; class Actinomycetes; order Kitasatosporales; family Streptomycetaceae; genus Streptomyces; species Streptomyces sp. NPDC093111. The sequence continues at coordinate 30,993 of NZ_JBFBNW010000007.1, read as the reverse complement.
ACTGGAGGCTGTTGATGAGGGTGCCGGTGATGCGGGCGCCCGTCATGCCGAAGGGGTGACCGACGGCGATGGCGCCGCCGTTGACGTTCACCTGGTCCAGGTCGAAGCCCAGCTCGCGGTAGGACGGGATGACCTGCGCGGCGAACGCCTCGTTGATCTCGACCAGGTCGATGTCGGAACTGGTCAGGCCGGCGCGGCGGATGGCCTGCTTCGAGGCCTCGACCGGGCCGAGGCCCATGATCTCGGGGGAGAGGCCGGAGACGCCGGTGGAGACGATCCGGGCCAGCGGGGTCAGGCCCAGCTCGCGCGCCTTGGTGTCGGACATGATCACGAGCGCGGCGGCGCCGTCGTTCAGCGGGCAGCAGTTGCCGGCGGTGACCAGGCCGTCGGGGCGGAACACCGGCTTGAGGCCGGAGACGCCCTCCAGGGTGACGCCGGCGCGCGGGCCGTCGTCGGCCGAGACGACGGTGCCGTCGGGCAGCGTCACCGGGGTGATCTCGCGCTCCCAGAAGCCGTTCTTGATGGCCTGCTCGGCGAGGTTCTGCGAGCGGACGCCGAACTCGTCCATCTCCTGGCGGGTGATGCCCTTCCAGCGGGCCAGGTTCTCGGCGGTCTGGCCCATGGCGATGTACGCGTCGGGGACGATGCCGTCCTCGCGCGGGTCGTGCCAGGTGGAGCCCTCGGACTCGGCGACGGCCTTGGTGCGGGCCTCGGCGTCGGCGAAGAACGGGTTGTGCGTGTCCGGCAGCGAGTCCGAGTTGCCCTTCACGAAGCGGGACACCATCTCGACACCGGCCGAGATGAAGACGTCGCCCTCGCCCGCCTTGATCGCGTGCAGCGCCATCCGGGAGGTCTGGAGCGAGGAGGAGCAGTAGCGGGTGATCGTGCAGCCGGGGAGGTGGTCCATCCCCATCTCCACGGCCACGATCCGGCCCAGGTTGTTGCCCTGCTCGCCGCCGGGCAGACCGCAGCCGAGCATCAGGTCGTCGATGTCGCGCGGGTCCAGCTCGGGGACCTTGGCGAGGGCGGCCTGGATGATCGTGGCGGTGAGGTCGTCGGGCCGCAGGTCCTTGAGGGAGCCCTTGAAGGCCCGGCCGATCGGGGAGCGGGCGGTCGAGACGATGACGGCTTCGGGCATCACGGCTCCAGGAGGGTGCTGGGTGGGCGGACTGAAAGGGAAGTTACCCGTACGTACCGCATGGGGTCACCGGCCTCGGCATGTGATGCGGACCTCTTTTCTAAGCGTACGCTCAGGCGCGTGCGGTTCGGGCAGGTGCGGGGCGCGGTCCGGTCGTGCGGGGGTGCCCGGTCCGGTCGTGCGTGGGGCGCGGCCCCGTCGCACGCGGGAGCGCCGGCCCCGTCGTACGTGCGCGCGGGTGCTCACTCCTGTCGTACGGAGGTGTTCCGGGGGCCCGGGCCACCCTCCTCGCCCTCCGGGTGCCCCTCCGTCGTCCGGGGGTCCGCCGTGGGCGTCCCCGGCACCGGCAGCCGCCGGCGCCTGCGGTGCTTGAGCAGGGCCCACGGCGCGCGGGCGCCGGTGACCTCCGTGCCGGCCTCCTTCGCCGCCTCGGCCGCCGCCTTCGCCACCGGCAGCATGTTCTCGTGCCGGTCCTCGTCGATCCGGTCCGCCTCCGGCCACATCGCGAGCGCCGCGCAGACCGTCGGGAGCAGGGCCATCGCCGCCGTCGCGTACCCCTCCGCCGACGGGTGGAAGTTGTCCACCCCGAACATCTCGCGCGGGTTCGCCGCGAACTCCGGCCCCAGCAGGTCGCCCAGCGACACCGTCCGCCCGCCCTGCTCGACCACCACGATCGTCTGCGCCGCCGCCAGCTGCCGCGAGGCCCGCCGGGCCAGCCAGCGCAGCGGCTGGTAGACCGGCTCGATCGTGCCGAGGTCCGGGCAGGTGCCGACCACCACCTCCGCGCCCGCCGTCCGCAGCCGCCGCACCGCCGACGCCATGGCCCGCACCGACTGGGTGGCCGGCATCCGGTGGGTGACGTCATTCGCGCCAATCATGACCACGCACACGTCCGGCGCCCCGGCCGGTCCCGCGAGGAGCAGCGACACCTGCCGCTCCAGGTCGTCCGAGCGCGCTCCCGGCAAAGCCACGTTCCGGAGGTCCACCGGGCGCTCGGCCACCGCGGCGAGCCCGGAGGCGAGCAGCGCCCCCGGGGTCTGCCCCGTGCGGCGCACGCCCTGGCCGGCCGCCGTGGAATCACCCAGAAGGGCCAGCCTGAGCGGGGTCTCGCCGCCGTACGCCGTCCCGTACCGGCCGTCCGCGCCCGGCGGCAGCGGCGCCACGCCGCCCCCCACCGACCGCTTGGCCAGCTGCACCTCGGCGAGCAGGACCCCGACGGCGGCCACGCCGATCAGTCCGATGCCGCCACCGCCGTACGCCGCACCCGCCGCGATCCGCCGTGCCACCCTCGCGCTGGACATCGGGGCCGTCACCTCCTTCGAGTCCTTCGAGTCCTTCGAGCCACCTCGTGACTACTCACTGCCCCGTAAGCGCCTCCGTCTACGCATCACACGCAATACGCTGGCCACACCATTACGGAGACCCCGGAGATTACGGTGCAATACCACGACTCGATGATCAGCCTCGTCGGCAACACCCCGCTGGTGAAGCTCAACAACGTCACTGCGGGCATCCAGGCCACCGTCCTGGCCAAGGTGGAGTACTTCAACCCCGGCGGTTCGGTCAAGGACCGCATCGCCCTGCGCATGATCGAGGCGGCCGAGGAGAGCGGGGCGCTCAAGCCCGGCGGCACCATCGTCGAGCCCACGTCCGGCAACACCGGCGTCGGCCTCGCGATCGTGGCCCAGCAGAAGGGCTACAAGTGCATCTTCGTCTGTCCTGACAAGGTGTCCACGGACAAGATCAACGTCCTGCGGGCGTACGGCGCCGAGGTCGTCGTCTGTCCGACGGCCGTCGACCCCGAGCACCCCGACTCGTACTACAACGTGTCGGACCGCCTCGTCCGCGAGACCCCGGGCGCCTGGAAGCCGGACCAGTACTCGAACCCGAACAACCCGCGCTCGCACTACGAGAGCACCGGCCCGGAGCTCTGGGAGCAGACCGACGGGAAGATCACCCACTTCGTCGCCGGCATCGGCACCGGCGGCACCATCTCCGGCACCGGCAAGTACCTGAAGGAGGTCAGCGGCGGCAAGGTCCAGATCGTCGGCGCCGACCCCGAGGGCTCGGTCTACTCCGGCGGCTCCGGCCGTCCGTACCTGGTCGAGGGCGTCGGTGAGGACTTCTGGCCGACCGCCTACGACCGGACCGGCACCGACCGGATCGTCGCGGTGTCCGACAAGGACTCGTTCCAGATGACCCGCCGCCTCGCCAAGGAGGAGGGCCTCCTGGTGGGCGGCTCCTGCGGCATGGCGGTCGTCGCCGCGCTCGAGGTCGCCAAGGAGCTCGGCCCGGACGACATCGTCGTGGTGATCCTGCCGGACTCCGGCCGCGGCTACCTCTCCAAGATCTTCAACGACGAGTGGATGGCCGACTACGGCTTCCTGGAGGACACCACCTCCGCCACCGTCGCCGACGTGCTCCGCCACAAGTCGCACGGCCTGCCCTCCCTCGTCCACATGCACCCGGACGAGACCGTCGGCCAGGCCATCGAGGTGCTGCGCGAGTACGGCGTCTCCCAGATGCCGATCGTCAAGCCCGGCGCCGGTCACCCCGACGTCATGGCCGCCGAGGTCGTCGGCTCGGTCGTCGAGCGCGAGCTCCTGACCGCGCTCTTCACCCAGAAGGCCGCCCTGGAGGACCCGCTGGAGCACCACATGTGCGCTCCGCTGCCGCAGGTCGGCTCGGGCGAGCCGGTCGCCGACCTGATGTCCGTCCTCGGTGAGGCGGACGCGGCGATCGTGCTGGTCGAGGGCAAGCCGACCGACGTGGTCAGCCGTCAGGACCTGCTGGCCTTCCTCGCCGCCAGCGGGGGCGCGAAGCAGCACTGATCCCGTACGTCCGGACCGTGCGGTGACGGCGGGTGCGTTCGCGCAACTGGTACGAGCGCGACATGTACCCGCAGCACCCGCTTAACACGGGTCGGGCAGATTGGATCCCGTCGGCGTCACGGACCTCCGGAGCGGCTCCCGGACCTCCCTCGACGCCACGGACGCGGACCGGCCCTGACCCGGGCCCGTGTCCCTCGCGGGGACCGCCGTCGTCCCGCCCCCCGGAAACGGGGGTGCGGCGGTCCCCGCGCAAGCCTTCCTCCCGGTCCCCGCGGCCGCCTCCCTTGCCTGCCTGCATATCCTCATGCAGAGTTCCAGGTGAATGAATAGGCGGAAGGGGGACGGCATGAGCGACAGCCCGGCCGGGCGGCTGCAGGCGCTCTTCGAGGGGCAGCGGCTGACACCGACACAGCGACGGATCGCCCACTGCATGGTCCGGCGCGCCGCCGACGTGCCCTTCCTGTCCAGCGTGGAGCTGGCCGAGCTGGCCGGCGTCAGCCAGCCCTCCGTCACCCGCTTCGCCGTCGCCCTCGGCTTCGACGGCTACCCGGCGCTCCGCAAGCACCTGCGGGAGAGCGCGCCGGCGGCGCCGGTGCGGGAGGAGTCCGGGGAGGCCGGGTACAACGAGTACCAGCAGGCCGTCCTCGCCGAGATCGAGAACCTGCGGCACCTCGCGGAGCTGCTCGCCGACCCGGCGCCCGTCGAGCGGGCCGGCCGGCTGCTCGCCGGCTCACGGCCGCTGCTCGTGCTGGGCCTGCGGGCGGCCTCCTCGCAGGCGCGGGGCTTCGCCTACTTCGCCGCCAAGGTGCACCCGGACGTCCGGTTGCTCGACGAGGGCGGCTCCATGCTCACCGACCGCGTCGACGCGGCCGTACGGGCCGGGGCCACGGCCCTGCTCTGCTTCGCGCTGCCCCGGCATCCGCGCGAGGTCGTCGAGGCCCTGGAGTACGCGCGCTCGGCCGGGCTCACCGTGGTGACCGTCGCCGAGTCGGCGTTCGCGCCCGTCGCCGCCCACAGCGACCTGCTGATCCCGGCCGCCGTCGGCACCGGGCTGGCCTTCGACACCGCCTGCGCCCCGATGCTGCTGGGCCGGGTGCTCCTGGAGGCGATGGCGGACGGGCTGCCGGACGCGCAGGCCCGCCTGGAGGAGTTCGACTCCAAGGCGGCCGCGCGCGGGCTGTTCGTGGAGTAGGGGTCTCAGACCTCCAGCTCCTCTTCGATCCGCTTCAGCTGGTGGCGGGCCATCGCCAGGTTGGCGCGGCCCTTGTCGAGGGCCAGATAGAGGAAGAGGCCGTTGGAGCCGCGGGACTTGAGCAGCCGGATCAGGTGGTACTGGCTGCCCAGGGTGATCAGGATGTCCTCGATCCCCTCCTTGAGGCCCAGCATCTCCATCGTGCGGACCTTGGCGCGGACCACGTCGGTGTTGCCCGCCGCGGCCATGTTCAGGTCGAGCTCCTTGCCGCCGCCGATGGTGCCGAGCGCCATGCCGCTCGTGTAGTCGACGAGGGCGGCGCCGATGGCGCCTTCGATCTGCGCGGCTTCCTTGAGGGAGGTCTCGGTGTTCGCCATGGCTGTCGTACTTCCTTCGTGAGAGAGGGGTGTGCGTCGGTCGGTTTCCGGTCTCAGTTGAGGTCTCTGCGTTCCAGCGCGCCGTCCACGAGCTCCCCTATCCGGGCGCTCGACCGGCGGGCCTCCAGGTGGAGGCGTCCCACGTTGATCCTTGGCTCGGCGAGCAGGGTCAGGACGGCCGAGCCGCCCGCCGCGTACGTCGCCACATAGCCGCGCTCGCCCCGGACCAGGAGCTCGCGGAAGCCGCCCTGCCCGGTGCTCTCGGTCAGCCGCTGTCCGACGCCGAGGGCCGCCGCCGTCAGGGCGGCCACGCTCTCCGCCTCGCCGTCGACGGTGTCCGAGGCCAGCACCAGGCCGTCGGCGCTGGCGGCGAGCGCTCCGGTGAGCTGCGGCAGGCGGGCCCGCAGCCGTCTCAGCTCGCCGAGCACCTCGGCTTCTGCGGTCATCAGTTGTCTCCTCTCGGCGCGCAGGCGCAGGGCACGCCTCATCACAGTGCTGCCTCCAGGGCGTCGCGGAGCCGACGGAGCAGGGCGATGTCCGGGTCGGTGGCGACCTCGCCGACCCAGGCGGGTACGGCGGGCGGGTCGGGCGGCGGCTGTTCGCTCGGGGTCTCGACGAGCCCGGCCGCCGCGAGCCGCCGCACGTCGAGCAGCGTGTGGAAGGCGGGCCTGCCGAGCGCCCGCGCGATCTCCGCCGGGGTCCGCACCCCGTCGGCCGCCGCGAGCAGCGCGCGCTGCCGGGCGCCGACCGGCTGCCCGGGGGCGGCGGGGCGGGGCACGACGGGCGCGGTGTCGACGGCCGGGTAGGGCCAGACGCTGTCGAGGAGTTCGCGGCGGCGCGCGGTCTCGCGCTCGACGGTCTCGGCGTCGACCGGCCGCACCGCGCCGAACCAGTGCCCCACCCCGTACCGGAAGCGGCTGGGGCCGCTGGTGGGCGCGAGGGCGAAGAACGCGGCGTCGAAGACGGCGCCGAGGTGGCATATCTCCAGCTCGCCGTCGTGCAGCCGGCCGCTGTCGACGAGGAAGCGGCCGACGGCGCGGTGCGCCCCGGCCCGGTCCACGGCCTCGTCCCAGCGTTCGCGGGGCAGCCGCCCGCCGGCCGTGAGGAGGACGTCGAGGCCGGGCGCGGAGGGGCTCTCGGCGTGCACGACCCGGCCGTCGACGAGGTAGAGCGTGCCGTGGTCGCGGAGCAGGGCGCCGGTCGCCTTCTCGGCGGCGAGGCGGGTGAGCATCGGGGAGACGGTCATCCGAGGACCAGCCTCTCCGCGAGGTCGCCGAGCCGCATCCGGGCGAGGGCCAGGTTCCCGCCGTCGCGGTCGAGCCAGAGGTGCAGGAAGACGCTGCTGTCGAAGGCGGTCTCGACGAAGCGGAGCAGGTGGTAGCCGGTGCGGGTGGTGAGGATCAGGTCCTCCACGGGTGAGCCGTCCGGGCCGGCCGGCTCACCGGACCCTGGCGATGGTGACTCGAACTCGGCGGCGGCACGGGCCAGTTCGGCGGTCTCGGCCGCCGTCGTCTCGTGGTCGCCGACCGGGGACTCGCCCGCCGCGCCGAGGGCCAGCCCGCTGGTCCAGTCGACCAGCCAGGCGCCGCGTGCCCCCGGCAGGCTCATGGCCTCCAGTAGGCACTCGTCGATTCCGGGCACGCGAGATCCCCTCCCGATGAGGCGTGCGGACGTACGGCAGTGACGGTGACGCTACTCAACGTCGCGGCCTGGGGGAGGGGTTCTGGCATTTTCCAGAGGAATTTGTCAGAGGGATGGTAGGAGCGGGCGAAATCTGTTCGAAGGGCGGCCGGATGCCGTCCCGAGCGACCTCCCGGAGCCGTCCGGAGCGACCTCCCGGAGCGGTCCGTACGCGTCCGGAAGGCGTCGTTCCGGCGGCGCTCAGCCCCGGCTCTCGACCGCCGCCGCGATCTCCGCCAGGTCCTTGGCGAGCGCGCGGGCGACCGCCCGCGCGCCGAAGCGGTTGATCAGCCGGGTGGCCAGGCCGGGCCTGCGGTCGTTGGCGGGGCGGGCGCTGAAGGTCATCCGCAGGGTGGTGGCCCCGGCCGAGACCGCCGGGCCCTCGGGGAGCAGGGCGATCTCGTTGACGTAGTGCATGCCGTGCGAGTCGGCCACGGTGACATAGCGCTCGGGCGGTTCGCAGGCGGTCACGGTCATCTCCTCGGTGGCCGTCTTGCCCATCATCCGCCGGGTCTCGCGCCAGCGGGTGCCCACCCCGAAGCCGCCCTGGGTGAGCACCTCGACCTTCTCGACGCCGCTGAGCACCCGGGGCATGTCCCGCAGGTCGGTGATCGACTCCCAGACCCGCCCGGGGGAGGCGGCGACCCGGCGCTCGACGACCACGGAGCTGGTTCCTGTCATGGCTTCATGGGACCACCGCCGGCCCCGTCCCGCAGGAGCGCGCCGGGCCGGTCGCCGCCCGCCTCCGCCACGATCTCGTCGAGGGTCTGGGCCCTGCGGACGGTGGTGAAGGCGACGCCGCCGTCGTCCGTCGGGGTGAATCCGTGGACGGCGGGCCGGGGCAGGCTGTTGTACGCGTAGTGGTGGGCGAAGTAGTACGCGCCGGTGTCCGGCACGGCCACCACGTCGTCCGGCCGCAGCAGCGGCAGCAGCCGCCCGGTGGCCAGCAGGTCCCCGGCGAAGCAGGCGGGGCCCGCCACGTCCTGGACGGTCTCCTCGCCGGTGCGGGGGCGGCCCCCGGCGTCGTACGCGAGGACGCGCAGCGGCCAGGACTCCGGCGCGTAGACCGTGCGGGTGGCGACCTGGACGCCCGCGTGGGTGACGGCGATCGGGCGCCCGCCGGAGACCTTGGTGTACTCGACGCGGGCCAGCACCGTGCCGTGCTTGGCGAGCAGCGAGCGCCCGAACTCGGTGACCAGGGCGTAGCGCCCGTCGAGGAGGCCGGGGACGGTCGCGGCGAGCAGGGCGGCGTACCCGGCGTAGGTGGGGGTCTCCTCGTCGGAGGCGAAGTTCACCGGGAGCCCGCCGCCGATGTCGAGGGTGTCGATCTGCTGTCGGCCGGCCTTGGTGTTGATCTCCTCGGCGAGCGCGTAGGCGGCGCCGACGCCCTCGGCCATCAGGGCGAGCGGGATGCCCTGGGAGCCGGTGTGGGTGTGCAGCCGGGTGAGCCAGGGGCGGTCGAGGTACGCCCGGACGACGGCCTCGCGGGCGCCCTCGTCGCGCAGCGCCACGCCGAACTTGGAGGTGGCGGTCGCGGTCGACAGCGCGCCGATGGAGCCGGCCCCGATCTGCGGGTTCACCCGCAGCCCGAGCGGCGAGGCGGTGGGCGCGGAGGCGACCAGCGCGTCCAGCCGGGCCAGCTCCTGGAGGTTGTCGGCGTTGACCGCGATGCCCAGCGCGAGGGCCTGGCGCAGTTCGGCGGGGGTCTTGGCGGGCGAGTCCAGGACGGTGCGGGCGGGCGGCACCCCGGCCGCGCGGGCCAGGGCCAGCTCGCCGGGGCTGGCCACCTCGACGCCCAGGCCCGCCTCGTACAGCAGGCGCAGGACGGGCACGAGCGGGGCGGCCTTCACGGCGAAGGCGTGCAGCACGGGAGCGTCGGTGACGGCGGCGAACGCGCTGGTCAGGGCGGCCGCGGAGGCGCGGATGCCGGCGGTGTCGAGGAGGGCGACGACGGGCTCGTCGGGGGTGAGGAGGCCCTGCTCGACGGCGGCCCGGACGGCCCGGTCGCGAGCGTGTTCCCGGCGGTTCGTTCCGTCGTCCGTTCCGTGGTCCGTTCCGAAGGAGGAAGCCATCTCCCCATCCCACCACCGGGTGGGGTGACGGCGCAGCTGTTGACTACTTCTATTCAGCGAGTCAGGATGTGAATATCTGATCCACATTCGAGGAGGCACCGCCATGTCAGGACCCCGCCCCGTACGGGCCCCGCGCGGTACGGAACTGAGCGCCCTGGGATGGCAGCAGGAAGCCGCCCTCCGGATGCTCCAGAACAACCTCGACCCCGAGGTCGCCGAGCACCCCGACAAGCTGGTCGTCTACGGCGGCACCGGCAAGGCCGCCCGCGACTGGCGCTCCTTCGACGCCATGGTCCGCACCCTGCGCACCCTCAAGCAGGACGAGACCATGCTGGTCCAGTCCGGCCGCCCGGTCGGCGTCATGCAGACCCACGAGTGGGCCCCGCGCGTCCTCATCGCCAACTCCAACCTGGTCGGCGACTGGGCCAACTGGGAGGAGTTCCGGCGCCTGGAGGCCCTCGGCCTCACCATGTACGGCCAGATGACCGCCGGCTCCTGGATCTACATCGGCACCCAGGGCATCCTCCAGGGCACCTACGAGACCTTCGCCGCCGTCGCCGCGAAGAAGTTCAACGGCACCCTGGCCGGCACCATCACCCTCACCGCCGGCCTCGGCGGCATGGGCGGCGCCCAGCCGCTCGCCGTCACCATGAACGACGGCGTCGCGATCTGCGTCGACGTCGACCCGCGCGCCATCGAGCGCCGCATCGAGCACCGCTACCTGGACGTCAAGGCGGACAACCTCGCCCACGCCCTCCAGCTGGCGACCGAGGCCCGCGACGCCCGCCGCCCGCTCTCCATCGGCCTGCTCGGCAACGCCGCCGAACTGCTCCCGCAGATGCTCGCCGAGGGCGCCCCGATCGACATCGTGACGGACCAGACCTCCGCCCACGACCCGCTGGCCTACCTCCCGGTCGGCGTCGCCTTCGAGGACATGGCCGACGCCGCCGCCAAGGACCCGGCCGGCTTCACCACCCGCGCCCGCGAGTCGATGGCCCGCCACGTCGAGGCCATGGTCGGCTTCATGGACGCCGGCGCCGAGGTCTTCGACTACGGCAACTCCATCCGCGGCGAGGCCCAGCTGGCCGGCTACGACCGCGCCTTCGCCTTCCCCGGCTTCGTCCCGGCCTACATCCGCCCGCTGTTCTGCGAGGGCAAGGGCCCGTTCCGCTGGGCCGCCCTCTCCGGCGAGGCCTCCGACATCCACAAGACCGACAAGGCGATCCTCGACCTCTTCCCGGAGAACGAGTCGCTGCACCGCTGGATCAAGATGGCCGGCGAGCGCGTCCACTTCCAGGGCCTGCCCGCCCGCATCTGCTGGCTCGGCCAGGGCGAGCGCGACAAGGCCGGCGACATGTTCAACGACATGGTCGGCAACGGCACCCTCGCCGCGCCCCTCGCCATCGGCCGCGACCACCTGGACTGCGGCTCGGTCGCCTCCCCGTACCGCGAGACCGAGGCCATGCTCGACGGCTCCGACGCGATCGCCGACTGGCCGCTGCTCAACGCCATGGTCAACGTCGCCTCCGGCGCCTCCTGGGTCTCCATCCACCACGGCGGCGGCGTCGGCATGGGCCGCTCCATCCACGCCGGCCAGGTCTCGGTGGCCGACGGCACCAAGCTGGCGGGCGAGAAGATCCGCCGCGTGCTCACCAACGACCCCGGCATGGGCGTCATCCGCCACGTCGACGCCGGCTACGACATCGCCGAGCGCGTCGCCGACGAGAAGGGCGTGCGCGTCCCCATGCGCGAGGGTGACTCCGCGTGACCTCGTCCTCCGACGCCGCCGAGGCACCCCGGGACTCCCGGGGTGCCTCGGCGGGCACCTCCCCGACCTTCCACGCCATGTGGCGCAGCCTCGCCGGCATCGGCCGCGACGCGGACTCCGGCGGCTACCGCCGCTACGCCTGGACCGCGGCCGACGCCGACTGCCGGCTCTGGTTCCGGATGCAGGCGGAGGCCCGCCGCCTCGACGTCGAGACCGACCGCAACGGCAACCAGTGGGCCTGGCTCGGCGACCCCACCGCCGGTGACGCCGTCGTCACCGGCTCCCACCTGGACTCCGTCCCCGACGGCGGCGCCTTCGACGGGCCGCTCGGCGTGGTGTCCTCCTTCGCCGCCCTCGACGAACTCCGCAAGCGCGGCGTCTCGTTCAAGCGGCCCCTCGCCATCGTCAACTTCGGCGACGAGGAGGGCGCCCGCTTCGGGCTCGCCTGCGTCGGCTCCCGCCTCACCTCCGGGCAGCTGACCAAGGAGAAGGCCTTCGCGCTGCGCGACGCCGACGGGATCAGCCTCCCGCAGGCCATGGAGGCGGCCGGGTACGACCCCGAGGCCATCGGCGCGGACCCGGAGCGGCTCGCCCGCGTCGGCGCCTTCGTCGAGCTCCACGTCGAGCAGGGCCGCGCCCTCGACCTGTCCGGCGACGCCGTCGGCATCGCCTCCGCGATCTGGCCGCACGGCCGCTGGCGGTACGACTTCGCCGGCGAGGCCAACCACGCCGGCACCACCCGGCTGGTCGACCGGCGCGACCCGATGCTCACCTACGCCGAGACGGTCCTCGCCGCCCGCCGCGAGGCCGAACTCGCGGGAGCCGTCGCCACCTTCGGCAAGATCGCCGTCGAGCCGAACGGCGTCAACGCCATCCCGTCGCTGGTCCGCGGCTGGCTCGACGCGCGCGCCGCCGACCAGGGCTCCCTGGACGCGGTCATCGCGGGCGTCGAGAAGGCCGCGCGGGAGCACGCCGCGCGCGCCGGCATCGACCTCACCGTGGTCCGCGAGTCCTTCACGCCGATCGTGGACTTCTCCCACGCGCTGCGCGACGAGCTGAGCCGCATCCTGCTGGACCGGACCGGCGACAAGGTCCCCGTCCTGGGAACGGGCGCGGGACACGACGCCGGAATCCTCTCCGCGTCGATCCCGACCGCCATGCTGTTCGTACGCAACCCCACGGGCGTCTCGCACTCCCCGGCCGAGTTCGCGGCCGAGGACGACTGCGTGGCGGGCGTCCACGCACTCGCCGACGTACTGGAGGACCTGGCGTGCAGGTGACCTACTGGCTGGAGCACGCCTGGCTCGGCACCAACGTCGAGCCGGGCGTCGCCCTGGACGTGTCCGCCGACGGGCGGATCGCCGCCGTACGGACCGGCGCCGACACCCCGCCCCCCGGCGCCGTGGTCCTCCGCGGGCTCACCATCCCCGGACTGGCCAACGCCCACTCGCACGCCTTCCACCGCGCCCTGCGCGGCACCGTCCAGGTGGGCTCCGGCACCTTCTGGACCTGGCGCGAGATCATGTACACCATCGCCCAACGCCTCACCCCCGACAGCTACTTCACGCTGGCCCGGGCGGTGTACGCGGAGATGGCGCTGGCCGGCATCACGAACGTCGGCGAGTTCCACTACCTCCACCACGCGCCCGGCGGCACCCCGTACGCCGACCCCAACGCCATGGGCGAGGCGCTCATCGCGGCGGCGGGCGAGGCGGGCATCCGCATCACCCTCCTCGACACCGCCTACCTCTCGTCCGGCTTCGGCGCCGCCCCCGAACAGCACCAGCTGCGCTTCACCGACGGCACCGCCGACGCGTGGGCCGAGCGGGTCTCGGCCCTCAAGGAACGGGACGGCGTCCGCGTCGGCGCGGCGATCCACTCCGTACGGGCCGTCCCGGCCGACCAGCTGGCGACGGTCGCCGACTGGGCCCGGGGACACCAGGCCCCGCTGCACGTCCACCTCTCCGAGCAGACCGCGGAGAACGACGCCTGCCTGGCCGCGCACGGCATGACACCCACCCAGCTGCTCGCCGAGCACGGCGTGCTGGGCGCGCGGACCACCGGCGTCCACAACACCCACCTGACGGACACCGACATCGCGCTGATCGGCGGCTCGTCGACGGGCACCTGCATGTGCCCCACCACCGAACGCGACCTGGCGGACGGCATCGGCCCGGCGGTCGCCCTCCAGCGGGCCGGCTCGCCCCTCTCGCTGGGCAGCGACAGCCACGCGGTCATCGACCTCCTGGAGGAGGCGCGGGCCATGGAGCTCGACGAGCGCCTCCGCACCCGCACCCGCGGCCACTGGACCGCCGCGGCCCTGCTCCGCGCGGCGACGGCCGACGGCCACGCGGCCCTGGGCCGCCCCGACGCGGGCACCCTGGAGCCGGGCGCACTGGCCGACTTCACCACCCTGACCCTCGACTCGGTCCGCACCGCGGGCCCGGTCGCCCGGCTGGGCGCCGAGACGGCGGTCTTCGCGGCGACGGCGGCGGACGTGCACCACGTGGTGGTCGGCGGCCGGGCGATCGTCCAGGACGGCGTCCACACGTCCGTACCCGACGTGGGCGCGGCCCTCGCGCACGCGATCAAGGCCCTCAGAGACTGACCGGCCCCGGGGGTTGTGGGCACCCGTTCGTCCCCCAGACGGAACGGGTGGGCGCAACCCCCCACCGGCCCGCACCCTCCCACCCTCCCGGAGCGCCCCATGACCACCACGCTCATCACCGACATCGCCGGCCTGGTCACCAACGACCCCGCACTCGGCGACGGCTCACCCCTGGGGCTCGTCCAGGACGCGGCCCTCGTCCTGGACGGCGACCGGGTCGCCTGGGCGGGCCCGGCCTCGCAGGCCCCGGCGGCCGACCACCGGGTCGACGCCGGGGGCCGCGCCGTCGTCCCCGGCTTCGTCGACTCCCACTCCCACCTCGTCTTCGCGGGCGACCGCACCGCCGAGTTCAACGCCCGCATGTCCGGGCAGCCCTACAAGGCGGGCGGCATCCGCACGACGGTCGCGGCGACCCGCGCGGCCACGGACGCCGCACTGTCGGCGAACGTCGCCCGGTACATGCGGGAGGCCCTGGCCCAGGGCACGACCACCTTCGAGACGAAGTCCGGCTACGGCCTGACGGTCGAGGACGAGGCCCGCGCCCTGCGCATCGCGGCGGAGCACACGGACGAGGTCACCTACCTGGGCGCCCACATCGTCGCCCCGGAGTACGCCGACGACCCGGCCGGCTACGTGGACCTGGTGACCGGCGCGATGCTGGACGCCTGCGCCCCGTACGCCCGTTGGGTCGACGTCTTCTGCGAGAAGGGCGCGTTCGACGGCGACCAGGCGCGGGCGATCCTGACGGCGGGCAAGGCGAAGGGCCTCCTCCCGCGCGTGCACGCCAACCAGCTGTCGTACGGCCCCGGCGTGCAGCTCGCGGTGGAGCTCGACGCGGCGAGCGCCGACCACTGCACCCATCTGACGGACGCGGACGTGGACGCCCTGGCGTCCGGGAACACGGTCGCGACGCTGCTGCCGGGCGCGGAGTTCTCGACCCGCGCCGAGTGGCCGGACGCCCGCCGCCTGCTGGACGCGGGCGTGACGGTCGCCCTGTCCACGGACTGCAACCCGGGCTCGTCGTTCACGTCCTCGGTCCCGTTCTGTATCGCGCTGGCCGTCCGCGACATGCGGATGACCCCCGACGAGGCCCTCTGGTCCGCCACGGCCGGCGGCGCGGCGGCCCTCCGCCGCACGGACGTGGGCCGCCTCACCCCCGGCGCCCGCGCCGACCTGCTCCTCCTGGACGCCCCCTCCCACGTCCACCTGGCCTACCGCCCGGGCGTCCCGCTGGTCTCGGAGGTCTGGCGCGGGGGCACCCGGGTGGTCTGACGGGGGCGCCCGGCAGCCGTACGGCGAGGCCGGGCGCTCACTCCTCTGCGGTCAGGCCCCTGCGCAGTCGGGCCAGGGTGCGGGCGAGGAGGCGGGAGACGTGCATCTGGGAGATGCCGAGTTCCTCGCCGATCTCGGACTGGGTGAGGCCCGCGGTGAAGCGGAGGGAGAGGATGCGGCGGTCGCGGGGCGGGAGGGAGGCGATCATCGGCTTGAGGGACTCGATGTACTCGATGCCCTCGATGCCGTGGTCCTCGTAGCCGAGCCGGTCGGCGAGGGCGGTGCCCTCGTTCTCGGTCTCCTCGGACGGGGCGTCGAGCGAGCTCGCGGTGTACGCGTTGGCGGCGGCCATGCCCTCGACGACCTCGTCGGGGCCGATGCCGAGTTCGCGCGCGAGCTCCTCGACGGTGGGGGAGCGGTCGAGGAGCTGGGCGAGCAGGTCGCCGGCCTTGGCGAGCTCGATGCGGAGTTCCTGGAGCCGTCGCGGGACGTGCACCGACCAGGAGGTGTCGCGGAAGAAGCGCTTGATCTCGCCGATGATCGTCGGCATCGCGAAGGTGGGGAACTCGACGCCGCGGGCCAGGTCGAAGCGGTCGATCGCCTTGATGAGGCCGATGGTGCCGACCTGGACGATGTCCTCCATCGGCTCGCTGCGGGTGCGGAACCGGGAGGCGGCGAACTTCACCAGGGCCAGGTTGAGTTCGATCAGGGTGTTGCGGACGTACGCGTACTCGTGGGTGCCCTCCTCCAGCTCGCCGAGGCGGGCGAAGAGGGTCTTGGACAGGGCGCGCGCGTCGTGCGGCGCGATCTCGTCCGGGTGCGGGATCCGCGGGAGGTCCGCGAGCTCCGGGACGTCGAGCCGGGGTGACATGGTCTCCTCCATCGTTGTTCTCTTGCTGCGGTGTACGGCGCCTCCAAGCCGGCCATGCGGAATGTGTCCTTCTAGCCCTACCGGTTCAGCCCCGATGGTTGCAAGTGGCAATTGTCCGGGTTATTCCTATTTAGGGTGGAGCTCATGTGCGGTGAACCGGCCCACGCTTGTATGGTTCGAGGCATGTACCGGCAGCACATCGGCAGCGCACCCGAGCGGTTCCGGGTCGAGGTCCGCACCGTGGGAGCGAGCGAGGTGCTCACCCCGGTGGGTGAGCTCGATCACCACACCGCCGAACTGTTGCGTGCGCCACTCGACCGGGCCCTCGACGAGGGACGCTCCCGACTCGTACTCGACTGCTCGCGGCTGGACTTCTGCGACTCCAGCGGCCTCAACGTCCTGCTCGGCGCCCGCCTGAGGGCGGACGCCGCCGGCGGCGGGGTCCATCTCGTGGCGATGCGGCCCGTGGTGGCCCGGGTCTTCGAGATCACCGGCGCGGACGCGGTCTTCACCCTCCACGACTCGCTCGCCTCCGCCCTGCCCGACTGACCCCACCGATCCCCGGCCCTCCGGCCCCGCGACCCTGCTCGTCCCGTCACTCGTCAATCGGCTGAACTCGGTGAGGTGAAGCGCTGATGGAGACTGCCTCCGGCGACCCCGACGTCCGCACCCTCGCCCTCGGGGCGGCCAGTGGCACCGTCCCGCTCGCCCGCGACTTCACGCGCCAGGCGCTCTTCGACTGGGGCTGGCTGCCGGCCGCCACCGCCGACCGCAGGGCCGCCGCCGAGGACGTCCTGCTCGTCGTCTCCGAACTGGTCACCAACGCCTGCCTGCACGCCGACGGCCCGGAGAGCCTGCGGGTGCTCCGGTCCGCCGGGGTGCTCCGCCTGGAGGTCGCCGACCGCGGCGCGGGACAGCCCGCCCCGCGCACCCCGCACCGGTCCGGACGGCCCGGCGGGCACGGCATGTTCATCGTGCAGCGGCTCTGCCGCAGCTGGGGCGTCGACCGCGTCCCCGGCGCCCCCGGCAAGACGGTCTGGGCCGAACTCGGCGCACCCGCCTAGGACTTTCACAAGCTCTCCGTCCTCTTGTCTTCCCTCCTCCGGACCCCAGGCGTACCTTGACGCCCAATCTGAAAGACCGTCAGTAACTTCGCGGTGCCCAGCCGCGGTGCGACGGTCCCCGAGGGTGAGGGGTGCTTGAGGTGCCGAACCGGAGGAGAACGGCCGGCGCGCTGACGGCGGCGATGACGGTGGCGGGCGCGACGGTCCTGCTCACCGCTCCCGCCGCCCACGCGGCGGTCGTCGACGTCAACTACGCCTGCGAGACGAAGATCGGCCCCAAGGGCGCCGTCTCGCCCGTCGACATCACCGCCGTCAAGAACGGCGGCTCGTACACGATCACCATGTCCTTCGAGAAGGGCGTCTCCGACAGCCCCGTCGAACTCCCGAAGGGCGTCATGACACCGCGCGCCGAACTCGTCGTCGGCGGCGCGGACAGCGGCAAGGTCCAGGTCAAGGGCGTCCCCAACACGGTCGCCATCCCGCCCAGCACCCCGATCTCGATCGGGAAGCTGACGGGGACGTACACCCCGAAGAAGAGCGGCAAGGTCACCTTCACCGCCGGGGTGCTCACCGTCCACGCGCTCGGCATGGACGCGGCCGTCTGCACCCCCAAGAACAACCCCAAGGCCGGGCTGGAACTGGACGTCACGGCGGCCGGCGGCTCGGGCGGCGGCGACTCCGGGGGCAGCGGCGACTCCGGGGGCTCCGGCGGATCCGGCGGTTCGGGCGGATCCGGCGGTTCGGGCGGCACGGACACCCTGCCCAAGACCGGCCCGCTCGACTCGGCCGTCGCCCTCGGCACCCTCGGCGGCACCGTGCTGCTGACCGGCGCGGCCGGGGTGCTCTGGCTCACCCGGCGCACGGCACGCTGATGCGGACGGTGTGGGCCGGCGCCGGGGCCGCCGCGCTCGCCCTCCTCGGGGCGGTCGCGGTGGCCCCCGCGCCCGGCTGGACGGCGGCGCCCGCGGCGGGACGCCCGTACGTCTATCTGGAGGGCGCCGCCGGCAGCGTGCTCCAGGACACCCTGTCCGTCACCAACCCCGGCGCCCGCCCGCTCACGGTCCGGCTCACCGGCCAGGGCGCCCGGGGCACCCGGGTCGTCCTCGCCGCCCGGACCGTCACCGTGCCCGCCAGGACCCGCGCGGACGTGCCCTTCGCGGTGACCGTCACCGCCGACACCCCGCCCGGCGAGCTCCGCGGCGCCGTCCGCGCCGCCGCCGACGGGCGCGAGACGCTCGTCCCGCTGCACCTGCGGGTCAGCGGGCCGCGGCTCGCCGCGCTCACCGTCGAGGACGTCCGCGTCGACCGCTCCGGCACCCTGCACTACACGCTCGTCAACCGCGGCAACACCCTGCTCGCCCCGCGGCTGGCCGTCCGCGCCGACGGCGCCCTCGGCCGGCGGCTCGTCGACCGGCCGGAACGCCCGCTGCCGCTGACCCTGCGCCCCGGCGAGCGGGCCGCCCGCACCGAAGCCTGGCCCGACCCGCCCGCCCTGGACTCGGTCACCGTCCGCGTGACGGCCACCGCCCCGGGCGCGGTCCCCGCGACCGCCGCCGCGGACACCGTCTTCGCCTCCGCGGCGGGCGTCGGCGCCGCGGCCGCCGCCCTGCTCGGGGTGTCCGGCGCGACCGCGTACGCGATACGGAGGAACCGATGAGGCCGACGAGGCCGACGAGGCCGCTGCGTACGGGCACGGCCGCCGCCCTGCTCGCCGCGCTGCTGTTCGCCCTGCTGCCCACCGCCCCCGCGGCCGCCGAGCCGGCGCCCAAGGTGGCGCTCTCGCAGAGCGAGGGCGGCAAGGGCGGCGAACTCACCGTCAGCGGCTCCGGCTGGAAGCCGGGCGCCCTGCTGATGCTGCTGATCTGCGGCCAGTCCGCACCCGGCAAGGGCGTCATCGGCGGCACCAACTCCTGCGCCAACACCGACGGCCGGGCCGCCACCGTCGACGCCAAGGGCGCCTTCAGCCAGAAGCTGCCGATCGCCGAACCGCCCAAGCCCTGCCCCTGCGTGGTCCATGTGGCCGGGGTCACCGGACAACAGGACTCCGTGGACGTCGGGTTCACCGTCGCGGGGCACCCCACCGCGCCGCTGCCCGAGCCGGCCGGCGGCGGAAGGCTGGCCGTGCTCGCCACCGTACGGCTCGAAGGCTCCAGCGGCGTCCTCGTCTGGTTCGGCGCGCCCGCCCGCCGCGAGGTGGTCTTCACCGTCGGCAACCTCGGCCAGACCCCGGTCAAGGACCCGGTCTTCGAGGTCGGCAGCAGCCACGGCGTCTTCTCCCCGCAGTACGAGGAACGCCAGTGGCGCGGCACCCTCGCGCCCGGCCGCAAGGCCCTGATCCGGCTGCCCGTCGAACTGACGGCGGGCGCCCACGGCGACTACCAGGTGTCCGTGCGCTACGGCGGCAAGGTGCTGGTCGAGCAGCCCTGGGGCGTCGGGCGCCCGTGGGGCGTCACGCTCTTCTGGCTGCTGCTCGCGGTGGTCGTGCCGGCCGCCCTGTTCCGGATCGGGATGGCGGTCGTCGACCGGACCCGCCCGGCGGGCCGCCGGCGGCAGCGGCCGCGGCAGCACCAGCACCGGGCGCCGGACCGCGCCCCCGTGCCCGTACCGCCGGCGACCGCCGGTGACGAACCGACGGCGGTCCTGCCGTGGTTCACCCCCCATTCCGCACCGTCAGAGAACAGTCCGACGACGAAGGGACAGTCGTGAGCACGACACGCACGACCCGGAGGACGCTCGCGGCGGGCGTCGCGCTGATGCTCGGCGGCGCGGGAATCCTGCTGACCGCGAGCCCCGCCCTGGCCGCCGAGGTCTCCTACACGACCGAGTGCATCCCGCCCCCGATCTCCGGCCTCCCGGCGATGCAGGGCACCACCAGGGTGCTGATCACCGCACCGGCCGAGGCCAAGGTGGGCGACGAGGTCGAGGTGGTCTGGAAGACGGTCCAGGCCGCCTCCAAGAACCCCGACGTCCTCGACCTGGACAAGGACACGGTGAAGCCGAGCGGCACGATCAGGCTCGGCGGCGCCGGCAGCGGCACGCTGTCCATGGAGGGGCCGCGGCAGAACCCGCCGATCAAGAAGAACACCCCGATGGTCCTGCCGGACATGAAGGGCAAGCTGAAGCTGGACAAGGCCGGCGAGATCACGCTGACGCCGGACAAGTACACGATCAACGTGTCCAAGCCGCTGTCGACGGACACGAAGTGCTCCCCGAAGGAGTCGGTCGGTGCCGCCGCCACGATCAAGGTGACGGACGGCGGGGGCACGACGAGCTCGGGCGGCACGACGAGCTCCGGAGGCTCCACGAGCTCCGGCGGTACGACGACCTCGGGCGGCTCGACGACCACGTCCGGCGGCTCGACGACGACCTCGGGCGGCACCACGTCCGGCGGTTCGACCACCACGTCCGGGGGTTCGACCACCACCTCGGGCGGCTCCACGACGACCTCGGGCGGCACCACGTCCGGCGGGTCGACGAGCACCTCCGGTGGCGGCACCACCGCCTCCGGCGGGGGTTCCGGCGGCGGTGGCGGCCAGTCCGACTTCCCGGGCAAGGAGGTGGCCGTCAAGCTGTCCTGCGAGTCGCCCGGACCGAAGGCCGTCACGTCCAAGATCTCCATCAGCGCCCGTAAGAGCGGCGGCTCGTACGCGCTGACCGTCAAGACGGCGAAGGGCGTCATGACGAGCCCGGCCCCGCTGCCCAAGGGGGCGCTCAAGCCCTCCATGGACGTACGGATCGGGGGCGCCGACAGCGGCAAGGTGACCGTACGGGGCGCGGCGAACCCGGCTCCCGTGGCGGCCGGGGAGATGGTGTCGCTGACCGACATGACCGGCACCTACAAGCCGGGCGCCAGCGGCAAGGCGCAGCTCAGCCCCGGAGACCTGACCATCACGGTGACGCTCTCCGGCACGGACATCGTCATCCCGTGCAAGGTCCAGGGCACCTCGCCGGTCTCCCTGGAGCTCGACACCACCAAGCAGGCCGGCGGAGTCGTCGGCGGCTCGGGCGACTCCGGGGGCTCCGGCGGCTCGGGCGGCGGTGACGACCTCGCGCACACCGGCGCCGACGACACCGGCGCCCTGCGCGCCCTCGCCCTCGTGGCGGGCACCGTGATCCTGCTCGGCGGCGCGGTGTTCACCTTCACGCCGTGGGCCCGCCTGCGGCGCTAGCGGGCCGGGAAACCGGCGGGAACGGCGGAGGGCCGCCGCACCGAATCGGTGCGGCGGCCCTCCGTACGCGTGGGACCGGCAGGGTCAGTGGACGCTGCCCATGAGCGCCTGGACCTTCTTGCGGTACATGAAGACCGCGAATCCGGCCAGGACGGCGCCCGCCGCTTGGAGCCCGATGATCCCGGTGCCGTTCAGGTCCACACCGGCCAGCGAGAGCAGACCCGTGGTGCAGTCACCGGCGGTGACGGCGAGGAACCAGACACCCATCATCTGGGAGGCGTACTTCTGCGGCGCCATCTTCGTGGTGACCGAGAGGCCGACCGGGGACAGGCACAGCTCACCGATGGTCTGGATCATGTAGATCGAGACGAGCCACATCGGGGAGACCTTGGTGCCGTCGCCCGCCATGTTCATCGGGACGATGAAGACGAAGAAGGACGCGCCGACCAGGACCAGGCCCATCGCGAACTTCACGACGGTGTTCGGCTCCTGGTTCTTGCGGGCCAGCCACAGCCACAGCCAGGCGAAGACCGGGGCCAGCGACATGACGAACAGCGGGTTCAGCGACTGGTACCAGGTGGCCGGGAAGCCGAGGCCGAAGACGGTGCCCGAGGTCTTGTCGGAGGCGAACAGCGACAGGGTCGAGCCACCCTGGTCGTAGATCATCCAGAAGACGGCGGCGGCGACGAAGAACCAGATGTAGCCGGTCATCCGCGACTGCTCGCCCTTGTCGAGGTCCTTGTCGCGCTTGATGCGCGTCAGCACCGCGACCGGGATGATCAGGCCGGCGAGGGTGATCGGGACGAGCGCCCAGTTCAGGGTGTAGATGCCGAGCGCGACGATGGCGCCGTAGAAGGCGGCGGCGAGCACGACGACGAGCGAGACCTTGACCAGGATGCCCTTGCGCTCCGCCGGGGAGAGCGGGTTCGGGACGATGTTGCTCTTCGGGCTCAGGCTCTTGGTGAAGGCCAGGAAGCAGGCGAGGCCGACGCCCATGCCGACCGCGGCCAGCGCGAAGCCGAGGTGCCAGTTGACCTTCTCGCCCAGCGTGCCGACGGCGAACGGGGCGATGAAGGCGCCGAGGTTGATGCCGATGTAGAAGAGCGTGAAGCCACCGTCACGGCGCGGGTCGTCCGGGCCGTTGTAGAGGTGGCCGACCATCGTGGAGATGTTGGCCTTGAGCAGACCGGAGCCGACGGCGACGAGCGCCAGACCCGCGAAGAACGCGGCCTGACCCGGGAGCGCCAGCGAGGCGTGGCCCGCCATGATCACGAAACCGGCGATGGCGACCGTCTTGCGGGCACCCCAGACGCGGTCGCCGAACCAGCCGCCGGGCATGGCCATCAGGTAGACCATCGACACGTACACGGAGTAGATCGCCGTGGCCGTGGCAGCCGTCATGGCGAGGCCGCCGCCCTGGCTGCCGGTGGCAGCGTCCGTGCCGCCGGAGACCAGGTACAGGACGAGAAGGGCCCTCATGCCGTAGTAGGAGAAGCGCTCCCACATCTCGGTGAAGAAGAGGGTGGCCAGACCACGGGGGTGGCCGAGGAACGTCTTCTCGGAACCCGGGGTTCCGGTCGAAGCCGTCGTCAGGCTGGACGCCATGTCGATCCTTGCTCTGTCGGGACGCGCGCTTCGTGAGCGGGACGCCCGGTGGGGGAGGCCGGCACCGGCGAGGCGCGGTCGCGTCTCCCCGGGATCCACGCCCCGGCGCGTCATCGCGTCCAGGACCCGGCCCACAGGTCATTCACTGTTCCCAAGACTGCCGAGGCGCGCCTTGTGCTGAAAAGAGACCCTTGGCGGATGAACACGGCCAAAGGTCCCCGATTACCGCTACAGAACTCTCGACACCATACGACACGACACTGCCGGATATGGAAGGACTTGAGAGATGGATCACAGGCGGCCACGGAACCAACTTCCGTCATTCGAAGGTCAACAGCCGGTTGCAGGCCAAGATCCAGAGGCGTGGCGCACGGCCGGTGGATCACGCCGCGGCACCGCCGCCGTGCGGACTACCATCACCCCATGACCCGTGTACTGCTCGCCGAGGACGACGCCTCCATCTCGGAACCGCTGGCCCGCGCCCTGCGGCGGGAGGGCTACGAGGTCGAGGTGCGGGAGGACGGTCCGACCGCTCTCGACGCCGGACTCCAGGGCGGGGTCGACCTGGTCGTGCTCGACCTGGGCCTGCCCGGCATGGACGGCCTGGAGGTCGCCCGCCGGCTGCGCGCCGAGGGCCACACGGTGCCGATCCTGGTCCTCACCGCCCGCGCCGACGAGGTCGACACGGTGGTCGGCCTCGACGCCGGGGCCGACGACTACGTCACCAAGCCCTTCCGGCTCGCCGAGCTGCTGGCCCGCGTCCGGGCCCTGCTCCGGCGCGGCGCCACCGAGCCGGCCGTCGCCCCCACCACGCACGGCGTGCGGATCGACGTCGAGTCGCACCGCGCCTGGATGGGCGAGGAGGAGCTCCAGCTCACCGCGAAGGAGTTCGACCTGCTCCGGGTGCTGGTCCGCGACGCCGGCCGGGTGGTCACCCGCGACCAGCTGATGCGCGAGGTCTGGGACACCACCTGGTGGTCCTCCACCAAGACCCTCGACATGCACATCTCCTGGCTCCGCAAGAAGCTGGGCGACGACGCGGCCAACCCCCGCTACATCGCCACGGTCCGGGGCGTCGGCTTCCGCTTCGAGAAGAGCTAGGCACCCACCTCCGTGCGCCGCCGTCTGATCAACTCCACGCTCGCCGTGGTGCTCGTCGTCATCGCCGTATTCGGGGTCTCCCTGGTGATCGTCGAGTCCCGCACCATCTCCAACAGCGCCCAGGAGAGCGTGGACTCCGAGGCGCTGCGGATCGTCTCCATCGTCGACAGCCGGCTCATCGGCGGTGAGCCGGTCAACCCGGACATCCTGGCCGAGCAGAGCGGCGCCAAGCGCTACGCCCGGATCACCATCCCCGGCCGCGACGCCATCGAGATCGGCACCCGCCCGAGCGGCGAGGTGATCCACGGCCTGGCCGAGGGCGAGCGCGGCGAGACGGTGACCGTCGAGGAGGCCCGCTCGGTCGTCACCGACGAGGTCGCCCGCACCCTGATGATCATCGCGGGCGTGGCGCTGCTCTGCGTCGTGGCCGCCGTGCTGCTCGCCGTACGGCAGGCGAACAAGCTGGCCTCGCCGCTCACCGACCTCGCCGAGACCGCCGAGCGGCTCGGCTCCGGCGACCCGCGCCCCCGGCACAAGCGGTACGGGGTGCCCGAGCTGGACCGGGTCGCGGACGTCCTGGACAACTCCGCCGAGCGGATCGCCCGGATGCTCACCGCCGAGCGCCGGCTCGCCGCCGACGCCTCCCACCAGCTCCGTACGCCCCTCACGGCCCTCTCCATGCGCCTGGAGGAGGTCGCCATGGCCGACGACCTCGACACGGTCCGGGAGGAGGCGACGATCGCGCTCACCCAGGTCGAGCGGCTGACCGACGTGGTCGAGCGGCTGCTCACCAACTCGCGCGACCCCCGGACGGGCTCCGCCGTCGCCTTCGACCTGGACGAGGTCGTCAAACAGCAGATCGAGGAGTGGCGCCCCGCCTACCGCAGCGCGGGCCGGGCCATCGTCCACTCCGGCAAGCAGGGCATGCGGGCCGTGGGCACCCCGGGCGCGGTCGCCCAGGTCCTCGCGGCACTGATCGAGAACTCGCTCATGCACGGCGGCGGCACCGTCGCGCTGCGCACCCGGGTCACCGGCAACCAGTCGGTGATCGAGGTCACCGACGAGGGCCCCGGCGTCCCCGCCGACCTCGGGGCGCGGATCTTCGAGCGGGCGGTCAGCGGACGCAGCTCCACGGGCATCGGCCTCGCGGTCGCCCGGGACCTCGCGGAGGCCGACGGCGGGCGTCTGGAGCTGCTCCAGCAGCAGCCGCCGGTGTTCGCGCTCTTCCTGGGCCGCGAGGTCCGCAGCCGCACGGACACCGCACGGGACCGCCCGGTCCGCTGAGCGGACCGGGCGCCTTGGGTGCCTGAGGGGGTGGAGCGGCCGGGATCAGACCCGGTCGGGCTGCTTCCGGGAGGGCTGGCGGGGCGCCTGCTCCAGGAACGATTCGGCGGTCTGCACCGCCTCCTTCGCGGGCAGCGCCTTGAAGACCCAGGTCCGGTAGGACCAGAAGCGGAACAGCGTCGCGACGCCGATGCCGAAGAACTTGAAGAAGTTGCTCGCCAGCGGGGTGTCCCAGCCGAAGCCGTACGTCGCCGTGTAGAGCACGCCGTTCTCGATCACCATGCCGACCAGGCTGAACAGCAGGAACAGGGTCAGTTCCTTGGTCCGCCCGGACTTGTCGCGGTCGCGGTACGTGAAGTAGCGGAACCCCACGTAGTTGAAGGCGATCGCCACGGCCGTGGCGATGATGCTCGCCCTGACCACCGGGAGGTCGGTGAGGTGGCGGACCAGGTTGAAGACCAGCAGGTTCACCAGGACGCCCAGTCCGCCGACCACGCCGAACTTGGCTACCTCGCGGACGAGCCGGTCCACTCGCATGCGCAGCGCGCCGGGTTCACTCATCGTGATGGCCCTGTCCCGTCCGTTTCGGATGTGCTCCGGCCGACGCCCGGACGGCGTCAACCAACCCATGCTAACCACCCCTCCTGCCACCCGCCCGTGTTGCTCGCGATCCGTGCGCGAACCCACTCCCGGCTGTGACAAAACACAGCCGGACGAGTGTCCGGAACTTGTGCGGATACCCTAAGAGGGTGACGTTCCCGGTAGTCGGCATGGTCGGTGGCGGTCAGCTCGCCCGTATGACCCACGAGGCGGGTATCCCCCTCGGCATCAAGTTCAAGCTGCTCAGTGACACCCCGCAGGACTCGGCGGCCCAGGTGGTGAGCGAGGTCGTCGTCGGCGACTATCGCGACCTGGACACGCTGCGTGACTTCGCGCGCGGCTGCGACGTGATCACTTTCGATCACGAGCACGTGCCCGCGGAGCACCTGGCGGCCCTGGAGGCGGACGGCATCGCCGTCCGTCCCGGCCGTGCGGCCCTCGCGCACGCCCAGGACAAGGGGGTGATGAGGGCGAGGCTCGACGAGATCGGGGCGCCCGCCCCGAGGCACCGCCTGGTGGCCGACCCGGCCGACGCGGCGGCCTTCGCCGCCGAGGGCGACGGCTTCCCGATCATCCTGAAGACCGTGCGCGGCGGCTACGACGGCAAGGGCGTCTGGTTCGTGCGCTCCGAGGCGGACGCCCACGACGCGTTCCGCGCCGGTGTCGCGGTCCTCGCCGAGGAGAAGGTCGACTTCGCGCGCGAGCTCGCCGCGAACATCGTCCGCTCCCCGCACGGACAGGCCGTCTCCTACCCGGTGGTGGAGTCCCGCCAGGTCGACGGCGTCTGCGACACGGTGATCGCGCCCGCCCCCGGCCTCTCCGACGAGCTGGCGGGCCAGGCGCAGGAGCTGGCCCTCCGCATCGCCAAGGAGCTCGACGTCGTCGGCCACCTGGCCGTGGAGCTCTTCGAGACCGCCGACGGGCGCCTCCTCGTCAACGAGCTCGCCATGCGCCCGCACAACTCCGGCCACTGGACCCAGGACGGCGCGGTCACCTCGCAGTTCGCCAACCACGTCCGGGCCGTCCTCGACCTTCCGCTGGGCGACCCGCGCCCCCGCGCGAAGTGGACCGTGATGTGCAATGTTCTCGGTGGCGACTTCCCGGACATGTACGCCGCGTACCTGCACTGCATGGCCCGGGATCCGCAGCTGAAGATCCACATGTACGGCAAGGACGTGAAGCCCGGTCGCAAGGTGGGCCACGTCAACACCTACGGCGACGACCTGGACGACGTGCTGGAGCGCGCCCGCCACGCCGCCGGCTACCTGCGAGGAACGATCGTTGAGTAATCCACTCATTGGCATCGTCATGGGGTCCGACTCGGACTGGCCCGTCATGGAGGCCGCCGCGCAGGCCCTCGACGAGTTCGAGATCGCGTACGAGGTCGACGTCGTCTCCGCGCACCGCATGCCCCGCGAGATGATCGCGTACGGCGAGCAGGCCGCCGAGCGCGGTCTGAAGGCGGTCATCGCGGGCGCGGGCGGCGCCGCCCACCTGCCGGGCATGCTCGCCTCGGTCACCCCGCTGCCCGTCATCGGCGTCCCCGTGCCGCTGAAGTACCTCGACGGCATGGACTCGCTGCTCTCCATCGTGCAGATGCCGGCCGGCGTCCCGGTCGCCACCGTCTCGGTCGGCGGCGCCCGCAACGCGGGCCTCCTCGCGGCCCGCATCCTCGCCACGCACGACCCCGGACTCCTCACCCGCATGCGGGACTTCCAGCAGGAGCTGAACGACCAGGCGACCGAGAAGGGCAGGCGGCTGCGGGCCAAGGTCACGGGCACGGAGTCCTTCGGGTTCGCCCGATGAGCGCGGCCGACCGCCTCGCGGAGGCGCGGGAACTCCTCGCCTCCGCCCCCGTCGTCGACGGGCACAACGACCTGCCCTGGGCGCTGCGCGAGCACTGCGGCTACGACCTCGACAAGCTGGACATCGCCGGCGACCAGAGCGGCGCGCTCCACACCGACCTGGCCCGGATGCGGGCCGGCGGCGTCGGCGCCCAGTTCTGGTCGGTCTACGTGCCCTGCCGGCTCACCGGCGACGACGCCGTCAGCGCCACCCTGGAGCAGATCGACGTCGTCGACCAGCTCCTGGAGCGCTACCCGGCGGACCTCGCGCCCGCGCTCACCGCGGACGACATGGAGGCGGCCCGGGCGGCCGGCCGGATCGCCTCCCTCAAGGGCGCCGAGGGCGGCCACTCGATCAACAACTCCCTCGCCACCCTGCGCGCCCTGCACACCCTGGGCGTGCGGTACATGACGCTCACGCACAACGACAACAACGACTGGGCGGACTCCGCGACCGACGTGCCGCGGGCCGGCGGACTGACCGCCTTCGGCCGCGAGGTCGTCCGCGAGATGAACCGCACCGGCATGCTGGTCGACCTCTCGCACGTCGCCGCCACCACCATGCGCGACGCGCTGGACACCACCGCGGCGCCGGTGATCTTCTCGCACTCCTCCTCGCTCGCCGTCTGCGACCACCCGCGGAACATCCCGGACGACGTCCTGGAGCGGCTGCCCGCCAACGGCGGCGTGGCGATGGCCACCTTCGTGCCGAAGTTCATCCTCCCCGCCGCCGTCGAGTGGACCGCCCTGGCCGACGCGAACCTGCGCGCCCACGGCTTCGACCACCTCGACACCACCCCCGAGGCGATGGCGATCCACCGCGCCTTCGAGGCGCGGACCCCGCGCCCGGTCGCCACGGCCGCCACGGTCGCCGACCACCTCGACCACATGCGCGAGGTCGCCGGCATCGACCACATCGGCATCGGCGGCGACTACGACGGCACCGCCTTCACCCCGTCCGGCCTGGACGACGTCGCGGGCTACCCGAACCTGATCGCGGAGCTCCTGACCCGCGGCTGGACGCACCCGGACCTGGCCAAGCTGACCTGGTCCAACGCGGTACGGGTGCTGCGCGACGCGGAAGCCGTGTCCCGCGAGCAGCGCGCGCTGCGGGGCCCGTCGGTGGCGACGATCACGTCGTTCGACGCGTAGGGCGGTCGACCACCGGAGGGCTCCGTCGAGGACGGGGCCCTCCGGCGTTCCCGCCCGCCCGTTCCTTCCGTCCCGTCCGCGCGCCCGTCAGGCCCGCGGGCGGCCCATCGCCCGGTACGTCCAGCCGGCCTTGCGCCACCGCTCCGGGTCGAGCGCGTTCCGGCCGTCCAGGATCACCGGCGACGAGACGACCTCCGCCAGCTCGGCCGGGTCCACCGCGTCCCGGAACTCGCGCCACTCGGTCAGGTGCAGCACCACGTCCGCCCCGCGCACCGCCTCGACGACGGTGTCCGCGTACGCCAGCGTGGGGAAGAGCCGGCGCGCGTTGGCCATGCCCTTGGGGTCGTAGACGGTGACCTGGCCGCCCTGGAGGTGGATCTGGCCCGCCACGTTCAGCGCCGGCGAGTCGCGCACGTCGTCCGAGTCCGGTTTGAAGGCCGCGCCCAGCACCGCCACCCGCTTGCCGAGGAAGCCCCCGCCCAGCGCCTCGCGGGCCATCTCCACCATGGACGCGCGGCGCCGCATGTTGATGGAGTCGATCTCGCGCAGGAAGGTCAGCGCCTGGTCCGCGCCGAGCTCGCCGGCCCGCGCCATGAAGGCCCGGATGTCCTTGGGCAGGCAGCCGCCGCCGAAGCCGATGCCGGCCCGCAGGAACTTGCTGCCGATCCGGTCGTCGTGCCCGATCGCCTCGGCCAGCTTGGCGACGTCGCCGCCGGCCGCCTCGCAGACCTCGGCCATCGCGTTGATGAAGGAGATCTTCGTGGCGAGGAAGGAGTTGGCGGAGGTCTTCACCAGCTCGGCGGTCGGGTAGTCGGTCACCACGAACGGCGCCCCCTCCGCCACCGGCACCGCGTACACGGTGCGCAGCAGCTTCTCGGCCCGCTCGCCGCGCGCGCCCTCGGCGACGCCGACCACGATCCGGTCCGGGTGCAGGGTGTCCTGCACGGCGAAGCCCTCGCGGAGGAACTCGGGGTTCCAGGCCAGCTCGACGCCCTCGGGCAGCAGCCCGGCGAGCCGCTGCGCCGAGCCGACGGGCACGGTCGACTTGCCGACGACGAGGGCGCTCTCGCGCACCACGCCGGACAGCGAGGCGAAGGCGGCGTCGACGTACGACATGTCGCAGGCGTACTCGCCGTGCTTCTGCGGGGTGTTCACGCAGACGAAGTGGACGTCGCCGAAGGCGCCGACCTCCTCCCAGGAGGTGGTGAACCGCAGCCGGCCGCTGGACCCCTCGATCCCGTCGACGTGGCGCGCGAGCAGTTCCTCCAGGCCCGGCTCGTACATCGGCACCCGGCCGGAGGCGAGCAGCTCGATCTTCTCGGGCACCACGTCGAGCCCGAGGACCTCGAAGCCGAGCTCAGCCATGGCCGCGGCGTGTGTGGCGCCGAGGTATCCGGTGCCGATCACGGTGATCTTGAGGGCCATGCGGGACTCCCTGTGCGTACGGGCGGGGAAATGCCTGCCCGAGCATAGTCGGGGCCTGGATCGCGGCCCGGTCACGCCCTACCCTTTGGGTTACTTAACGGTAGTTAGCAAGCGTGGAAGCGAGTGAGCTGAGCATGGCGTCCGGGAAGAACAACACCCCTGATTTCGACCTGTATCGCCCGTCGGAGGAGCACGACATGCTCCGGGAGACGGTCCGTGCGCTGGCGGAGGCGAAGATCGCGCCGTTCGCCGCGGCGGTGGACGAGGAGGGCCGGTTCCCCCAGGAGGCCCTGGACGCGCTGGTCGCGGCCGACCTGCACGCCGTCCACGTGCCCGAGTCCTACGGCGGCGCGGGCGCCGACGCCCTCGCGACCGTGATCGTGATCGAAGAGGTCGCCCGCGCCTGCGGCTCGTCCTCGCTGATCCCCGCGGTCAACAAGCTGGGCTCGCTGCCGGTCATGCTGTCCGGCTCGGAGGAACTGAAGGCCAAGTACCTCGGCCCGCTCGCCAAGGGCGACGCCATGTTCTCCTACGCGCTGTCCGAGCCCGACGCGGGCTCGGACGCCGCCGGCATGAAGACCCGCGCCGTGCGCGACGGCGACTTCTGGGTCCTCAACGGCGTCAAGCGCTGGATCACCAACGCCGGCGTCTCCGAGTACTACACGGTGATGGCCGTCACCGACCCGGAGAAGCGCTCCAAGGGCATCAGCGCCTTCGTCGTCGAGAAGTCCGACGAGGGCGTCTCCTTCGGCGCCCCGGAGAAGAAGCTCGGCATCAAGGGCTCCCCGACCCGCGAGGTCTACCTCGACAACGTCCGCATCCCCGCCGACCGCATGATCGGCGCAGAGGGCACCGGCTTCGCCACCGCCATGAAGACCCTCGACCACACCCGGATCACGATCGCCGCCCAGGCCATCGGCATCGCCCAGGGCGCCCTCGA